>PLEG01000115.1 GCA_003136975.1 Gemmatimonadota bacterium | reverse complement strand
GCGGGTGCGGCGCGGGGCTATCATCTGTAGGAAGAGCTATGAGCGCGCGGGTCAGTCGAGCGAGCCGAGCGGGGCTGGCCAGGTCGCCGTAGAGATTATTCCCCAAGGCCGTCGCCCGTTCGGCATCACCGAGAATGTCAAAGTCCGCCGCAATGAAGGCCCGGCAGATTGACAGCTCAAAGGGTGGGTGGAGCATTCGCCGGAGCGTACCGGGGTAATTCAGCACGAGGGTGAAGGCCGGCGTAGGATCATCGGGACCCTCGACCTCACCATTCCAGAAGCGAACGGCAAACGACCTTTCGCGCGGCGGACCGAAGAGCACCCCCAGAGCCGTGCGCGCGGCATTGAACTCGCGAGAGTCGTTCGGGTAATCCCGATCGGCCGTCGAGGGCAACCGACCAACGTCAGCTGATTCGACAGCGAAGTCGGGTTCTTCGGCCGGGTGGCGGGACTGGGGCCTGCTCTGCTTTCGATCGATTCCAGTACCCATTTTGGTCGTTTACTCCGTGAGTGCCGCGGGGCGAGAATCTTGGTTAGTGAGTCAGTCTTGCATAAATCGGGCAGGCGCCGCTACGAGAGGATAAATCCGGCGAACGTACGCCTGCTCGGCCAATTCCAAACGTTTTGGCATAGCTATCTGTAATCATTGTATGAAAGGGGTCGAATATTTCTCGGCCCCTCCGGTGCAATACCGGAAAACGCGGAGGTCACGGAGCGCTGCTACGCTAGCAGCTACGGCACGGGAGTGCTCACCGCGACCGGTACAGACAACTTTCATGACAATTCAATTGCAGCCAAGAGTGATTTCCGGCCATTGGGACGTCGGGGCGGCGCGACGGAAGGGCGGCCACCTTCTGTTAGCCATGGGGCTCGCGGCGACGCCCCTCGTCGCGGCGAGGGCGCAGGACACTACGAGGGCGCGGGATTCCGTGAGTGCTGGCACTCAGCCAGTGACGCTCGCGGAGGCGATCCGGCTGGCGCAGCAGAATTCGCCGCAGGCCATCGCGGCACGGGGAAGCATTGAGTCTGGCAGGGCGGAGCTTCGTAGCGCATATGGCGCTTTTTTGCCGAGCATTACGGCGAATTTTGGTGCCGGCCGCCAGTTCACGGGCGCCGGATCGCTGACTCGCGTCAATTCCGCGGGCGAGCAGGTGACCATCGCCGGGAACCAGTGGAACTACAGCAATTCGCTCGGTTTCAACGCGCAGCTATTCAACGCGGCGAACATACCGAATGTGCGCGCCGCGAAGGCTGACATTGCAGCGGCAACGCAGGGTGCTGTCACGCAGTCGTTCACGGTTGCTCTCAACGTAGAGCAGCAGTTCTACGCGTCGTTGTCAGCGCTCGAGAGCGAGGACGCGGCAAGGACGCAGTTGGCGCAGGCGTTGCAGCAGCTGGACTTCTCACGCCGACGTGTTGTGGCTGGAGCCGCGACTGCATCTGATTCACTGACCGCCGTCGTCCTGGTCGCGAACGCGCAGTTAGCGCTCAGGGTCGCCCAGAACGCGAGGCGCGACGCTAACGCGACACTAACACGCCTGGTCGGATCATCGGTGCCGCTCTCGGCTGCACTGAACGATCCTGATGTAGCCGCGCGCGACACCGTGCAGGTTGATAGCGCCGCAGTCACAACGTTGGCCGAGGCATCGCCGAACATAGCGCAGGCTACAGCGGTCCTCGCGGCGGCGGAGCAGCGACGCAAGGCAGCACGCGCATCATACATACCGACGGTCAACGCGAGCTATTCACGCGGTGGAAACGGTATTGGAGCGTACGGATTTGGCAACGACCCATTCGCATACAGCGGGCAGCTCAATCTCTCACTGAGCATTCCGATCTTCAATGGTTTTGTGAGAGAAGGACAGATCGCCAACGCCACGATCAACCAGACAAACGCGGCGGCATCGCTGCGTGACGCCCGGCTGGCGGCGAAGCAACTATCCGTGCAGTACATCGACGCGTTGCGATTGGGGCAGGAGCAGATTCTGGTCCAGACGGCTTCAATAGCCGCTGCAACTGAGAACCTGCGCGTCGTGCAGCAGCGGTACAATCTCGGACTCTCAACAATCGTAGACTTGCTCACAGCTCAGACGACATTGAACCAGGCACAATCAAACCTCATCGCCGCTCGCAACTCAGTACGGTTGGCCACGGCGCAGATCGAAGCACTCATTGGGCAGCCCCTCGTCAACGTCACCACCGGACCGAACGGAGTAACACGATGAACGGACGTAAGAAGCTGCTCCTCGCATTGGCGGTGACGTCCATCGCGGCGTGCAGCAAGAAGTCGAGTGATCAAACCGCCATACCCACGGTAACCATCGGGCGGCGCGACATTGTCGTGACGGCCCAGGCAACCGGAACGGTTACGCCGGTAGATACAGTTCCAGTTAAGTCGCAGGCGTCTGGCCTCGTCATGAAGATGCCAGTAGATATAGGACAGCAGGTGAAACCTGGTGATTTGCTGGTTCAGATTGACACGCGAACTCTGACTAACGACTTCCAGCGCACCAAATCGGCCGCGGTTGCTGCTCAGGCCAACGTCACAGTGACGAAAGCCGCGTTGCAGCGCGCGAACGACCTGTACGCCCAGAAGGTGATAACCGCCGATGAACACGAGTTGGCGGTCGTCAACGCGGCCAACGCCCAGTCACAACTGGTGGCCACGCAGACAGCGCTCAGCACTGCACAACAGAACCTGGATTACGCCACGCTGCGCTCGCAGGTAACGGGCACCGTGATAAGCAAGACGGCGGCAGTCGGGACGGTTGTCTCTTCGGCTACGTCGAATGTCGGCGGCGGAAGTACGATTTTGACCGTGGCTGATCTCCACCATGTACGCATGCAGGCGCTCGTCAACGAGACCGACGTTGGCAACGTGCACAGCGGAATGCCGGTGAGTGTTACGATCGACGCCTTTCCAGGGCGGCAGTTTACTGGCGCCGTAGAAAAAGTCCAGCCGCAAGCGGTGATCCAGAACAGCGTCACGATGTTTCCGGTCCTGGTCTCCCTGCCGAACACTGACTTGGCATTGCTTCCGGGGATGAACGGCGAAGTTTCGATTATCACGCAACAGCGCCGGAATGTCATAACGGTGCCGAACGACGCGGTGAGAAGCACGAAGGACGCCGTTGGTATCGGCGCCGAGCTTGGCGTCAACATCGACACGATGAACGCGATTACTTCACGCCGCAGCGGCGGTACCGGTGGTGGTCCGAGCGGCGGTGGGAGTGGCGGCAACCGTGGTGCCGGTGGTGCGGGTGGTGCGGGTGGCGCCGGTGGTGGCGGGCGCGCGCGCGGCGGTAACTCGGGTGGCAATGCAGGCGGCAATTCGGGTGGCAATTCGGGTGGTGGCGCCGCCGGCGGTAGCATGACGCTACCGGACTCCGTGTGCACGGTTGTAACGGCCAAGCTCGATGCGGCCAAGGCGCGACCCATGCTTGACTCGCTGCGTGCGCAGATGCGCGCAGGAACGATTGACACGACTGCGATGCGTGCGAAATCTCAAGCGATCTACAAGCAGGCAGGTGTCAACGCTGACACCGCGCGGACATGCATGCGTGGCGCCAGCGGCGGAAGCGGTGGCGCAATTGGAGCGCCAGTCGTGGCGTTCGTCAAGACAGCCACTGGCTGGTCGCCGCGATTGGTACGCCTCGGAGTGAGTGACTTCGATTACACCGAAGTCATCAGTGGCCTGAAGGACGGCGATGAGGTAGCGCTCCTGGCGACAGTCGCACTTACAGCACAACGCAATCAGTCGAGCGCACGCGCTCGATCGATGGTCGGCGGCGGTTTGCCTGGAAGCGGCAGTGCCACGACGACTCCTGCGGCTGGACGCGCAGGTGGAGGAGGTCCCCCGAGATGATGCCAGTAGGGGAAACCATATCGATCGCGATGACCGCGCTCCGAGCCAACAAGATGCGCTCGGTGCTCACCATGCTCGGTGTAGTAATCGGCGTTGGAGCTGTCATCGCGATGGTCGCAATTGGAAATGGAGCGCAGGAGGCCGTAAAAGCACGGATCTCGGCGCTCGGCACAACGCTCATCTCAATTTCTCCGGGGCAAATATTTTCGCGCGGAACGGCCTCGGCCACAGATCGCGCCAAGCTGACCATGGCGGATGCGGAGGCACTACGGACGAACGCCAAGCTCATCACGCAGGTTGAGCCCGAAATGCAGCGGCAGTCGCAGGTGCAGTATCTCAGCAAGAACACGAGCACGGATATCTACGGCACTACACCGAACTACCCGCAAGTTCGACTGTACACGATCGCGACCGGTCGGATGTTCACGAACGCGGAGGACAAGGGCAGTCAGCTCGTGGCCGTGCTCGGTGATGCAGTCCTCCAAAATCTTGGCATCACGGACGGCGCCTCAGTCGTCGGCCAGACAATTCGAATCCAGGGGATCCAGTTCACAGTGATTGGAACTCTGGCGCCCAAGGGTCAGGGCACGGGCTTCGGTAATCCGGACGATGAGGTTCTCATCCCGATCACAACCGCTCGCTACCGCATCATCGGAAGGGACCAGTTGCGGACGATCAATGTGCTCGCCCCGACGGATTCGTTGGTAACCGCTACGATGGCCGAGGCGCAATCCATTCTCGCACGCGCACACCGCCTGCGTCCTGGCGTCCCAAGTGATGTGAACATCCGCAGTCAGGCAGATTTTCTCAACACACTTGGTGCGACCACTGCAACGTTCACATATCTTCTCGCCGGAATCGCAGCGGTCAGTCTGATCGTCGGTGGCATCGGCATCATGAACATCATGCTGGTCTCGGTGACCGAACGCACTCGTGAGATCGGCGTGCGTAAGGCGCTCGGTGCAACGCGGTTGAACATCCTGCTGCAGTTTCTTATCGAAGCAGTCGTGCTATGCATGCTCGGCGGCATCGGCGGCATTGTGATCGGCGGTGGCGGGGCGCTGCTGATGACCAAGATCGCCAATTGGAATGCATCAATCTCACCGAGCGCGGTCATCATCGCATTCGGATTCTCTGGTGTAGTCGGCGTACTGTTTGGTGTGTGGCCTGCACGGCGCGCGGCGGCGCTCAATCCAATCGATGCGCTGCGATACGAGTAACGCGCGAACGCAATTTACGACGCGGTTGTAACAAGAGAGGGGNNCCCCTCTCTTGTTACAACCGCGCGCGGCCTGCTAGATGGTAAATCGCCAGAACTCCTCGCCACCAACTGGATCGGCGATACGATGAGCGCGAACTCGAAACACGCGCTCGATTAGATCAATGGACAGCTCGCCCGCGTCATCCGTCTCTTTCGCAATCCGTCCGTCTTCCATTACAAAAAAAGCATCGCCGTAGTGAAAGGCGACATTGAGATCATGGAGGATGGCAACCACCGTGCATTCATGAGCCAGGAGCTCACGCGCGACGTCGAGCAGGTGTATCTGATAGTGAACATCGAGGCTCGCGGTTGGCTCGTCCAGGAATAGGTATTTATGCTCCGGCGTGCCGTCGTGACTCCATATCTGGGCCAGCACTCGCGCGAGCTGCACCTTCTGTTGCTCGCCGCCGGATAGCGTGGGATAGTGTTGTGCGCGTCTGTCCTGCATCCCAACCATCTCCAATGCGCGATCAACGATCTCCATGTCTCGCGGTGCGGGCGACCGGCCGTAATGCGGGTACCGGCCCATCAACACCACATCACGGACGGGCAGTGGAAAGGCGAGCTCAACATGTTGCGACAGTACTGCGCGCGTGCGCGCCAGCTCGCCAGGCGCAAAGTCACTAACAACCTTGCCGTCGTAGGTTACGCGGCCATCTGACGGCTGCAAGAGACCTGTCGCGACTTTCAGGAGCGACGACTTCCCCGCTCCATTCGGGCCAAGGATCACGTTGAAGCGTCCAGGCCGGAAGCGCGCGGTTACGTCGTCGAGAATCAGATTCCCACCTGCGCGATAACTCACGCCGACTACTTCAACCATAGAAGCTCGCTGCACCAAGGCGTTGCTGCCGCAGCAGTATCCAGAGAAATACCGGCGCACCCACGACGGCTGTAATGATTCCAACTGGCAGTTCTGCCGGCGGTATTATGACTCTCGCTACGATGTCTATCACGCACATCATCACGGCGCCAAGCAGTGCGGACGCGGGGATCAGAAACGTGTAGTCGGACGATTTTAGCATCCGTAGCGCGTGAGGTATCACGAGACCGACGAAAGCAATCACCCCAACCATAGCCGTTGCGACTGCGACCATGACGGTATTCACTATGATGAGCCGTAGAATCAGTTTCTCCGGCTCCACGCCGAGGAAGGCGGCCTCATCCTCGCCCAGCATGAGCGCGTTGAGCGACTTGCCGTAACGCATGGCGATAGCGAAACACCCAGCGAACGCAACTGCTACCATCTCCACTCCGCGCCAATCGGCGGTCGTGAAGGTGCCAAGGTTCCAGAACGTGATGTTACGAGCCTGTGGATCGCGAGCAATGTATGAGAGGAATCCCGTGCCGGCACCGCACACTGCATTCACCGCGATCCCGGCAAGCAGTAGTGTGAATATGTTGACCTTCCCAAACGACGTAGACACGCGATACACCAACATCGTTGCCACGAATGCGCCAACAAAGGCAAGAACCGGAACGGCGAGCGAGCCAAGCGGTCTGGTGAGGGCGCTGGTGCTTCCAAATACAAACACGAGCGACGCTCCGAGTGCCGCGCCTGCTGACGTTCCCGCGAGCCCTGGTTCCACGATCGGGTTGCGGAATATTCCCTGCATCAGGGTGCCCGAAACGCCGAGCACTGCGCCGGTGAGTGCCGCGAGGAACACGCGCGGCAACCTCAATTGAAGAAATACATTGCGCCCGAGCGTATCTGACTGAGCCTCAATGATCCATCCAAAGCCAGCCGCGACGTGGCGCGCCATCGTCTCTGGAGAGAATGAGAACGCGCCGATGCCCGCTGACGCGATCAGTGCGACGACAAGGGCGATTCCGAGAATCGTGTATGTTCCGGAATACGACGAGCGATTCAACATCTCACGATTGGTGAATGGAATATGGCACGTTGCCGACGGCATCGCGCTGGAGTGCCACAAGTAATACGCGTCTCGCGTGCGTCCGTTGCGGCACTGATAATTGCGTCAGCTACGCTAGTCACGGCGTGTGGTCCACACGTCGTCCTGCCGGCGATCCCTGAATCGCTCGCAAATCAATCCGACTCAGCCGGTGTGGCTCTCGCGAGATCGCTCGCGCCGACGCTGCACCTACAACGCGACGAGCC
The DNA here is from genome assembly GCA_003136975.1 of Gemmatimonadota bacterium. Classification (GTDB taxonomy): domain Bacteria; phylum Gemmatimonadota; class Gemmatimonadetes; order Gemmatimonadales; family Gemmatimonadaceae; genus Fen-1247. The sequence goes on along the minus strand of PLEG01000115.1, from coordinate 4,891 downwards.
ATTCACGCTCGAGCGCGTGGTCGCGGTGGTGAATCCGACACGCCCCATCATCGCATATCATCTGCTGTGGAGTCACGACATCAATGGTCAGTGGGTGCCATGGGCCAAGGCTAGCGATGCGGAAGAGGTGTGGGTTGGATATGATCCGCGAACACTGCTACCGACGGATCTCTGGACGTACTGGCATGGAGATATCCTGCATACCTCGTGGTCGGGGAAAGGCGATCCGGCAGTTGCGGTGCAGTGGGGGAAGCACGGCGATCTCCCCTATGGCGTGATCGAGAGCGACCTTCCGCGATCACGAACCCTAAATCTGTTCTACGCAGCCGAATTCGTGCTATTGCCTGACATATGGCTTGGGAAGGCGAGCCACGGTGGGCCGTGGGGATTCTTTCACAGTTACTCGAGGTACCGGGACTTCACACGCGTAGTACCGCTGCAATCGCGACTGGACGCAGTAGTCACGACCAATGACCCACGCCCAGTGCTGCGCGCTCTGTTCGGAGCTCGGCACGCCGACAAACAGCCCTGGCCGGCGAGGCAGTAGCTACCGCGGAGCCGGCTGTCCCCCCACATTCCAGTGCGGCACCGGCCCGTCTGCCAGAATTCTCACGGCCTGCACGCCGGCCTGGATCACGCGCGTCATATGATTGAAATCGACACGTGACAGCTCGTCCGAGGGCCGGTGGTAGTCAGCGTGCAGGTTGAACGTCGATAATGTGTGCGCCGGAATTCCCATCTGTGCGTACGCGATATTGTCGCTACGCTCGAAGAAATGCTGAGTCGGCCTCGCATCCGCGACGATCGGCAGGCCCGCTGCAGTAAACATCGCACCCATCGTGGAGCGCTCGTAGCCGGTTAGCCAGGCACGGCCGGGACCACCGGCGAGCGAATCTGGACGACCAATCATCTCGATCTCGAGATTGGATACGATAGTCTTGAGCGGTACCGGTGGATGCTCGATGAACCAACGCGTCCCAAGCAAGCCCACTTCCTCGCCCGTCGTCGCAACGAACAGTATGGTGCGTTTTGGAGGGGCGCCCGCGGCAATCGAGCGAGCGATCTCGACGACCGCCGTCGTGCCTGATGCATCGTCATCAGCACCATTGTACACCGAGTCTCCGTTGACCGGTCTCCCGATGCCGAGATGATCATAGTGCGCATCCACGAGCACGACTTCCTTCGACATAACCGGATCACTACCGCGAATCATTCCCACAACATTGACGCCCGGCCTGCGGTGATCCAATGGAAATGTGTCGAGCGCGACAAAGTCAGTCACGAGCGCCAGCCGTTCCTGTCCATTCGAACGTCGCGTCAGCGCGATCGGCACGCGTTGGAAATATCCACTGTCGCCGGCTGGCACCAATCCTACCGCGCTCATCTGCTGCGCTATGAACGTCGCAGCCTTGACCGATCCGCGTGAGCCCGTCATGCGCCCTTCCAGAGAATCATCTGCCAGTACCGACATCACTGCGCGCACCCGTGACTCAGCCACCGGCGCATCAGCGGCTTTCCGGGGCAGCGCGGTGGATGTGCACGCTACGATACCGAGGATCGCGAATGCGCTGACGGCCAGGGTCTCTACGGATCGCTGCTTGGTTCTGCTCACTGCTGATGTCCTTGCGAGAGTGTTGTTTGCGGCGCGAAGCGTACTGATTCTAGCCGGCTGATGGTGAACGTGGTCGAATTGTCGTGCATATTGTATGTGAATGCAACGTGCAACAGTTAAGGCGAGCGCCAAGCTCGGGCTCCTGATCGTCATCCTCGTTGCGACTTTTGTCTTCGCGCGCCACCTGGAACTGTCGCACGGTGGAATGGTCGCCTTCGCCCAACGCGCCCGGGCATTGCGCGATGCTCCGTACGCGATACCGCTGTTCCTTCTCGCATATGCCATCGCGGGCACCCTCGGTGTCCCAGGCTCCATCCTTACGCTTACCGGCGGAGCCGTGTTCGGCTTCGAGCTCGGGACACTGCTCAACTGGATCGGCGCCACAATTGGTGCTATCGGCGGGTATTGGCTGGCGCGATTTCTGGGACGGGACGCCGTGGAGCGTATCGGAGGCCGAAAGATCTACGCTCTGGAAAAGCTTGCTGACGCGCACGCATTCACCACGGTCCTGCGGCTGCGCCTCATCCCAGTCGTGCCGTTCAACGCACTCAACTTCGCCTGCGGCCTGGTGGGGCTCGATTTCGGCTCATACCTCGCCGGCACCATGATCGGCGATCTGCCGGTGACGGCCGCCTACACCTATTTCGCGGACGCATTGCTCTCAGGCGTGGCGGCGCCCGGCGCGCGGCCTTATTCCACGCCTCCGTAGCAGGCGGACTCCTGATTCTCCTGTCCTTCCTTCCAGGCCTGATAAAGCGACTTCACCAAAATCGTGCTTGACATACGGTGGCCATGCGGTGGCCGCACGGTGGCCGCGATCCTTGACATATCAATAATCGTTGATTTAGTTTGACGTCATGCCCGTTGATGCTATGTCCGACACGGCTCGCGCCGTTCAGCTGTTCCACGCGCTATCGGACGAGACCCGCGTCGGGATCATTGAGATGCTCGAATCTGGAGAGCGTTGCGTGTGTGATCTGCAGGACACGCTGAACGCCGCTCAGTCGAGGCTCTCGTTTCACCTCAGGGTTCTGAAAGACGCGGGCATCGTCACCGACCGCCGCGAAGGGCGTTGGTCGTACTACGAGCTCAACCGTGACGCGTTCGACGAGGCAGAATCGATACTCAAGGAGCTTCGGCCGCGCGCACGCCGCACGACCGCTCGCGGAGATGTGTGTTGTGGTTAAGGGATGTTTTTTTTGCGTTCTACCAATCAACGTTTATTGATAGGAATTTATGATGACGACAACGATAGATGCCGACGAGTTAAAGGCGAGCGTGAAGGAGAAGTACGGAAGTGCAGCAATTCGCGTGACCGAGGGCGACATTGCGGCCGCCTGCTGCGGGTCCAGCGGATGTTGCGGGGCAACGACAGAAGCGTGGGACCCGATCACATCCGACCTGTACGAAGATGGCCAGACCGCTGGTATTCCGGCGGAGGCGCTCCTTGCTTCGCTTGGTTGCGGCAACCCAACCGCACTCGCGCAGTTGAATGCGGGCGAAATCGTGCTCGATCTTGGATCGGGCGGCGGAATTGACGTGCTGCTCTCGGCGAAACGCGTCGGCCCAACGGGTAAGGCGTACGGTCTCGACATGACTGACGAGATGCTCGCGCTAGCTAACGAGAACAAGCGAAGAGCGGGCGCACGGAACGTCGAGTTCCTGAGAGGTGAGATCGAGAACATTCCTCTTCCAAATAATACCGTTGACGTAATCATTTCGAACTGTGTGATCAATCTTTCCGCGGACAAGCGGCAAGTTCTGACTGAGGCGTTCAGAGTGCTGAAGCCGGGCGGAAGATTCGCGGTGTCGGACGTCGTAGTTCGTGGCGACGTTCCGTCCGTTGTGAAGAAGAACATGGAGCTATGGATCGGGTGTGTTGCCGGTGCCCTCGAGGAGCAGGAGTTTCTCTCTCTCCTGCTTGAAGTAGGGTTCGAGGACCCAAGCATTGAGCCGACGCGCGTTTATAAGTCAGAAGACGCTGCGGCGTTCCTAATCGGAAGCGGTCTCGATGCAGAAACGTTCGCGCGTGCGATCGACGGCAAGTTCTTCAGTGGTTTCGTTCGCGCGATCAAGCCACTGGGAGTGACCAAGGCGCAGCCATGCTGCGCGCCCGGTTGCTGTCCATGAGTCTGTCCATGAGTGAGGATACGATGAAACTCTCCAAGACAACCGCCCGTGCGGAATCCTATGCAGCCGCGCACACGGCCGTTGACTGCTCAGTACGATTGATCCGACATGCTGAGCAGTCAGATCTAGAAGGAATCGAACGGTTACTCACGGAGAACAAGCTCCCAACAGCCGGTGTCCGTGAGTCACTTGACCACTTCGTCATTGCAGAGGATCGCAGTGCGGTGATCGGCGCTATTGGACTCGAAGTTTTCGGTGATTCAGCACGGGAGACCGCGCCCGAAGGTATCCGAGGCTCTGTAGAGTTCCGTGGCGCGTGTCCGGCGAGCGCAACACTCATGGTCCGCATCGCGACACCAAAAGAAGGCGAAATCGAACAAAGCCAAGGATCGACAAGGTGATGCAACCAGCCGTATTAAAAACTGGAGCAACAGTAACGACAGCTGACGCGGCGTACACCGGTCCAGTGCTCGACACCAGCTCCGTAGTACAGCGACTGTCGAAGCTCGATCGGTTTCTACCAGTCTGGATTTTTGCAGCGATGGCGATTGGCATCGCGCTCGGCCGCGTGTTTCCAGGGCTTGGTGCCACGCTCGATCGCGTGCAGGTCGCCGGCGTATCCGTGCCTATCGGCATAGGTCTGCTATGGATGATGTATCCAGTACTGGCCAAGGTGCGCTACGAGAGCATCGGTGCGCATATCGCTGATCGCAAACTCCTGGGCACCTCGCTCGTGCTCAACTGGGTGATCGGCCCGATCGTCATGTTTGCGCTGGCGTGGTTGTTTCTTCCCGACCTTCCCCACTACCGAGATGGACTCGTACTGATCGGTCTGGCCCGGTGCATCGCAATGGTGCTGATCTGGAATTCGCTTGCGTGCGGGTCAGCTGAGCTCGCCGCTGTGCTGGTGGCGCTCAACTCAGTATTCCAGATCCTCACGTACTCGGTTCTCGGTTGGTTGTTTCTCACAGTCGTGCCACACTGGCTCGGCGCCGACCCCGCGACGCTTCACGTGTCGATGTGGCAGATCGCGAAGAGCGTTCTGATCTTCCTAGGAATTCCGCTCCTCGCCGGATATCTCACGCGCCGGACAATGGTCGCTAGCCGCGGAGAAACCTGGTACAACGACAGCTTCATACCGCGCATTGG
>PLEG01000070.1 GCA_003136975.1 Gemmatimonadota bacterium | reverse complement strand
ATGTGCCCGCGAATTACGCGAATTAAACGCGAATCCCGGCGGGAAAATTGAAATTTAGTTCAGGTTATTCGCGTCCATTCGCGTAATTCGCGGGCAACTTCAGTAACTCTCGGCGGCTTCGCTGAAATAATACGGCGCCTGGTAGGCCCCGGTCTTCTCCTTCGCGATCTGCCGGAGCAGGTCGTTGAGCAGCGAGCTCGCGCCGAACCGGTAGCGCTCGTTGGTCAGCCACGCGTCGCCGAGCGTCTCCTTCACCGCGATCAGGAACTGCAGCGCCTGCTTCGCGGTGCGGATGCCGCCGGCGGGCTTCATGCCGATCGCCGTGCCCGTATCGAGGTAGAAATCGCGGATCGCCTCCAGCATCACCTGGTTGTTGCCCAGCGTGGCGTTGAGCGAGGTCTTGCCCGTGCTCGTCTTGATGAAGTCGCCTGCGCGCAAAACCTGCATCGCGATGAACGACGCGGCGCGGATGTTGTCGTACGTCTCGAGTTCGGCGACTTCGAGAATCACCTTGAGCGTCGCATCTCCGCACGCTTCGACGACGGCCGCGATCTCGTCCTGTACCGCGTCGTATTCGCCGGAGAGAAACAGCCCGCGATTGATCACCATGTCGATCTCATCGGCACCGGCGTTCACGGCAAACTTCACTTCTTGGAGCCGAACCTTGAGCGAGCTCTGTCCCGATGGAAACGCAGTCGCGACCGACGCGATCTTGATTGGCGAATCAGCCAGATGCTTGCGGGCTTCCTTGATCAGCGATGGGTAAATGCAGACGGCGGCGACGGGCGGGATGCTGGTGTCGTCGCTGGGCTGGCGGGCTTTCTGGCACAGGGACGCGACCTTTCCGGGGGTATCCTTGCCTTCGAGGGTCGTCAAATCGACCATCGAGACGGCCGTATGGAGGCCCCACATCTTGGAATTTTTCTTGATGCTGCGGGTGGTGAACTTGGCCACCCGCTCTTCGATTCCGACCCGATCTACAGTACCGAAATCCTCAACTATGGAATGCTTGGTCACCCTTGAAATATAGGATGCCGCCGGCGCCAGGGCGTTCTGGCCGAGTGAAGCCGCTGGAAGGGGCTATTATGCCGCCTCGATCCGGACCGGAACGCCGAGGACTTCCTCCAGGAGGGCAGCCTTACGGGTGGCGCCCCATAGCTCCAGCCGGAGGTCATAGGATTCCGATGCTGGAATCGCGCGGATGTCGAGCTCCGAGCGGCCAAGCTGCATGTGAATGTCCTCAACGGCCCCTGCGTGACCACGATCCAGTCCGTCGGCAACGCGAAGGATGGCGGCCAGCCGCTTGATCCTGCGGCGCCACTGCCGGTCGAGGCCGGCATACGCGCGATGCTCGCGCTTTGGCGGCGATCCCCGATGATACCGCGCAACGTTCGCGACCATCACTCGCTCCGCCGGCGTCATCCCGAGCAGTTCGGCGTGGACGATCAGATGATACGAATGCTTGTGGTGTGCTTCAAAATTGATGTGGTATCCGATGTCGTGCAGCAGCGCGGCGTCGGAGAGAACCAACCTGTCACTTGCACCGAGCTCGAGTTTATCAGCGAGTGCATCGAAGATCTTGAGCGCGATGCGTTGCACTTGTATAGCGTGCGGCGCCTCGTAGTGTGATCGCTCCGCGAGTTGCTGAACCGACCGGCCGCGCGCCTCTGCCGTGTCAGCGACAGCGGGCGCAACGCGCGCAGCTTCGAGCAGCAGGCCCTCACGAATACCAAACGCTGACACGACCATCTCACGCGACTCGATGCGCGCCATTACTTCAGCGGAGACCGCGAGTCCAGCAACGATGATGTCAGCGCGAGCTGGTGAAAGACCCGGAACAGCCTGTCGCTCGGATGGCGACATTCCCTGAAGCAGGTCGAGCACATGCTCCAGCTCTGCTCGAGTGACGACGGTTCCGTGAACACTCGACGCGCGACCGATTCCCTGACGCGCGAGGATCACGCCGGCGAGGTTGGTGAACGTGCCCCCTGATCCGATGAGCTGAGCGCCGTGCCAGTCGCGACGCGACACGGTTGCGCGAAGTTCCTTCCGCACGAATTGCCGTAGCGCGTCAAGCTCCTTGCGTCCGCGATCCTTGCCGAAGAACTGCTCCGTCATCCGGATTGCGCCGAACGGAAAGGACATGAGCCCGTCGAGCAGACCGTCAGCGCTGAGCGCGAGCTCGAGCGATCCACCTCCGATGTCCATTACCACGGCGCGGCCGGCGGCCAGATCGAAGTGCGCCAGTGCGCTCCGGTATGACAGCAGCGCTTCTTCATCGCCGTCGAGGATACGGACCGCAAGGCCGGTAGTATCACGAACCGCGGCTATGAACTCAGGACCATTCTCCGCGTCCCTCACCGCGCTCGTCGCGACCGCCTCGGTGCGCACAGCGCCCATCTGGCGCGTGAGCGTCGCCATTCGCAGGAGCGCGTCCAGCGCGTTGCGAATGGCGGCTTCACCCAACCGGCCCGTTTCTCCGACGCCTTCGCCCAGGCGGGGTGCGGCCTTCATCTCGTCGATGATGCGGATCTCGCCGTCCGGCGAGACGTCAGCGACAATCTGGCGGATCGAGTTGGACCCGATCCCGACTGCCGCTATGCGAATGTCGTCGGGGCGCGGCGATGGTCGCCGCGACTGCGCGCTGAGTGGCACTCTGTCAGGCTCAGACTGCGTCACATTTCCCGCCAGATCATAATGGGAAATGTAACGCTGGCCGCCTGGACAGTCCGGTCAGTACCCGGAGCCTGCCCTCGAGCTCAGTCCTCGAAGTGGTGCTTGATCTGCTTTCCCTCTGCCAGATAGACAGCGTCCTCGCCAATGTTGGTCGCGAGGTCAGCGACACGCTCGAGATTGCGACTTACCAGCAGCAACTCGAGAGAGGGTGTGATCGTTCGCGCATCCGCCATCATATGTGTGAGCAGGATGCGGAAGATGGAATTGTGTAGCGCATCAACAGCGTCGTCTGCCTTGCAGACCTGGCGGCCAAGAGCGCCATCGCTACGGAGAAACGCATCGAGCGCATCACTGAGCATGAGGCGTGCGCGACGGGCCATGTCTTCGAGCTCCGGATCCGGAACGAGGGTCGCGCGTTGCTCGATGAGGCGCAACGACGATTGTGCGATGTTGACCGCGTGGTCGCCGATTCGCTCGAGGTCGTTGGATACCCGGATTGCGCCAACGATAAACCGCAGGTCGCGGGCCATTGGCTGGTGCAGGGCCAGCAGTGCAACCGCGCGCTGTTCAATCTCCACTTCCAGCGCATTTATCTCAATGTCGCTCGCAATCACCATCTCGGCGATGCCGTGATCATTGTGGAGCAAGGCGTCCACCGCCTGCTCGATCATCTCTTCGGCGCGCGTCGACATCGCGAGCAGGCGAGCCTTCAGCTCATCGATCTGGTCGTGAAAGTGACGAAAGCCATTCGGCGCGTCCTGGATGGCGGTCATCCGAATCTCCCGGTTATGTAAGCCTCGGTTCGCTCCTCACGCGGACGCGTGAACATTCTATCCGTGCTATCCGCCTCAACGAGCTGTCCGAGAAAGAAGAAGGCCGTACGCGCAGAAATGCGCGCGGCCTGCTGCAGATTGTGCGTGACTATGACGATTGTGAGCTCCGACTTGAGCTCGTGCAACAATTGCTCGACCTTTGCCGTCGCGATCGGATCGAGTGCGCTCGCTGGCTCATCGAGCAGAAGTACTTCCGGACGATTCGCGAGTGCGCGCGCTATGCACAGTCGCTGTTGTTGGCCGCCGGACAGGCCGAGTGCACTCCGGCGAAGGCGATCCTTCACTTCATCCCAGAGCGCCGCGCGACGGAGTGCGTCTTCGGCTATCTCATCCAGCTGCGAACGGGATGAGACCCCGTTTATGCGCGGGCCATACACGACGTTGTCGTAGATGGACTTGGGAAACGGATTCCATCGCTGGAACACCATCCCAACGCGTTGCCTGAGCGCCACCACATCGGTTTCACGGGCGTAGAGGTTCTTTGCGTCAAGAAGCATCTCGCCCGTCTGGCGTACGCCCGGTATCATGTCGTTCATGCGGTTGATCGAGCGCAGGAACGTGGACTTGCCACATCCTGATGGTCCGATGAGCGCGGTGATGCTCCGTGGCTCGATCGCCAGCGAGATGTCGAACAACGCCTGCTTTCTGCCATAGAAGAAGGAGAAATCGCGCGCTTCAACTGTCCCGGTCGCTATTGGATTCGCGGTAAGCGGCTCTGCGAGCGCGGTCATCCGAACCTGCCGGTGATATATGCTTCTGTGCGTGTGTCGCGCGGCGCCGTGAAGAGCGTATTGGTCGGCGCAACCTCCACAAGCTCCCCGTTGAGCATGAATGCGGTGCGGTCCGAGACGCGCGCGGCCTGCTGCATG
>PLEG01000065.1 GCA_003136975.1 Gemmatimonadota bacterium | reverse complement strand
CACCCGTTCGTCGCGCACGCGAAGCTTTTTGCGATCAGTACGCTCGTACGGAGCGTACGCCCGTCCGTACGCTCCGGGCGGTACTGACCGCTGTCGAAAACGTGCAGTGATGAGGCGGTGTATCGTCTCTGTGCGCAACGTATCCGGCGTCCACTTCCTGACTACAATTCCCTGCCAACCTTCCCGCCCACTGGATTCCACCATTCCACCTTGCATGACGTTTAGCAAGCGGCGTCGCCGCTCTCTCGGGAGCGCCAACTGACAAGCGCGGCGGCCGAGTCGCCACCGCACACCACGGATGACATTCGTGGCGCACGCGTGCTGGTCACAGGGGCATCAGGCTTTATCGGACGCCATCTCTGCCGGACGCTCCAGAACCGCGGCGCGCATGTTATCGCCATCGTACATGGTAAGACATCGCGCGAGTTGGTCGTCGCGGAAGAGTACCACGCCGACCTTCAGGATCGGGAGGCGATCCGGGCGTTTGTGCGCAGCGCCACTCCGGACCATGTTGTGCATCTCGCCGCCGTCAATGTGAGAGGCACGGCGTTGGCCGACTATCGCCTCTCTTACCGGGCCAATCTCATCGCCACTCTTGATCTTGCTGAAGCGGTGATCGACACCGGTCCGTGTCAGCGCTTTGTCTATCTGAGTAGTGCCGAGGAGTATGGATGCGCGCCCGTTCCGTTCAATTTTGCGGTGCGCGAAGCGCCGCTCACGGCGTATGGGCTTTCGAAACTCGCCGCTACGCAGTTGCTGCAGGCGATCGCTACCACGCACGGCCTCCCCATCGCCGTTCTGCGCGCCACTGTCGTGTATGGGCCTGGGCAGCAAGGCTCGATGTTCGTGCCGGCTTTAGTGCGTGCTCTCGTTGGCGGGGTACGATTCCCGATGACCGCGGGTGACCAGAAGCGTGATCTGGTCTACGTCGATGATGTGGTCGATGGAATTCTTCGCGCGCTTGTCATGACGGCGCGCCACGATGAAGCGCTACATCTGAGTGCAGGGACCCCGGTCACTATCCGCGATGTAGCGCTGCTCACCGCGCGGCTCGCCGGGGGAAATGCGGAATCGCTACTCGAATTTGGGGCTGTCCCCTATCGCCCCGGCGAGGCGATGGAGTACTGGGCTGGTAACTCGGACACTCAGGTCGCCCTCGGCTGGTCTCCGAGCGTGACTCTCGAAGACGGACTCTCGCGAACAATCGCGCACTATCGTGAAGCCTTGGCAGACAAGTAGTTTATGTCGGCTCGGGTGCACTATCACACTGACTGTCCCTCGTTCGCAGGCTGCGAGAACATGCTCGCGAACCTACTTAACGATCCAGAGACCAGGCGGCAATTCGAGGTCAGCCTAAGCTACCGCGCATCGGCGGCCTACACTGCGGGACTCAAGGGCCGCACCAGTCTCGACTTCCCCGTTTTTCCACTCCGGTTTCCCGAGCCGTCGACCGTGCTGCCGGCGCCGACGGAGTGGCCGACGCCGCTGCGACGAATTGTTCGGTTCGTGTCGAGGCAGGTCGCCACGTATCCGCTGCTGGCGTACGAGGTCTGGCTATTGCGGCGATTATTCATCCGTCTGGCGCCGGACGTGATACACATTAACAATGGGGGTTACCCCGCGGCGCTTTCAGCTCGCGCCGCAGCGATCGCAGCGCAACTGGCAGGAGTGCAGCACGTGGTAATGGTGGTGAACAATCTCGCCGAGGTGCATCGGGGACCGTCCTTCTCGGTGCGGCCGGCCATCGACCGACGAGTGGTGAACGCCGTTTCGCGCTTCGTCACTGGCTCTGCCGCGGCATCAGTCCAGCTCCAGCACGTGCTAAAGCTACGTACAGGACAGAGTGTTGCATATCCGAACGGCATTGCATTGCGGGAGGCCTCCGAGTCTCGCAGTGAGACACTGCGCCGGCTGCGCGTCAACGAATCGAACGGGGTCCTACTGGGAATGGTAGCGGTGATGGAAGCGCGGAAAGGGCATCGCGTCCTCCTTGAGGCGGTGGCGGAGCTGATGCGGGATAAACGCTCGCCGCATTGCTTCACGGTGCTGCTGGAGGGTGATGGTCCTCTGCGTGCAGAGCTGGAAGCGTTCGTCCGCGATGCAGGGCTGAGGGACTGTTGCCGATTCGTCGGTACTGAGGCCAACGTGATGAATTTTATGTCGGCTATTGATGTGCTAGTATTACCGTCCGTCGCGCACGAGGATTTTCCGAATGTGATTCTCGAGGCGATGGGTCTTGGGAAGGCGGTAGTTGCGAGTCGGATTGCGGGAACGCCCGAGCAGGTTGAGGAGGGCGTTACGGGACTATTGGTGCCACCAGGCGAGCCGCGGCAAATGGCGGCGGCGATCGCGCGTCTTGTGACGGATGCGCCACTTCGGGAAGAGATGGGCCGGGCGGGTCGCCGGCGGTTCGAGGAACGGTTTACCGCCCCTATTTCGGTGAGCCGTTATGCAGCGCTCTATCAATCGTTAATCGCAGAAGACGAGTTATGAAAGTTGTGATCCTTGCAGGCGGGTTCGGCACGCGCATCAGAGACGTCGCTGATGACATTCCGAAACCCATGATCCCGATCGGACGTTATCCGATTCTCTGGCACATCATGAAGTGGTATGCCAAATTTGGGCATAAGGAGTTCGTGCTCTGCCTGGGACATAAGGGGCACGTGATCAAGAGTTTCTTCCTCGACTACGAAGCGCATACGCGTGACATCACGCTCACGCTTGGGAGCGGTGACAGCATCGCATACCACAGCGATCACGATGAGTCCGACTGGCGCATCACGCTCGCCGACACGGGGCTCAATACGATGACGGGTGCGCGCATCCGGCGCATCCGCAGGTACGTCGAGGGTGAGGAGTTCATGCTCACGTATGGCGATGGCGTTAGCGATGTGGACATCGACAAGTTGTTGGCGTTTCATCGCTCGCACGGAAAGATCCTTACCGTCACGGGAGTGCGCCCGCCCGGACGGTTCGGTGAGATCGAAGCGAACGACACTGGTGCTGTGTCGGGCTTCAACGAAAAACCACAAGCTACGGGTGGGCGCATCTCCGGCGGCTACTTCGTTGCCCGCGCGCAGCTGTTCGATTACCTCGATGACAATGAAGATCTCGTATTCGAAAAAGGACCGCTCGAGTCGCTTGTACGCGATCAACAGCTCATGATGTATGAGCACTCTGGCTTCTGGCAGCCGATGGACACGAGCCGTGATTACCAGTTCTTGAACACGCTGTTCGCCGAGGGCGAGGCGCCATGGGTACCGTAAGTAGCCAGCCGATGGACATGGCTGCGCTTCGTAATGCTTTCTCAGGAAAGCGCGTGTTCCTGACTGGTCACACAGGCTTCAAGGGATCATGGCTCGCCTTTATCCTAGCCGAGGTCGGCGCGGATGTGATGGGCTATGCACTGCCGCCAACGGCGCAGCCAAGCCACTTCGAACTGTTGCGGTTATCGCGTCGCATAACGCACGTCGAGGGCGATATTCGTGATGGAACCGCACTTGCGTCCGCGATGGCTGAGTTCGAGCCGGAGTTTGTGCTTCATCTTGCTGCGCAGGCGTTAGTGAACGCATCGTACGTGGATCCCGTGACGACATTCGATACCAACGTTATGGGCTCAGTCAATGTCCTTGAAGCTGTGCGGAAGACGGAATCCGTACGATCGGTCGTTTATGTCACCTCTGACAAGTGTTACGAGAATGCCGAGTGGGTGTGGGGTTACCGCGAGATCGACCGGCTCGGTGGGCACGATCCGTACAGTGCGTCCAAAGCGGCGGCGGAAATAGTCTTCTCGGCATATGCCAGCTCGTATCTGTCAAAACGTCCGGAACTCGGTGCGGCAACGACGCGCGCTGGTAACGTAATCGGTGGGGGTGATTGGGCCGCCGACCGAATCGTGCCGGACTGCGTGCGCGCGTCGGTGCATGACGGGTCGATCCAACTTCGCCGCCCCGACGCAACGCGGCCCTGGCAACATGTGCTCGAACCGCTCTCCGGTTATCTGCTCCTCGCGGCGCAACTTCGACAGGCGCCGCTGAAGTTTGCGGGTGCATGGAACTTCGGCCCTCCGAGCTCCGAAGTGCGCACGGTACATGAAGTCGCCACGACGGTGATGAAGCACCTTGGCCGCGGCCGGGTCGAGGTCCTCAGTACACCTCCGAAGCTGCACGAAGCCAACTTGCTGCAACTCAACTGCGATAAAGCGCATCAGTATCTTGGCTGGTATCCGCGCTGGCATGTGGACAAGGCGCTGGCGGCAACGGCAGAATGGTACCGTGCCACGCGAGATGGCACCGAACCCGCTGTGATGACGCGCTCGCAGGTTGTTGACTACTTCGGAGAGAACGTATGATCGACGGCGTCATCGTTACCCCGTTGCAACAGATTCACGACGAGCGTGGCAAGGTCATGCACATGCTTCGCGAGGATTCTCCCGTCTTCCAACGGTTCGGGGAGATCTACTTCTCCTGCGTCGAGCCCGGTGTGGTGAAGGCATGGCACCTTCACCGCAAGATGACGTTGAACTACGCAGTCCTGCTGGGGAAGATCAAGTATGTGCTGCACGATGACCGTGCCGGAAGCCCGACGCGTGGCGAGACACAGGAGTTATTCCTTAGTCCGGAGAACTACTTCCTCGTCACTGTACCACCGCTCATCTGGAACGGATTTAAGGGTGTGGGTGACACCACGGCGATTGTGGCGAACTGCGCGACACTTCCGCACGATCCGGCGGAGATCGAGCGCGCGTCGCCCTTTGACGGCTCGATCGCGTATGATTGGAACATCCGACACCGATAGTCGTGCTGCCACAGGTCTTGATCACGTGAGGGTGCTCGTTATGGGTGCATCGGGCCTTGTCGGCGGACGGCTCGTGGCCGCTCTCTCGCGCGACGGCGCGATGCGAGTGAGGGCGGGTAGTCGCATTGCACGTCCGTGGCCCGCTGGCGTCGAG
>PLEG01000091.1 GCA_003136975.1 Gemmatimonadota bacterium | reverse complement strand
CGATGAACGTCAGCCAGAAGTGAATCTTGCCGAGCTTCTCGTTAAGCATGCGCCCGAACATCTTCGGGAAGTAGTAGTAAATGCCGGCAAATATTCCCATGATCGATCCACCGAAGAGCACGTAGTGGATGTGCGCAACGATGAAATAGGAATCCGTCTGTTGCAGATCTGCTGGTGGTGACGAGTGCATCACGCCGGAGATACCGCCAATGGTGAACAGCGCCACGAGCCCGACCGCGAACAGCGATGCCGATGTCGCCTTGAACTGTCCCTGCGCGATCGTCCCGATCCAGTTGAAGATCTTGACGCCGGTTGGGATGGCAATGAGCATGGTGGTAACGCCGAATACTGAATCGGCGATCGGTCCCAGTCCGACCGCGAACATGTGGTGAGCCCACACGCCGAAGCCGAGGAAGCCGATGAGGATTCCAGAGTATACCATTACCGGATAGCCGAACAGCGGCTTCTTGGAGAATGTTGGGAGCACTTCGCTCACCAGGCCGAACGCTGGCAACACGAGGATGTAGACTTCCGGGTGTCCGAAGATCCAGAATAGGTTCTGCCACAGCAGCGGATCTCCTCCAGACGCAACTTCGTAGAACTGAGTACCGAAGAAGCGGTCCATCAACAGGAAGAAGAGCGCGACCGTTACGACCGGGAAGGCGAGGACGATCATGAACTGCACGATGAACGCCATCCAGGTGAACATCGGCATGCGCATGAGCGACATGCCCGGCGATCGCAAGTTGATGATCGTCGTTATGAAGTTGAAACCGGCAGCCAGCGATGAGATGCCGAGGATCTGCAAGCCGATCACCCAGAAGTCGATATTGATTCCGGGTGAATAGGTCTTTGTCGTGAGAGGTGCATAACCGAACCAGCCAGCATTAGGGCCATGGCCGAACAGAATCGGAATGCTTATGAACAATCCGCCGAAGAGATAGACCCAGTAGCTGAACGCGTTGAGTCGCGGAAACGCAACGTCGCGCGCGCCGATCTGCAGCGGGATCAGGAAGTTGAAGAACGCGGCACTCAACGGCATGATCGCAAGAAAGATCATGGTGGTGCCGTGCATCGTGAATATCTGGTTGTACGCCTCTGCGCTCACCAGATGGCGGTTTGGCGCGCCGAGCTGCGCACGAATGATTTCCGCCTCGAGTCCGCCGACGAGGAAGAAGAAGAGAGCTGTGAACAGGTAGAGTGTACCGATCTTCTTGTGATCGGTGGTGGTGAGCCAGTCCCACACCGTGCCCTTATAGGTCTGCACCGTCGTTGGTACTGGCGACGGAACAAATGGTTGAAGATGCGGGGTGGTGGTGTCGATGACGGTCGTTGCCATGATTCTTCGCGCCTACTTGAGAGCTTGGATGTATGCCACGAGGTCCGCAACCTGCTGATCGGACAGTCCTGACGGCGTCGTTGCCTTTATCTGCGGATCGTACTGACCCTTTCCGAGCGTGGGCATGAGCACGCCGGATTTCATCAAACGCGCGTTCTTGATCCAGCGAGACAGATGCGGCTTGTCATTGATGTACATGCCCGCGGCAATCGCGATGCGGGAGCCGACGTGCGTGAGATTGGGACCAATGGTACCAACCGCGAGCGGATTGCCGGAGACGCTGTGACACGCGTTGCATGTTCCGGCGCCAACGAACAGTTTCTCGCCCGCCGCCGGATCTCCCTGCAAGCGATCGTCGAACTTGATAGCGTCGGGAAATGGTGTGTGCGGAATCGCATACTCGGGCACTTCGGCGCGCGGGAGAACGTAACTCGCCAGCTGTGCAGGCGATGCCGTTGGATTGACCGGCACGACCGGCGCCGGAATACTGGTTGCCGGTGCGGCCGTCACCGCCGCTTTACCCGCTGCCTGAGCCAGTGCTGCTGGCGCGGCTGGTAGAGCGGCTGGAGGGGAAGGCGGCGCGGCTGGAGCTGGGCTGAAAAAGCCGGGCGCCTGCTGGTGCGACACCCAGCTCGCGAACTGATCCGGATTGACCGTCACGACGCGAAAGTGCATCTCGCCATGCGAGTCACCGCAGTACTCGGTACAGAAGCCGTTCCACACCGTGGTCGCCATGTTGCTGTCGGGCGTGAACCAGATGTGATTGGTGTGGTTCGGGATGGCGTCGCGCTTGCCGGCAAGCTGTGGAACCCAGAACGAGTGGATCACGTCGTTCGAGCGAAGCACGAGATCGACGGTACGTCCCTTGGGAACGTAGATCTCATTTGCGGTGGCGAACTTGTATTCCGGGTAACGAAACTCCCACCACCACTGATGGCCGTACACCTCGATCACAAGCGAGTTGGCGGGTGCCGGTGCCTGCGTCTCGAAGATCGTCCTCACCGTCGGGACGGCAATGAAGGCAAGGATGGCGGCGGGTATGAGCGTCCACGTTATCTCGAGCACCACGTTGCCGTGGGTCTGAGGCGGCATCACGGTTTCGCTGCGTCGACGATAGCGGATAACCACGTAAACCAGCGCACCTTCAACGAGAATGAAGACGATCGTCCCGAAGAACATGAGACGATTCCACAGGAAGTCGATCGAGCGACCGAGGTCCGAGTGCGGAGTGAACGTGCTGTTTGGGTAACTTTGAGCGCAGGCCGCGAGCGCTAACGCGAGCACCGCTGCCACTCCGAATGGGGCAAGCCGGCGCAGGCGATGAGAGCCTATCATGATAGTCGGTTGAAGGTGGATCTGTCCTGCTGGATCAGTGCTGCAGTGATTAAGATAGGGCGAAGTGCCGGAGTGGGCTACCCGCAGTGCCCTGGTAAATGTCGCTAACGTACCATTGGTTGCGTCATCGCCTCGGGATTGAGCAGTTCATCCAACTCGTCACGCGTCATCAATCCGCGCTCGCAGACAATGTCGTAAACACCGCGCCCCGACTGCAGCGCGTCGCGGGCCACGTCCGTTGCCGTCTCGTAGCCAATTACTGGAACCAGCGCAGTAACGATTCCGATCGAGTGTTCCACAAAGTGTCGCATCCGTTCGGGGTTCGCGGTGATCCCTTCGATGCATCGCGTGCGGAGTACGTCGCACGCATTGCGCATCATCGACATTCCGCGCAGCAAACGATAGGCGATCACCGGCTCGAAAACGTTCAACTGAAGTTGGCCGGCCTCTGCCGCCATNNCCTTCCCCGGCATGATCGAGGACCCGGGTTGCATCGCCGGCAAATTGATTTCACCAAATCCGGCCCGCGGCCCGGAAGACAGCAGCCTCAGATCGTTGCAAATCTTGGAAAGCTTTACAGCACAACGCTTTAACACGCCGGACAGTTGAACGAAAACACCTGTATCCGCCGTTGCCTCTACCAGGTCCGGGGCGGTGATAAGCGTTAGCCCGGTCACTCGCGACAGATGTCGCCGTACGGACTCGGCGTAGCCGACCGGAGCATTGATCCCGGTGCCGATGGCCGTCGCCCCCATGTTTATCTCCAGAATCAGCTTTTGTGTCTCGCCGAGCCGGTCAACGTCCTCCAGAATGGTGTGGGCGAAGGCGGTAAACTCCTGACCAAGCGTCATTGGCACCGCGTCCTGGAGCTGTGTGCGGCCCATTTTGATGAAGCTGCTGAATTCCTCGCCCTTGCGCATGAAGGCACCAGCGAGCGCGGACATCGCTACCTGCAGCTCAGCAATGCTGGCATGAAGCGCCAGCTTGACCGCCGTGGGATACACGTCGTTGGTCGACTGGCTCAGGTTGACATGGTTGTTGGGATGCACGGACGAGTAGGCGCCTCGCTCGAGCCCAAGCGATTCCAGCGCCAGGTTGGCGATCACCTCGTTCGCGTTCATGTTCGTGGAAGTGCCGGCACCGCCCTGAATCATGTCCACCGGGAACTGGTCGGAGTGCTCGCCGCGGCGCAACACTCCGGCCGCGCCGACAATCGCGCGCGCGACCTTGGGGTCCAGCAGGCCCAGCTCCTCGTTCGCCAGAGCAGCCGCTTCCTTGACCGACGCCAGCGCCGCTATAAGCGTCGGAAACTGGCCGATATAAGTGCCCGAGATTGGAAAGTTTTCGAGTGCGCGTAACGTCTGGACGCCGTACAGCGCGTCAGAGGGAACTGCGCGTTCTCCGAGAAGGTCGTGCTCAATGCGGACTGGAGCCTTGGCTGATTCCGCGGATGTGGTTGAGGGCTGCATGCAAGACAAGGTACGCAACCAGACACGATTTTGGGACTTGGCGGCATCACGAGTCTTGTGGGTTCCCGGGAGCGCGGGCTTCATCAGCGCGCCGATCCGGCCGTCGGGGGCTGTGAGACGCCCTTATTTTGCATGCATGGAATCACCTGACCGTCCATCCGAAATCGCAACGCCGTACGATCCGGGCTCGGTAGAGAGCAAGTGGCGCGCGCGCTGGGCTGAGCGCGGCACCAATGTCGCGGACATTCGCAACGCTGCCCGTCCGTACTACGCGCTGATGATGTTCCCGTATCCGTCAGCTGAAGGTCTGCACGTTGGCAACATGTTCGCCTTTACGGGCAACGACATCTTTGCGCGCTACCAGCGCATGCAGGGTCTCGATGTGTTCGAGCCTCTGGGCTACGACGCGTTCGGAATTCATTCCGAGAACTATGCGCTCAAAGTAGGGGTGCACCCTGCCGAGATGATTCCGCGCAACATCGCCAACTTCCGCAGGCAGCTGGAGCGAGGTGGGTTGATGGTGGACTGGTCGAGGTCGCTATCAACCACTGACCCCGAATACTATCGCTGGACGCAGTGGGTCTTTCTTCAGTTGTACAACAAGGGCCTCGTTTACAAGAAGGCTGCAGCTGTCAACTGGTGCCCAACGGACAAGACCGTGCTGGCAAATGAACAAGTCATCGCGGGCGCATGCGAGCGTTGCGGAAGCATCGTTGAGCAACGCTTTCTCGAGCAGTGGTTTTTTGCGATCTCGCGCTACGCCGATCGTTTGCTGAACAATCTCGATGCGCTGGACTGGTCAGAGACCACAAAAACCGCGCAGCGAAACTGGATTGGCAAGTCCGAGGGCGCCGAAATCTGGTTCGATGGAATAAAGGTGTTCACGACGCGGCCGGACACAATATTCGGCGCGACATACGTCGTGCTCGCGCCAGAACATCCGTTGGTTGACGCGCACACGACCGAACAGCAACGCGCCGCGGTGGATGAGTACCGCGATCGGGCCTCGCGTCGCGATCTCGTTTCGCGCAAGACAATCAGGGACAAGACAGGCGTTGCGACAGGCAGCACTGTCACCAACCCGGCAACTGGCGAGCAGATACCGGTGTGGGTTTCGGATTACGTGCTCATGGAATACGGCACGGGCGCGATAATGGCGGTACCGGCGCACGACGAGCGCGATCTGGAATTCGCGCACGGCTTTGAACTGCCGGTAAAGAAGGTCGTGCACGAAGATGACACGCTCGTCGAGTCAGGCGAGTTCGACGGGATGACTGTTCACGACGCGAAGCGCGCGATCATTCAATCCCTCTCCGCGAAAGGACAGGGAACCGCAGTTACTAATTTCCGTCTGCACGACTGGTGCATATCGAGACAGCGTTACTGGGGACCGCCAATCCCGATCATCTATTGCGACGATTGTGGAGTAGTCCCGGTGCCGGAAAAGGATCTACCGGTCCTGCTTCCGATGATCGATGACTTCAAGCCTGATGATTCAGGAATTTCTCCACTCGCGCGGCACGACGAGTGGTATCGTGTAGCGTGTCCGACGTGCGGCAAGATGGGGCGTCGCGAAACCGATGTGTCCGACACGTTCCTCGATAGCGCGTGGTATTTCCTGCGCTACCCCAATGTCGGCGACAATTCGGTTGCGTTCGACCCCGGCGTGACGAAGAAATGGCTTCCGGTCGATTCGTACATCGGTGGGAATGAGCACGCAGTTTTGCACCTGCTCTATTCGCGCTTCGTGACGATGGTCCTGCACGACATTGGCCTGATCGACTTCGAGGAACCGTTCACGAAATTTCGGGCTCACGGGCTCATCATTCGTGAAGGCGCCAAGATGTCCAAGAGCAAGGGCAACGTCGTGAATCCCGATGAGTACATCGATACGTGGGGCTCGGATGCATTTCGCACCTATCTGATGTTCCTGGGTCCGTTCGAGGAGGGTGGTGATTTCCGGGACCAGGGAATCTCGGGCGTGCGTCGCTTCCTCGATCGGCTGTGGGCCTGCGTGCGCGATCTTGCACCAGACGCGCCGCCTGATGCCGAGGTCGATCGCAAGTTGCACGCGACTATCCGGAAGGTGGGAGACGATATTCCTCGCCTCGGCTACAACACGGCGATCGCGGCGATGATGGAATACATGAACACGCTTCGAAAGGGCGACCGTGTGCCTCGGCGTTCCGAGGTGGAACCACTGGTACAGCTCGTCGCTCCATTCGCGCCGCATCTTGCCGAGGAGCTATGGGAGCAACTCGGAAATAGTGGAAGCGTGTTTGATTCGACGTGGCCGGTGTTCGATCCAGCGCTGCTGTCGACGGACGAGGTCGAGATTGCGGTTCAGGTGAACGGCAAGATGCGCGGACGTTTGCGTATGGCGCGGGATGTGACGCAGGCGGTTGCAGCGTCGCAAGCGATGAACGATGAATCAATCGCGAAGTTCGTCACAGGCGCGCCGAAGAAGATTATCTTCGTGCCCGGACGGTTGCTCAACATCGTCGCGTAGCCATACCGGTAGCGCCGGCACCAGCTATCTCCGCTGGAACTCCGGCGCACCGAGTGCGAGGCCGAGTATTTGAATCAATTGATTCTGCGGCTGTGCTTTGCTGGCGGCCGCAGGTGCGGGTGCGCCGGCGCCGGCAATCGGATTGTTTCCTTGGTTCAGAATGATGCGCGTTTGAGCTGACACGTCGCCGCCAAAGAGGATCGACACAACGCTGTCCACCTGCACGCTTCTCGGCGCATTGGTCAGCGCCGCCGCTGGCGGCCAGGACTTTACCGATGCGCCAGGAATCTGGCCGGCTGCGGCCTGCACTCCAAAGTTGATTCGGTTGAGGATCGCGCCCGCGTTGAGCCACGCGTCGCCGGTCTCGGGATAACCGTCCGGCGCGAGATGACCCCAGAGCGGTTCGCCGAGCCGAGCTACTGCCTGAACATCGCGCTGTAACGTGTCTGGTGTCGCGTTCAGCGCGCGTAATGTGCTGACTACTACTTCGAAAGGAGACTTTACTTTGGTCCGATACGCCGAGAGTCCAAAGAACTCCGGTGATCCGACAATGGTGCGCATCACTTCGGCAATATCTCCGTCGGTGCGCCTAAACGCTTCCGCTGCGCGCTCGACGAGTTCAGTGGACGGCGAGTCGCTTACGAACCGGCGACACAACTTCCACGCAATGAAGTGTGCAGTGGATGGGCGCCGTGCAATGATGTCGAGCAATCGCTCGCCCTCATCTTCGCCGTGTCCCGCTGGAAATGCGTAGCCGAGAAATTGCTTCTCTCCAGCGTCGTGCATTCCGGGATTGAAATAGAAGGTGCCAATGTGGTTCGGATCGCGAATTGTCCAGCCAGTGAGGATCCGCGCGCCTTCGATCACGTCTTCCTGTGTGTAACCTCCGTCCACGCCCAGCGTGTGCAACTCCATCAACTCTCGGCCATAATTCTCGTTGAGCCCCTTACCGTGTCGAATGGTGGGGTGATACGGAGCTGGTGCGCGGGCATTCGGGTTGCCAATTGTGATACGTCCGGCGCGATCGACGAATATCTCGTTCCTGGCCTTTTCGTAGCTTACTTCGGATGCTGCCCGCTTGCGGTACGCATCGACTTCCGCGAGCGTAACGCGGTCGCTGTCAGCGCGGCTCGTCCAGTTGTCAAGGTAGTACAACATCGCTGGCGAGTGAGCGACGGCCCCAAGTAACGTGCGAAACTTGCCAAGCGAATGCGCGCGCACGGAGTCATCGTATTCGACAAGCATGTACTTGTCGGAGCCCTTGTCCGCGAATATTGAGAAGTGGTTCTCCCAGAAATCCGTCAATACTTCGCGCAACTGACGCTCGCTCAATACGGCGCGAGCAATTTTCGCCTCGCGAAGGTCCGCGATTATCTGATTGGACGCTCTGTTGGCGACGCGAAGCTCCGCAGTGTCTGGCGCGATGCCGCCCTGTTTTCGCAGGTCGCCCGGAAGGCCGTACGCTCGAGCGAGCGACGTTTCATCCTCGGTGATTGACGTGTAGTGCGCGACGAATCGATCTGCATCGTCATCTGGAATCGCGTTGGGCTCCAACTGCTCGCCAACCCATTGATCCAGCCCGATCTTCCGGACACGGTCATATTC
This sequence comes from Gemmatimonadota bacterium, assembly GCA_003136975.1. Lineage (GTDB taxonomy): Bacteria > Gemmatimonadota > Gemmatimonadetes > Gemmatimonadales > Gemmatimonadaceae > Fen-1247. The sequence continues at coordinate 1,608 of PLEG01000091.1, read as the reverse complement.
GCCAGGTCGCGGGCCGAATGTCAGTCTGTTCACCGCCTGCCGAAGTTATTGATCAGCTGTCATCTCGCGTGGACCATCGGCGAGCGGGCGAACATTGACACGCATTCCGCTACTGGTGCACGCCCACGTCGCGGAGAGAATCAAGGTTGCGCCGGCGTATGTGCGCAAATCGCGCGTTCTTGCGTTCAACCAACTCATTGGGGACAATCAGCTAACTCTCCGACGGTGGCAATGTGACGTGCGGTAACTGCTGGTCGTTAAGCTGTTTGGCCGTGCGCGTCGCCGCGGCGCGCACGAGATAGCCGGCCAGGACCGGCACAAGAGCGAGGCCAGCTACCACAGCGAAGTCACGGGCGCCGAGTGGAACGACGCCGAGCACTCCGGCGAGCGGGCGCACGTAAATGGCCGCCATCTGCAACGTGATGGTGAGCACGAGCGCCGCCAAGGCATAGCGGTTTGTTGCGCGTGGTCCGTTTTCCTCCGGCAGATGGTGCGCGTTAACGAGGTGGGTGAGCTGCGCCAGCGCCAGAGTCATGAAGGCGAGTGTCATTGCGCGCGGCCCGGCGTCAACTGCATCGGATCCTTGCGAACCGAAGAGTCCCCATAATAGTGCCGCGAACGTGCATGCGGTGATGATGCTCGCATAACCGGCGGATGCGACAATCATCCGGCGGGAGAGCAATGGAGAACGGGGATCTCGAGGCGGCCGCCGCATGATGCTTGCATCCGCCGGTTCAAAGGCGAGTGCGAGTGCGGGAAACGTGTCGGTGATGAGGTTTAGCCAGAGTATCTGTAGTGGCAAAAGCGGGGTGGGGAGACCGACTATCCCCGCAATGAGCAACACCATGATCTCAGCCAGGTTGCAGCTTAGAAGGTAGAAGACGAATCGGCGGATGTTGGCGTAGATCACGCGTCCTTCCTCGACCGCCACCGCGATCGTTGGGAATCGGTCGTCAGCGAGCACTACGCCGGCAGCTTCCTTGGCGACGTCGGTTCCACGGCCGCCCATCGCTACGCCAACGTCGGCCCGCGCCAATGCCGGCGCATCGTTCACACCGTCGCCGAGCATTGCGACCACCTCGCCGCGTCGGCGAAACGCTGCCACGATTCGGAGCTTTGCCTCGGGGCTTACGCGGCTGAATGCGCTGGCGCGCGCAACGCGTTGGGTCAGGAGGTCGTCGGACAGTGCATCCACGTCGCGTCCGTCGACAGTCTCCTCGCCGGCTGCCATAACACCCAGTTCGCGCGCGATCGCCTCGGCGGTGAGGCGTTGGTCTCCGGTGAGCATAACGGTACGGATGCCGGCGATGCGAAGTTTGGCGACGGTCTCCTTCACGCCCGAAGCGGGCGGGTCAACCATTCCCACCAGGCCGACAAACGAGAGATCGTGCAGGCTCTCGTTGTCGGTGCCGGCGGTTGCACCGACCGCGAGCGCGAGTACTCGAAGTCCGCGCGTTGCAAGCGCATGGTTGGCTGCTTGCACCGTTTCGCGTCCCGCGCTATCCAGTGACCGATCGCCGGTTGCGCTGACAACGCGAGTGCACCGCGCAAGTAAACGATCTGGAGCGCCCTTCGCGAAAGCGATTATCTCGCCACCGGGCGACCGGT
>PLEG01000125.1 GCA_003136975.1 Gemmatimonadota bacterium | reverse complement strand
TGCGCGCGCGGTGCGAGTCGAGCCGAGCCATGCCCTTGATCATCTCACCAGTCCGCGGGTCAGCGAGCGCGCCGCCCACCGCCCACCCACGCTCGTTGCGGTTCTCCCACTGAACTACGTTGTACCGCGCGTCCATGGGATCGACGCCTTCCGGAAGATCCTCCACGCGGAATGCACCCTTGAGACCTGCCTGATCGAATGCCTGTCCCCACCAGCTGACGCCCTGTTTCACGGCGGTGCGGATAGGTTCCGGAATTCCGCGGTCAACGTAGTACACGATCGGATTTTTGATTGCGCTGTTCGGATCTGCCGGATTCACGCGATCCAGGCGGTGGCGCTCGATCCAGTGCTGCTCGAGCGATCCCTGAATCGGTTGTGCGTAATCCTTGAACGTTATGCCGAAATAGCCGACGCGCGGATCCATCTCACGCGGGCGGTAGCCATCATCCGGGAGCTGCAACAGAGTGATGTGTTGGCGCAACGTGAACGAGTGCGCGTCCGGCAGCAGGTTGCGCATGATCGGACCGGGAGATCCATTGGTCGAGTACGTGAGCGATACATCGAGCTCGGTATTGGTCGGGAATGCGCGCGTGTACGGGCGGTATATCCCGGATCTGTCGCGCGCGACGGCGTAGGTCCCCTGGCCCGCGCGTGAGATCGTGGTCGCCACGTCGCTCCAGTCGCGCAGTAGATAATCAGTCGCATCCACCAGCAAACGCCCATTCTCGGCGGCGATCAACGGTAATGCGGCAATCGTGCTGGATGGAAACGCCTCGGTTACCGTGCGAGCATGATCGGGATTCTCGGCGGCAGCGGAGGAGCGGTAGTTCCAGTTCTCCAACACGAGAAGCACATGATCGCCGTTGCGGTCGAACCGCGCGATCGATTGCTGCTCGTTGGAACCACGATCGATACCGATTGGATTGGAGCCCAGCCCGGTTGCCTGCGACACAAAGTAGAGCACGCGCATGGAGTCGCGCGGAATCTCGAGATAAATCTTGCCGTGGGCGGTATCCAGATAAACCGGAATGAAGCCATCGCGCTTCTCGAAGCCGCGCGTGTGCGACGCAATCGAAACCGTGGAGTCAGAGCGCGGAGGCGCGGCCGCCGAGCGAGTGCCCTGTGCCCGTGCAACAGCACACGTGGCAACAAGGAGTGGAAGGAGTGCGTGTAGAGAGCGCGAGCGCATGAAGAGAGCGGCGTTGGCGTTGGTTGAACTCGGATGCCGTTTGGAAAGCGGGCATCGACTCAAATCAACATACGCCCTCTTGGTCGCGGCTGCTGGCGTTCCGGAATACAAGAAAGGCCAGATCGCAAAGCGATCTGGCCTTTCTTTCGAAAAGTGGCTCGACTACTAGCCGATCTTCGTTACGTTCTCGGCCGCGGGACCCTTCTGGCCCTGCACGATCTCAAACTCGACGCGCTCGCCTTCGGCGAGGGTCTTGAAGCCCGATCCACCAATCGCAGAGTGATGAACGAAGCAATCCTTCGTACCATTCTCAGGCGTGATGAATCCAAAGCCCTTCGCGTCGTTGAACCACTTTACAGTACCGGTCGTACGCATTCCGTTGTCCTTTTCTTGTTTTGGTCGGAGTGGGTATGCCGTACGACCATAAGTAGTTGTTCGTGATCATTGCCCTCACGATGGGGATCCTTGCCCGGATCAGACTTTCATCTGACTGCAACGCCGGGCAACAAAAAGGAGCCTGCAATACCAGGCTCCTAAATGTATCGGAACTTGTCGTACACGAATGCACGCGTCGCACTTAATAATTTACACCGATCTGGGGAACACGCAACCCCCCAGATCGGGGCAAATTAGCGAACCAAGTGCGGCTAGGGGTTCTCGTCGTCCTCGCCACCAAAGCCGATCGAGGCATCGTCGCCAAGCCCTGGCATACGCTGGACGTGGACAGTCTGGCGCTCGACCTGATTACCAACGGTCATAGTGACCAGATAATCCCCAGTACCGGCCAACGGGGCGTTTCGCCCGCCTCGGCCGCCTGCGGGGTAGCTGCTTCCCGGCATGCGAACCAGTTGCCCAATCTCACGCATGAGGGTCTGGTCAACTGGCGCTTCACCGGCAGCCGCCCCACCACGAGCTCCGCCACGAGCGCCACCGCGTGCCGCGGCTGCGCCAGTGTCCGCTCCAGGGCGCCCCGCCGCTGCATTACGCGGCATTAGCGACTCGGCCGGGCGAGCAACGAAGCGGTCGGACGCGGCTCCTGGGCCGAAGCCAAAACCGCCGCCAAAACCACCACCGCTCTCCATTTGGGTCCGAATCCTGGTGAGTGCTGTGCGATCGCCGCCAGCTTTCTCCATGGAATCGATCACGAAGTCGATCCGGTGCATGTATGCCACGCTATCGCGTTTCTGCGACGGACTCAGCACAACCGGCTTGGCCCGAGTGCGGAAGTCCCAGTAAACACGATTGATCGCGGCACTGGAACCGCGGGCACCGTTCACAATCGCAACCGTGTCGCCGCCCACACTCGTCACCGTGAACTTCACCGAGTCACGCACGCCCGACGCGAGACGATATGTGAACTCCGCGCCATATGGAGCGCTCATCCCCTGGAATGACTTCTGCCCGATCTCCTGTCCCTCGAGCGGCGACTGTCCATACTGGAACGCCGTCGAAGGGGCAAAGAAATGCGTGCCCGTGCCGCGGGCAGCCGCGTCCTTCATCTGCTCGAGCGGCGCGATGTCCACGATCCAGATGCTGCGACCGTGCGTACCCGCAATCAACTCGTGATCGCGCGGGTGAATCTTGAGATCGTAAACCGGAACCGTCGGAAGGCCCGTCATGAACCGCTGCCAGTTGGCGCCACGATCCATCGACACGTACGCGGCGACATCGGTACCGAGGAATAGCAGATCGCGGTTGACCGGATCTTCCCGAATTACGCGCACCCAATTCGGTGCATTCGTTGGAATGGTGCTCGCGATCGAACGGAATGTCTTGCCGAAGTCGGTAGTAACAAGTGCGTACGGCGTGAAATCGTTCCGCTCGTGATTATCGAACGTCACGTAGAACGTTGCGGAGTCGAACGCTGACGGCTCGATGCGGCTGACATCAGTGCCTTTCGGCACACCCGGGAAGCGGCCAGTGAGGTTCTCCCACGTGGTACCGTCGTTACGGGTCAGCCAGACGTTGCCATCATCTGTACCTGCGAACAACAACCCCGGACGGATGGGTGACTCAGCGACCGTGGTGATCGTTCCATATGTCTCTGCGCCTGTCGCGTCGAGCGTGATTCCGCCCGTCGTGTGCAAGCTCACGTTGATCTTCGCCGTATCGTTGGTGGAGAGATCCGGCGATATCGGAAATAGATGGTCGCCGCGATCGAGCGACTTGAGGAGCCGGTTTCCGCCCATGTACAGAGTCTGCGGCGCGTGCACCGACAGGAAATACGGCGCCTCCCAATTGAAGCGCATGTCGGAGATAACTGAGTCAGCGTGTTGGCGCGCGCGCAGTTCGGCGAGCGTGCGCTTGACCGCCGGGGTTTCCGGCTGGGTGGTGTCGCCGCGTGCGACTACCAGCGAGTCCTCGAACTGCTGATAGCGCTCGCGATAGGATGGCTTGCGAATCTGCGAACGCTCGCCATTGGAGAAATTCACGCGACCAAGTCCGCCGCCCTGTGACTCGGCGTAAATGATGTCGGGATTACTCTGGTCCTGCGCTGTATAGAAGCCGTCGCCACCGCCAACGACAAACCACATCGCGTTGGTGATGTTGCCCTGCTTGCGCCGGCTCGGGCCGCACCATGAGCCGTTGTCCTGCAATCCGCCGCACACACGGTACGGAACTGCCATGTCGTAGCTGACCGCGTAGAACTGGCCAATCGCGAACGTGTTGATGAAGTCGAAGTTGCCGCCCTTGTCCCACGTCTGCGACACACCACCGTCATNNGATCGTTGGGATCGATCCACATTGCGTGGTGGTCGACGTGGATACCGATGGTTGCGTTGCGAACCGTCTTGCCGCCGTCATCCGAGAAGTTGATAGGCGTCGACGACCAGTATACGCGATCCGGATTCTTCGGGTCAACGCGTACCTCTGAGTAATAGAACGGGCGCTCGTTGTGATCGTTCATCTTTGTCCACGTTGCGCCAGCATCGTTCGAGCGGTAGAGACCGTTGGCGAGCTTCTGTCGTCCCTTGGTGCTCGTGCGCTTGACCGGGTTCGGAAGCGAGTCGGCTTCGACTATCGCATAAACAATTTTTGGATTGCTCTGGGACACTGCGAGTCCGATGCGTCCCTTCATTGTCGCCGGGAATCCGCCGCCCTTGACCTCGGTCCACGTTGCACCGGCGTCCGTGGTCTTCCAGAGTCCGCTGCCTGGGCCGCCACTCTTGAGGAAGTACGGGCCGCGCACGCGCTCCCAGCTCGAAGCGTAGAGCGTGTTGGGATCGGATGGGTCCATCGCGACATCCACAAATCCGGCCTTGTCGCTGATGAATTTGCTGAGCTTCCAGGTAGCACCACCGTCGGTCGTCTTGTAGAGTCCGCGCTCCTTGTTCGCGCCCCACGCATGACCGAGCGCGGCAACATACACCGTATTCGGATCGGTGGGATTTACAACGATGCGTCCAATCTGCTGCGTCTCGCCCAGGCCGATGAACGTCCAGCTGCGTCCGCCGTTGGTGCTCTTGTACATACCGCCGCCGGGCGATATCGAGTTACGAGAATCTTCCTCGCCGGTGCCGGCATATATCACGTTGGTGTCAGAGGGCGCTATCGCAAGCTCGCCCATTGCGCTGACTGGCTCATGCTCGAACACTGGCTCGAACGATGTTCCGGCGTTGGTCGTCTTCCAAATACCGCTGGCCGCGGTCGCGACGTAGAACGTGCGAGACGGGGACGGGATTCCAGCAATGCTGGTAACACGGCCTCCCATGTTCGCCGGGCCGATGTTTCGCCATTTGAGGCCAGCCAGAGTCGCCGAGTCGAGCGCCTGAGTCGCCGACGCACGTGCGACCGGCGCCTGGGCAGTCAGCGGCGCCGCAAGACCGGCGGCGGTTAGAGGGGCGAGCCGAAACCATCGCGATAGATGCATTTTTCAGTCGGGTGGAGGGATATCCATACGGCAAAGCGGACCGGGTTACCGGCCGGCACTTCGTCCCGTCGCTGGAAAGTACGAACGGACGGTGCCGTTCGCTGCGACCCTATCCCGCCGCCTGCTCCGTCTTCAACGCCGACCGTGGCGCGGCGGCTAGGTCAGCCTACCTCGACGGGTTCGGCAACCCGATCCAGAGTGTTTCTGACGGCGAGCGCAAGATCGTCTCGAGTAAAGGGCTTCTCAACGACGGTAATCCCAAGCTCGGCGATGCGGTGCTGCAGCATCATGTCCTCGGTGTAGCCCGACATGAACAGCACCCGGAGCCATGGATACACGGGGAGCACACGCTCCACTAGCTCGCGGCCGCTCATTCCTGGCATCACGACATCGGTCAGGAGCAGATCGACCCTGGATTGCGCAGTGGCGAGCGCGCGAATGGCCTCCTGGCCATCGGCCGCATCGAGCACCCTGTAGCCCCGTGATTCGAGGATGCGCCGGGTAAGGCGCCGGAGCGGCTCCTCGTCTTCCACGACGAGGACCGTCTCGTAGCCGCGCACCGTGTCGGGGACCGGAGTTTCAACTGGCGCCGCCGCGGCCTCGTCGTCCGCGCACGGAAACTCCAGGCGAAACTCGGTGCCGCTGCCAATCTCGCTGCGAACAACGATCTCGCCGCCAGACGCTTTCACGATTCCGTACACGGTGGAGAGGCCGAGGCCGGT
>PLEG01000241.1 GCA_003136975.1 Gemmatimonadota bacterium | reverse complement strand
GTTTTACGAGCTCGGGATTTCGAAGATGCCAAAGAAACGAGATGATTCCTTGATCCGCCCGCAGGCGTTCAAGCTCGGCGGGATTCGGCGGCTGCACTTTCAGAATGCAGTCCGATTTCGCGAATACCGCTGCGGCGTCGGTCGAGGACACTACCGCTCCCACAAGCAAGGCGACGGGCCACGCAACGTCGCCCGCGAGATGCGCGAACGTCGCGAGTATTCCCGCTGTCGCGAACACGCCCACAGTCGCCAGCGTGAGTGACGGCGCTGCGACCGCGCGAAGCGACGAGGGCGGAGTGTTCAGTCCTCCGTCGAACAGGATGAGGACAAGTGCAACGATGCCGGCGCGAAAGGCGAAGGTGTAATTCTCGAACTGGATGTGTCCGATACCTTCTGAGCCGGCCAACATCCCCACCGCTATGAAACCGAGCGCGATGGGGATGCCGATGCGGCCGGTTAATCGCGTGAGCACGACGGATCCGCCGAGCAGTACGCCGACCGTTGCTAGAATAGCGGCTATGGCGATCGGCGCATTCATGGGCTGGACAGCCAGCTGCGCGGCCGCCGCTGCGCGCCAATACCTGATCGCGTAGCGGCGGTCATCGCGGCCAGTTCAATCAGGCCTGGCTCAACGTGAGACATCCCTTGACCGGTCCGGGCCATGGCGAAGGATTAGAAGTGTTCCTAGAGCGACAAGGGCGAGCGCTGGATAGAATGCCAGAGTCCGCTGCTCCTGCGGAAGGAGCAATGCAAGAATCATCACCGCGAGGCCCGCGAAAAGAGTTGCGAGTCCCGGCTCTCGGCGGAACCACCTGCTAGAGACGGACGGAATGGCCTTCGCGCGGCTATCGGCCGCCTGATCTATTTGATTGGGCATTTTGGGATTGACGAGTAGGGGGCGAGGCCCCTCCGTCAGTCCCAACGGTCAGGCAGGCCGCGCCAATGAATTGCGAGAGGGTGACACGTCAAGCAGCCCGGGCGGTCCCGTAGCGTGATATCCGCGCCGGGTTATCGCCCAGCCAGCATTTCGGCCGATACTGGAACGATCCCACGTTGGATCCAGGGCCAGCGACGTCCAGCCCGAAGCCGCGACGCCCGTGGAGTGGTGCTGCTGGCCTGCGTGGGGAGCAATACCGCGCGCGGGAGGGGCGAGTACGGCCGGCCCCTGCGTTGCCCATGCCGGGTCCCACGGCTGGAAACCCGCGCTGGCTGGCGTGCGCTGTGGGAAGCGTTCTCGCATGCGCCTGGGACGCATTCCGGCTCGCTGCCGCGGATCCGGGATAAATTCCGGACGCGGTGAGGAGGCACAGAACGAGGGTGATCAGGCGGGTCATCGTAGCTCCAATCTAACCGATCAGTCGCGCGGCTTTAAGCTGTCCGGGCATTACGGGTTGCTGTAGGGTCATCCGCTGTCTAGATTATCCAGGCTGTGGCCACTCCGTTGTGGAGGGCCTTTCCTTGTCGATCCATGGTAAATGCCGACAATCAATCAGCTGGTCCGCCAGAGCCGCAGAGATGTGGCCAAGAAAGAAAAGGCGCCAGCGCTGAAGTCGAATCCCCAGAAGCGTGGCGTGTGCACTCGCGTGTACACAACCACCCCCAAGAAGCCAAACTCCGCGCTGCGTAAGGTCGCGCGTGTCCGTCTCACCAACGGCTTCGAAGTCACCGCATACATCCCGGGCGAGGGACACAATCTGCAGGAGCACTCGATCGTGCTCATTCGCGGTGGTCGTGTCAAGGATCTGCCCGGTGTTCGCTATCACATCGTTCGCGGCACGCTGGACGCCTCGGGCGTAAACGGCCGCAATCGCAGCCGCTCCAAGTACGGAACTAAGAAGCCAAAGGTCGGCGGTAAGGCCGTGGCTACCAAGGGCGCGCCCAAGGGGAAGAAGTAAATGAGCCGTCGCAAAAAGTCAGTCAAGCGCACCATCCTTCCGGATTCGCGCTATGACAGCCAGACCGTGGCGAAGTTCATCAACGTCATGATGTATCAGGGGAAAAAGAGCACCGCTGAGCGCATCTTCAATGACGCGATGGACAACGTCGAAGCAAAGACAGCTCAGCCCGGTGTCACCGTATTCAAGCAGGCGATCGCCAACCTGAAGCCGATGGTCGAAGTGAAGAGCCGCCGTGTCGGTGGCGCCACGTACCAGGTTCCAGTCGAAGTCCGTCCCGAGCGTCGCACGGCACTCGCGATGCGCTGGTTGATCCTCTATTCACGCGGCCGGAACGAGAAGTCGATGGCCGACAAGCTGGCCGCCGAAGTCATCGCCGCGAGCAAGGGCGAAGGCAACGCCGTGAAGAAGAAGGAAGACACGCACAGGATGGCGGAAGCCAACAAGGCGTTCGCGCATTATCGCTGGTAGGCTGATAGCAAAGAACGACTTGCTCGAAAGAACTTACCCGCTCGGTCTTCATTGATCGAGCGGGTTTTTCTTTGGCTCCCGCTCGTTCCATTGAGCCAGCGCCGCCACTTCACAACTACGCGGTGCGCCGAGCGGAGCTGCCGTTGTAGTGGTGCGCCAGTGAACGTATTCTGCCCGGTCAACCGCATCGCCTTCTCCAACGCATCGGCCAGCGCCTCGCCAGTCTGATACCGCTCAGCCGGATCCTTGGCCAGGCAACGGTCCATCACCGCCGCGAGCTGCGGGTGCGCGGACGCAGCACAGGATTGCACCTTCGGCGCTGCACGGTCAATGTGACCCACGAGCACCGCAGGGACACTCCCCTCAAAGGGGAGCCGGCCAGTCATCGCCTGGAATCCCACCACGCCAAGCGAATAAAGATCACTTCGCCCGTCCAACACGCCGGCGGTGATCTGCTCGGGGCTCATGTAGTGCACGCTGCCGACTATTTCGCCTTCAGCCGTGCGTGTGCACGCATCGGTCGCCGCGTGCGAAATGATCGCCATGTCGTCGTTGCGCGCGAGCCCGAAGTCGGTAACGAGTGCTCTGCCTGAGCCACTCTCGATCATGATGTTCTCAGGCTTGATGTCGCGGTGTACCACACCGCGTGCGTGCGCGTATGCCAGTGCCCACGCTACTTCACGGAGCCAACGACCGAGCTCGGGTGCAGGGATCGTTCGCTCACGTTGTATTATCGATCCGAGATCTTCGCCTTCGATGTACGGCATCGCGAAGAAGGCGTGACCGCCCAGCTCGTCCGCGCGGAATACCGGGACGATGTTGGGATGCGATAACCGTCCAGCGGTACGCGCCTCGCGCAGGAATCGCGCGTGCAGGCCGGGATCTTCCTCGAACGTCGTGGGGAGAACTTTGATCGCGACGCGCCGGTCAAGGCGTACGTCGCGGGCCAGGATCACCGTCCCCATTCCACCATTACCAAGCACCCGCTCGAACTGGTATTGATCGGAGAGTTCCTGCTGCAGCGACGGGAAGATCTGATGACTGTGCATGAACATGCACTAAATCTCTCTCGCGTCGCGGGCGAATCACATGCGGTGGTGCGGTTGTGACGCACCCGATACATCATCGTGGTGCTACTGTCGGCGGGAACGATGTTACGCGCGGGAACGCGAGTATCTTGATCATACATCCGAAAAGTAAAAGTGATGATGTAAGCTGCAGCGTGGGTTGAACTCTGCAGCGCACTCCGGGCAGCGGCTGTTGCATTCGAGGTACGCGCTGATAGTCAGTTGCGCGCTGCAGTTGCCGCACAGGATCGCGCGCGTGTCAAATGCGGTGCGGGGCCACGATTCAAGGGGGTGATCGGCCAGCACGTCGTGGCACTCCTTGCATGCGTAAAACTCACCGCAGCATTTGAGCCTGATCGCGATGATGTCCAGGTCGGAATGGTAGTGCTCACACCGAGTTTTCTCGTCCACATCCACGCCAGACACAGATGGCGGCGGAACTCGGTGTTCGGTCATGTCGCAACGCTGGAATTCTTCACCGCGTAAAATATATGCATATTGGTGACTGGCTCGTTTCTCCAAACCGATCTGATGTCGTTATGCTACGCTCCATGATTCGTCGTGCGGTCGCGGGTACCACCTGCGCACTCGCGGGCTTTGTTCCGGTGGGCCGCGCCTACCATCCGCCGCTGATCAAACACGTATTCATCATCGTTCTGGAGAACGAGAAGTTCGAGACGACCTTTGGCGCCGACTCGCCGGCGCCATATCTCTCGGACACACTGCCGCGAATGGGCGCCTTGCTTCGGCAATATTACGGTACCGGACACGCCAGCTTGGATAACTACGTCGCCATGATCTCCGGGATCGCGCCTGATCCCGCTACGCAGGGCGATTGCGGCCGCTACGAAGAGTTCACCCAAATTGGTACGGCGCCGGATGGACAGCCCATCGGAAGTGGCTGCATTTATCCGGCTCACGTCCGCACTATCGCAAACCAGTTGGTCGCGCGGCATCTCACGTGGAAGGCGTACATGGAAGACATGGGGAAAGACTCCACCCGTGAGTCTTCCACGTGCGGCCATCCCACCATTGGCGAGCGGGACATGACGGAACGCGCCACGGCCACAGATCAGTACGCGACCAAGCACAATCCATTCATGTACTTCCATTCGATCATCGACTCGG
>PLEG01000393.1 GCA_003136975.1 Gemmatimonadota bacterium | reverse complement strand
ATCGTGCCCTTCATCGGCATCAAGGCGATCGACGTTGCGCTCGTCTTTCTGCATCTCGTATAGGAATTCCAGATGCTTCGTAAACAACTTCGTCCAGCAATTGTCGTCACACTCGTCCTCATGTTGATAACGGGTGTCGCGTATCCAGCGATCGTTACCGCAATCGCGCAGCTCGTATTCCCGCGACAGGCGAACGGGTCTCTGATCAACGGTGCAAATGGGCAGGCCCTAGGTAGCTCGCTCATCGGGCAGTCGTTCACGCGCCCGGAGTACTTCCACCCCCGACCATCGGCGGCCGGAAACGGCTACGATGATACGCTGTCCGGTGGCACCAACAAAGGTCCGACAGACCGCAAGCTCGCTGACACGCTCATCGCACAGGCAGTTGACAGCGTGGTCAAGAACGATGGCGGGATTAGAGGGAGTATTCCCTCAGATCTTGTGACATCGTCAGGCTCCGGTCTCGACCCACACATCTCACCCGCGTCCGCTGATCTGCAGGTAGCACGAGTGGCGCGCATGCGTGGCGCCAATATCACCGCCATTCGCGCGCTCGTGCAACAGCACACCGAACCGCGCCAGTTCGGCATCCTCGGCGAGCGGCGGGTCAACGTCCTCTTGCTCAATATGGCGCTCGATTCCGCATTCCGCATCGCTAGCCACAACTCACACTAAGCTCGCAACACTACTCGCATGTACAAATCCTCGTGTACCTCATATTGTGCCTTACTTGGTGCGCTGCTGGCTCTCCCGCCAATGCTCGGTGCACAGAGTACTGACAGTACCGCCACCGCTGCTGCGCCCGACACAACGATCAAGGTGACCTTCGGCGGCTTCGTCGACGCATATTATGCATATGACTTCAACCGTCCCGCGAATTTCGACCGTGCTTACACTACGCAGCCTGCGAGACATGACGAATTCAACATCAACCTCGCGTTCGTCGACGCGAAGCTGGACGCTCCTCGCATTCACGGACGTCTGGCTCTTCAAGCGGGCACGTCCGTGCAAGCAAATTACGCGGGTGAGCCCGCGGTAGGCTCGACCAGCGGGCCCTCGCTCAGTCGCTCTATCCAGGAGGCGTTCGCTGGCTACAAGGTCGCGAGCAATCTCTGGATCGACGGCGGCATTTTCTTCTCGCATATAGGCAACGAGTCGTTCATCTCGCGTGACAACTGGACTTACAGTAGATCGTTGATTGCCGACTATACGCCGTACTACGAATCGGGCGTGCGTGCCGTGTGGCAGGCCACGCCGACGCTAACTGCGACGGCTGTAGTCGTCAATGGATGGCAGAACATCTCCGAAACCAACTCGTCAAAGGCTGTGGGGTTGCGTCTGGATTACGCGCCGGCTTCTACGGTAACTCTGACATATGACAACTTCATCGGCAATGAGCAACCCGACTCCGTTGCTTCGCGCCTGCGTGTGTTCAACGAAGTGATCGCAAAGGTTCAGCTAAACTCCCGGCTTGGCTTGGTCGCGAGCGGCGATTATGGTGTCCAACGCCGGACCGGCAATCAAGGAAGCGACACGTGGCACGGCGCTGCGTTGATTACCCGATTCCAGGCAACTACCATCGTGGCGCTCAATGGCCGGCTGGAGTATTTTGGGGATCCTGGACAGGTCCTGATCACCGTGCCAGCCGGCGCGAGCGGCTTCCGTAGTGGCGGCGTCTCGGTTGGCGTTGACGTGACGCCAAATCCCCGCTTCCTCTGGCGCACTGAGCTGCGTGGGTTCGGGGCGCGCGATCCCGTTTTCCCCGGACGTTTCGCGACGAGTGCTCTAGCAAAGCGGGACGCATTCATAGTTACATCGTTTGGTCTCACGCTCTGATCAAGTTACAACGATGACGGATCGTGGTTACGGACACTGACCGACGGGAAGTCGGTCCGGGTGGGGCGGAAGCGACGGAACAGGCATCCGCCAGTGTCGGCACTTCTGTGCCCGAGCGCCTTCTCGAGCGTGGTGCAGGTCCACGTACACCCGATGGTACCGACTTTCTGAAACTCGTTCGTCAACGTCCACGCGGCCGACTGAAAGTGTATATCGGCTCCGCCGCGGGTGTCGGAAAGACGTACCGCATGCTGAACGAGGCGCGCGACCTTCGCCGTCGCGGAGTCGACGTTGTAGTGGGTTTCGTCGAGATGCATGGCCGCGCTGAAACCGCTGCGCAGATTGCGGATCTCGAGACCATTCCGCGGCGCCGCGTCGAGTATCGTGGCGCAACACTCGAGGAGATGGATCTAGACGCCATCCTGGCACGACATCCCGACGTTGTGATCGTTGACGAGCTCGCGCACAGTAACGTGCCTGGATCGAAAAATCGCAAGCGCTGGCGCGATGCGCTGGAGCTGCTTGACGCTGGGATCAACGTCATTTCCGCTGTGAACGTGCAGCACCTCGAATCGCTGAACGACGTCGTGCAACGCGCGCTTGGTGTCACGGTGCGCGAGACGGTGCCAGATTGGGTCGTCGCGCGCGCCGATCAGGTCGTGAATATCGACATTTCAGCGGAGGACTTGCGGCAGCGTTTGCTGGAAGGGAAGATCTACGATCAGGCGAAGGTTCCGACCGCCCTTGAAAATTTCTTTACGGACGAGAACCTCACAACGCTGCGGGAATTGGCGCTGCGCGAGGTAGCGAGCTCGGTCGATCGTGCTCGCGAAGACATCGTCCGCCAGGAAACCGGGGGGAAGATGGTCCCGCCAAGAACGGCCGAGCGCATTCTGGTCGCGATGGCGAGCAATCCCCCACGAACTGCGGCACTCCTGCGCAAGGCGAGCCGTATCGCGGGACGTCTCAACTCAGACTGGTACTGCGTGTACGTCCAGACGCCCGAGGAGAGGGCTGATCGGATCGACGCGACCGTGCAACGCCGGCTGGTGGACAACATCCAGATGGCGCAGGCCATGGGCGCCGAGGTTGTAAAGCTGGACGGAGAGGATGTTGTGGAAGCGATCTGCCGATTCGCGAAGGAGCACGGGGTAACTCTGGTGATGGTCGGCCAGAGTACGCGTCCATGGTGGCACCGGCTGCGTCACGGATCCGTGGTGGACCGGCTGGTAAATAACGGGCAGGGACTCGACGTGCAGGTGGTGTCATTTGTCGAGATGAATGGTGCCGGTCAAGCAACCAAATTACCTGCTGCACAAGTTACTCCGAGTGTAGGCCGCGTTGGTGCGGGCAAGTTGGACGTGATTGATAAAACGGTACATCCGCTGATTAGTGAGCTCGGGCGCGCAGGCAATGAAGGAGTGGCGCGTGAGCACGTCGTGCCGGAGCGCGCCGACGAGTACGCCGAGATCGTGGATGAGATAGTTGGCGTCATGACGGTGCGGCTCGAAGAAGCGGAGCTTCCGCTACACGTGCTGTTGTCGAGTCCGTTCGGTGAGTTGAATGAAAACCAGGAAGAGATGCTTGCCGCCGCGCAGAGCTCGGTAGGCGCAGCGGACACCGAGGTCCGCCGGCTCAGGTTCCTGATCGATCTTGACCGTGGCGCCGTAGCGTTCGTGCCACAGGCGACGGGACTGTCGGAGTTACTGAGACCCTCACTTGCAATCACTGAAGCGCACGCACGCACTGCACATGTGAACTTCCGCGTGCGCGTCTCGGATACCGCTCCGCGCGTGCTCGCCGATCCCGTTCATACGCAGTCAGCGCTGACGGCAATTTTCGGGGATGTTGTGTCCAGGACACCCGTGGGAGGTGAGATCGAAACGAATGCATTCGAGTGTGACGTGGGAAGAATCCGCATCACGGTTACTCACCACTCCGCCAGCCCGCGACGAGCTGCTTCGCTCGATATGCGAGTTGCAACGCGGCTGCTATCGTTGCAACATGGGTCGCTGCTGGAAGAGCCAGAGCGCACGATCATCGAGTTGCCATGCGAATCCGGTCACCCCAGCGCTATCGGCGACGCGAAGCGTGCGGCTCATGATTGACGGCTGCTGAAAGGAGTGATCAAGGGCATGGGCTCGGATTGATCGGTGTTACAGCAGTCATTCATCCCGTCTGACTGGACGGGCACGGTACCGAGCCATATGAGCGACGCAGCAGTCGCCCAACTTGGGACGGAGCACTGTACCGCAGCTTGCGCATTCGTGGAAGAAGACGCAAGCATCGGTCGGCATCTCGAGTGTCTCCGCGTAAGCGCACTCAGGACAGGTCAATACCGACGTAGTCTGGAAGGCTGCCATCAGATAATGATACTCCTATAATCATACTCCTACCTATCATATGCGCGTGTGGCGCACGGTACTCGCCGGCAGTACGGAGCGTTGTTCCATCCGCCCAGAAGGCCGATAGCAAACCACCTTCGGAAGCTACATATAATCGACGCCACGCCGCATCCCAGGCCAGGACGTCAGGAGTGTCGCCAACGCCGTGCGTTCCGATGACGCGCATGGTGGTGAGATCCAGCACCAGGAGCTTTGCATTCCCTTCGTCCTGCTATCTCTACGCCGCAAATCACGCAGTTGTGCGGTAAGAAAAATGACGGTTGTCTCAAGTAACTTGGTACCAGTCCCACATTTAGTGAGACAGTTCCATATTTACTGAGACCTGATGTAGCCGGACAAAAAAGTCTCCAACTGCAAGCAGGTATTCTCCCAGGAACAATTGAGTAGTTAGGTCTCGCCGAGCCAATAAACTCGGCGACAACTGCAGGGAACGGCAACGCTGGTAGTCCGACCTCGTACAAGAAAAGCTCCGACAATGGTCGGATGACTGATGCCGCTATGTTGCAATGCTCTCATGATTCGGAGCGGCGTGGTGGCAACGAGCGCCCGCAATTCAGGGATCCGCTAGACAGTGGAACAATCAACGACGACGCAGACATCGTCCTGTTTTCTACCGTCAGGAATACTAGGACAAGGCGGGCGGGATTCGGTTCAGAACCGTTCCACGACGTGGCGGGTGGCCTTTGAATTAATGCCCGTCGTCCGCTTTTATTGACGCTGCCTCGAGTTCCCTGTAGAGTGGCTCGAACTCTCCATGGCCACGTTCGCCGAGCAAGTTGATGAGTCGCTTCGCTCGGTTCATCAGATTACCCCTCTGCTTCATAGCTGCGCGAAAGATCGGGGCGATGTGTTCGAATGGCAGATAAATGAAGTCACTGTCAAGGAATCGCATGACGAGTCGTTCGGATAGATCGAATGCTCCTGCTGGATCGAGTTGGGAGATTTCGCAGAGTCGCTCCCAAACGATCCCTGCTGTGCGACTCTTGGCGTCCAAGAGATCGATTGTGCGGCGGCCGAGTGAAATAGTCTCCGTCACAGGTAGATGTGGCGTCGCGAGGAACCACAACAGATGGTCTGCTTCATCCGCCCGATCGACTACGACTAAGGTGTCCACGTTCTCAATCTGAAAGAGTCGCCATTCCCATAGCTGTAACAGACGCGGAGCGGCCTCTGTGAGCCACACCTTCGTTGTTGTTACCGAACTGTCTGCATCGCTCCAGCCACGAAATATTGCCCAGTAGGCGTGCCCTAAATCCTCGACCGGCGCTCCGGTGAACGTGCGCTCGACGAGGCGATCTACATCTCTGGTATTGCGAAGGCCTGACACCATCGCAAGAACGACATGGGTAACAAGCAGTCTACCGAGCGTTGACTTGTCGCCGACCGATGTTCGACGGAGCGTCCCATCATCGGCGAGACGCGTGTACCACGCTCGCAACCTTCGAAATGTCTCGCTATTCGTATGCGAGTGCGCGAGAAAGGACGCGAAGGCAGGATAGCGTGCTGGACTGATGAAGAACGAGTCCAGTTCCCGAGGTACGTGTGCGTCGGCCCAGACTGGTGCGAGCCAGAACACGCTTGCTAGACGATCGCCCAGCGCCGAGCGTGCACCGACTCCGGCATGGTGATTGAGCGATAGAAGGCGATCCGTAAGCTGGGTCAGATTTAGGACGGGCGGAAAATCGACTGGGATTGGAGTATTGCGGTAGAAGCGCTGAGATTGGGCAATCGCTAGCACGACTGCTGCTTCCATTAACCGTCCAGCAAGTGTCGACCAACCCGCATGAATGGCACGCTCCAGTGTGTCCAGTTCGTTCTCGTCTGCGGCGTCGAAGCGGGTGATGGTCTCGTCCGAGAGATCCGTAATCAAGCGCACGATCTGTCCGACCTCATCCGCCGAGAGATGATCCCACCGTGCCACGAAGTCGAGGACTCGAACAGCTTCGTTGCACGCCCAGCGCACTCTTTGCGCATCAGCATTTTCGTCGCTAGCTGTCTCCTTTGCGGCCCTGAAGGCAGCGTTGACGAATGCCAGTATCGCCTCGAGCTCAACGGGACGCTTTTCGCGGATGGCTTGGTGCAAACCTGCGAGCACCGCGTGAATGAAGTCCGGCGCAAGATCGGAGAAATTGAGGAACCGAGCCCACGTAAGCATTGTCTGTGGGCTCGCGGCCGCGGCAATCTGAACGGCGCTAACCAAGCCGGCGCGCGACGGTGGGTCTTCCTCTTGTGTAAGTCCTTGGGCCGGTTGCCACACTCTTAGCAGCTCAAATGCCTCCGGCGCGGAGAGCACGAGCAGATTCTCTGCGAGGATTGGGCTGCGCTCTGTTTTCGAGTACACCCCGCTGGACCAGCTCCCTACTTCGTCGAGTGCCTGCTGCTCACGATCTGGCACCTCACCGATAACCCCGAGCCGTGTAGCAAGCTCAGCGAGTTCTGACGGAATGTGCTCGTGGAACCATCGCAATCGTCGTGCTTGCCAATGCGCAACCTCGCGGGCTTTCTCCTCATCGGTTTCCGGTCGCTCCCAAAACTGGAGCGTGGCGAGCACGCTTTCCAGCGCTGGTCCTTTTTGGAGTTGGGCAGCAAATGCGGCACGCGCGGATTGCGAGGAGTTGGCGAATTGTGTGCGCAAGAGGTGTGCGACCTCCGCTGCCCCGTACGCTGGAGAGAGAAGCATGGGATCCGAGACGACTTTATCAAGCGCTTCCTGGACCTGCGAACCAGCGGAAGCAATGACAAGCAAACGGACACGATCAAGCAGTTCTGCTTGGCCACTACCTAAAATGGCTAACGTTTCCGCTGCATCATCCGCACTAGCTTGGGCAAGGCTGACCGCTGCAGAGCTCACCACTGTTGCAATCTCCTCAAGCAGATCGTCGTGACCGTCACCGCCGTACAGGAGGTCGCTCGACCATCGACGACTTCTTCCCTCAATTCTCGGTTCGTTGTCGGAGGCAAAGAGTCGTGCCTCGACGTGTTGTATCACTCGGTCGAGGCGAGTGACGACTCCTACGAACAGTCTTAGCGTTGCCTCAGTATCGAACCGCAGTAACGCAGGTACAGCTATCTCGACGAACCGTGTAAAGTCGTATGGTTGGGAGCGAGCCAGTAACCAATCGGACCGCATAAGCAGTGTATTGCTCTCCTCCTGTACACGAGATAGGTAGACGTCCTCATCTTCATCATCTTTGCGCGTCGGCGCATCCGGAGTCTTCGCTACCCAGAGCAGGGCTTCGGCGATTCGGAACGCTTCGTGCTGTCTTCCATCAGCGAGCCGAGACACCACATCAACGAGTGTATGGGGAAAAAGCACGGGCGGTGCTGTCTTAAGCGCGTGAACTAACATGTCCGTGAGCTTTGCCGCGTCTTCTGCCGGCAGCACGTTGGCAGATTTCGCCACAACATTCCATACGGCTGGATTCTCAAGCGTTCGCGGCACTTCAGTTAAGATTCTGGATACGGCTGACGGACTCGTCGGTGCAACGCGAACAATGAATTCACCCTCCGGCCACGGCGACACGCGCCAACTGCCATCTGCCTCGACCTGTCGCTCGGGAGGACGTCGGAAGAACCCGGCACGAGAGAGCGGCAGAAGCCACCTCGGGTTCGCTCGTGCAAAGAACCGCTGCCTTTGCGCGCGGCGCAGCAGCCGGTGCGTTAGACGCTCCACGTCCGTGTCAGACGGCTCGCGAAGGTCGGCGAGTGCATCTAATTCGGCCTGGGTGTCGTAGAAAGGACCGACGAGACCGTATAGAAATTCGGAAAACTCACCAAAGAGATCCCGGAGAGTCTGTGGCACAGGCGGCGGAGCGCGAAAATGCGCCGCAGCCACGAACCGCTTATGAAGGTCGAACCAACGCTTTACAATTGGGTCGTCTCGCCCGACCCCAAGCACGTTGCCGAGCACATTCCGGAACTCCTCACCCGTTTCTGACTGCTCCTCTGTCTCACTCCCGAACTCGGATGACGAGACCTCCTGCGCGCCATGATTATCGGCCGGGGTCGCCTGGGTTTTCGACGATTTCAAAGGCCCGGCTGAGCGCCGTGCCGACTTTTTCACCGTTGGACCGAGCAGCAATTCGACGATGCCGCGTGTGACTTCTCGGCCAGCGTGACCAATGAAGAAGCCCGAGCTCGGTGTGTCAGGCCGTGCACAAAACTCTCGGCCGTGCGCAAACAGTCCCGCTACGGCCGGCCCTGCTCCAAGGGGCGCGAGATCCAGTAGCGCCTGTTGCGTAGTAGCATCATGCTCTGCGCGCTCGGCACCGGTGAGCTGTGTACCGCCCCGTGCCGGCTCCACATCGTTGAAGGGACTCGACTGAGCGTCCATTGGTCCGTTCAAGATGTCGCTTACCCCGCTTCAGCGCCAATCGGCCTAGGAGACTTCGCCCTCTCCCACCATTTTCCGGTGACGCTATTCATGTCATGTCTAATAGTGACACCCACTCCGAGGTATGCCATTTTCAATCGCTGAAAGTGCGGCATTTTCATAATCTCTGTTGACACCACTCGCGCCGCCTTTCTTAGTAGGCTAGCTCTCAGATTGTCTGTTTCAGCACCGCCTCAGTAAAGCGGTATTTGGTAGCTTGCTTCATTCGCGTGACAGATCGCCACATAGCTGGTAACGTTACCACTTATGGAAGTCTACGCGCTGCACTTTCCGCTGCCGCGCCGCGATCTTGAAAGCCTGGAACGGATTCTTGAGCGCGCCGCGATTTTCCGTACGAGTTTCGATGATTTTGGAAGCGACGTGTATCGCATGGCGACGTACCGCACCGAAAAAGCGGCGTACGGTACGCAATCCTACATGCTCATTGACCGGAACATCATATCAAGGCTCGTCGGCCTTGTACAGGGAAATCGAGCCAACGAGGACCACCGGCTAGCCGCAGCTGCACTCGCATTCGCGCAATGCGCGAACATGGTTGTCGAGCCTAATCTCGCCTTGTATGAACTCGCACAGACCGGCACTCAATCCGAGGCTCATTCAGAACTCGGTCGCTTTCGTATTGCAGATGAAGTCGACCCGAGGCTGTACGCCGACATCGCTTTGAGCCGCAGGGACTTCATACCAGCCGCGCTCCTTCCAACTGGCAAGCGACTAATAGAGGACGTACCCGACCTCACTGTGCCCCTGAGAGGCTGGCGGTCGAACTACATCCTCGCTCTCAAGTTATCAACGATTGAGTTGCAAGGGGGTACCGCGGAAGAAAAGATGCGCCGTTTTGTTGAGTGGATGAGAGACGAGTTTGTATTTGGCGCCTCAGCGACCGTGTTCGCCCATTATTATTTCGCTCCCGGAAAGCCAAAACGGCGCATGCTCAAGAGCTTGCGTAGTCAAGATCGACAGTTGGCTCTGTGGGGTATTCGTAACGCGGCTTGGGACTTGAACCTCGTGGCTGACTGGGCGAGGCACGTACAGCGGCAGGAGCAGGAATTCAAGCTCTGGGTACTCTGCTCGCGAGACGCGTCGATCGGGAGAATTGCCGGAGACCTGCTGAGTCCAGGAGGTCCTGAGATTACGACGGAGCAACTTGCCGAAGCACTGTTCGTGAAGCATTGGGGTCTCGCCTTGGGTAGACGCCTCCTCCGCCATTATTTGGACGCTGGCGCTACTATTGGCGATTCGGGTCGTGCGGATCATGATCGTCGATCCATGATGTCCAAGGACAATTTTATCCGAACGCTGGAAGCGGAGATAACCGCTTGGCGACTGTCATAACACAATCAACGCATATGCCCAACGAGCGGGAAAGTTTTGTCTTTTTTTCTGAAATCAGAGACACTGCGATTTCAGCGTTAAAGCGTATTGTCATGTTCGAAGAAGCAGCCAAAGCGTGGATGGAAATTGAAGCCGCCATAGCGTCGTGGCCGGATGATGCGTCGGGTTTGGACGGACTTTTCGGTCGTGGGAATAATCAGTGGGATGCTCAATACGAGATGTTTGAGGCGCTTGAGGATGTGCTTGCGCGGTGGACGCGCGTATCACAGATGCTCTTCCCGACGGGGCGGACCGAACCAGCGAGAAGGGCAATGAAAAGAGCAGACCGCCTTCTGGAGTTCCTTAATTTGCCGGCCGAGATCAGTCGCACTCTCGGAGATCGTAAGTTACGCGACGCGTGGACTCATTTCGATGAGCGCCTAGACGATGCTCTCGAGCAGGATCGGCTCGCGTGGCCCCAATGGTTCATACTCTCGGAAGATCTGACGGAGTACCATTGCAAAAAAATCCCACGCCTTGTGGTGGCAGATACGCTTGAACTCTATTACCACGACCGGAATGCTAAAGTCTGTTGTACGTCCCTTCGTGACATGCAAGCCGCGCTAACCGTGCTCGTGGATCGATTGAAATTGCACGCAAGCCTCCGTGCCTCACGCGCGAGACCAGGTACGGATTACGGGTTATAATACGCGCTCGCACGCTTGGTGAGCGTCTCAAATTGTTCCGCGTGGTACGCCAAGCGAGCTCTCGACTGCGTGACGTCCGGATAACGCTTCCAAGCCCATGTAGCGAACGACTGATCCTTTCCAAACTGGTCGCGCAACGCGGCTAGGAGAAGTTGAACGGGCGTGCCTTTGCCTAATTCAACGAGTAGTTCAAGGGTCTCAAGATCGCCGACGCCTAAGACTTGCAGCGGAAGAACGGTAGCTCGTCGAACTTTCTCTCGAGTGAGATACCCAGCCGTCGATATTTCGGTATCAATCCAATCGCGCAGCAGCGGATTAAGTATGATCTCTTGCAGCGAGCCACACTCTCGTTGATCCGAGCAAGAACAATTCGGGGAAGGCGTAAGTAGCGACGAAGAGGTACGAGATTGCACGCCTAAGATCCTCATATGCGGCTTCGCGCTCGCGCTCCGAACTCAAATGTGTCGAAGCAGCCATCTTAATGAGCACTGCTGATGAACTGCGACGATGAATTGCAGAGAAAGTCGAGCCCCTTTCTGCTGTTGAAGCACGACCTTCGGGCTTGGCTCAGCGGGAAGGCGTCGCGGGCGGTGATGCCTACGCACGACGACTCTCTAGTTGACCAGTTTATTGTGTTGTTCGAATGATTATTGGTCTGTTAGAGACATTATGGTCCTCCCACACCTGACAGGACTGTCGAATGACAAAGTCATTGCGACTAGAATAGCTAATATCGGCGAAAAGCGTCAAAGTGGTTGCGAATTTGGGTCGCCGCTGGCCAAAGGCGATGCGACTGGCCCGCGCTTGGTCAAAGACAATGTGAATGCCGCTACCGGGGTATTTTCGGGGCGATCTTGTCGCCAAAATAGCCCCAAGATCGACACGGCACGAGCGCATTGAAATGCTCCCACCGTCAGAACAGCTGGTTAATCGCCTCTGCCACGACTCGCAAAACGTCTGGACTACCTCGCCATAACGTGAACGACCCGTGCGCGAACATATTCCGAAGCTCGGGAATCGCATGCTCAAGTAACGCGACTCGCGACTGCGTCTCATTGCGTTCGAGACGTGCCGCGAGGTTCGCATCCAAGACGTCATTCCCTGTTACAATGGCCGGGACGGTTTTTCTCTGGTAGGATGGAAAATTGGCGTCAGTAAGTAACCCTTCCTCAATTGCGCGACGTAGTAGGCGGCGCAGCGATGAAGGCTTTGATGTTCCAGCAAGATCGAATCGGGTTCTGAGCGCGTACTCAAGAGACGCATACGCATGCATTTCCGCCACTACTCCAAAGCGATATACGTACCAGGCGTACATCATTAGATGTTTGGCAGTTTGAAAGTGCTCCCGAATGTCATCGGGGGCTCGAACTACAACTTCTATCTCCGCGATTGTGGCATAGTAATCTGAGATTGTATAGGGGCGTGCAGCACCTGTAGTTGCATCCACCAAAACCCATGCAGTCCAGCGCGAGTCTGGCAATGTAAGATCATCCAAGCGTTTGAATTGTTCCACTTTTTTTGCGGGGGCGAGTTGGATTCGATCTGCATCGGCGAGTTAAGCTCGGAACATCTAGACAGATGTCGAAAAAGGGCATCTCGCATTTTCCGCTGTGCGAGATAAGAGACAAGCCCCACCTAGACCGGATTATCTTATTTGCGAGGGCGCCGACGCTTCGGCTTCGTTTTGGGGGGAGCGATGATCTCCCGTATCGTCGACGCTATGCCGCGAAGTGCAGCATCTCCGGAATTTGTCGCATCGACTAGGATCCGGTCGATGAAGCTTAGTGCGTGGTGTGAAGAGCGTTTAGTAGCGAGACGTCGCAAGGCGATGTCGTAAGCGGCTGCATCAGGTAGCGCCGCCCGAAACTGCGATTCCTTCCACTGGCGCTGCACAGCAATATCTGCTACCACATCAATCAGATAGATCGGATCTGGATTAGCCTCCGCCTTCAGATAACGAGACTTCTGCAGGATCTGCCACGCCCTGTCGTCGAGTTCGTTCTCACGTACTAGGCGAATGATAGCGCGCCAGGCTGTAGCAGAGAGATCAGCTCCCTTTTGGTTTCGGTCAGTCGCGGCAATAAAGAACGCTGCCGCTAGTCCTTGGAGGCTATGTCCCGGGGCACGTTCTGCACAAAGAAGTAGGCTGCTCCACGCTTCAGGATCTACCCGGTCCCAAGCTGCATCGCGTGGATCCGCAACACGAATGAACGACAATAGCGGTCGTGAAGAAAGCGGATCATGCGCCGACATCCATTCCGCGACTTCATACGTATGTGTGGCGAGAATCGCGAGCCACGGATCGTCTGGTGGCAGCCATGCATCAACACGTTGAAGGAGATCCATGACGGTCGGCACTGCCTCTAGGCCGAGAAGTGCGACAATACCCGCGATGACATCGCCACTAACCTTTGCATCCCAAGCTGCTGCTACTAAATCGGACGCACTGAAGGATTGTGCCGAGTGTTGTTTGATCGCGTTGCTATCATGAAGTAGTTTTATTAACGCGTTTACTATTGGGGAGGCGGACCAGATAGCCGGACGAGCCCAGGATTCTGGAGCACTCCTTAATACTGCTGTGATAAAATCCGACGGAGCCATTGCGAGCCTGGCCATTTCAGCGAACGAGCTTGTCCGAAGATCTGCCCCGATCGTTTCCGAGATAAGCGAGAGAAGTGGACCGAAGGAACTACCAGACTGTTCACCGGTAGATTCCGTAAATCCGTAGGAAAGTCGGAGCGCTGTCTCCAATTCGCCCCACCGCTGTTCATCTCGGAGTGCGCCATCGAACAACTGCGCCACGGTTGCAGTGTCAACAAGTGCGTCGATCGGAGCGCGGGATGGCGAATGCGTGATCTTTTGATCGGCAGTCAGAAGTGTAGCGAGTCGAGTGCTAACGTCGAGGTGCGCTCGACTGCCGATGACTTCTGAATCTGCCGGTACGAATACGTCTGTTTTCAAACTGCGCATTTGCGCGCGATTTGGATACGCAGTTGTCAGCAGTCTCGCAGTACGTGTGAGATGAGTAACGACTGCCCGTTTCGGCTGACGCTGTGCACTTGAGAGCCGACATGCCTCCAATTCGGCGAATGCTTTGGTCAGGATAGAAAAGGCGGTATAGCCGTCACGGCCAGATTCAGGAGGTGCGTACGCACGAAGAAAACGACGATAAGCGGTTTGCCCGAGATGCAAATCAAAAGCGGCCACATCAACCCAGGATGGCTTGTCATTGTGCGATCTATATAGCGGCTCGCTGTTGCGTAGGCGCGCATTACTATGCGACTCTACGACAAGCGGAGCGAGCGTAAACCACCGCATCGCCGCTGCTTCGGCTCTAACCGGGATAGTTGAAAACGCTAAATGCTTCCGGAGAGCTGGCCATTGCTGTGCCCAAATTTGGCCAACAATTGCGAGCCATGTTGATGGAAGCGCGTCGCCTGCGGCAGCTTGTGTTCGTTCTTCGCTGTTTTCGGAATAAAGTGCTGTTATAAGTTCACGCGCTGGTTCTGCGGTCAGTGGTAGCGTTGTCCCCCACTCCACAGGCCAAGGGGTTGCTTCATCCGCTCGCGTGCCGACTGAAGCGCCGAGGGGTGAACCTGGTGCGACATCGGTCGCAAGTGGAAGTTGAAGTCGAAGCGCGCCGGGTCGAAGCCCCTCCGCGATACGAATGCGACCGGACTCGGGTTCCATGCTTTTGTGCTGTGTGGAGTGCAAGTCTCGTCGCAGTGGTAGATGTAAGAGTGGGCTCGGGTCTGCCACTCTTCCCAAGTCAACGTCCTTGATGAGCAGAACGTCCGAAAACACAGCGCCAGGGCGACCCGCTTCGAGGTCAGGTACAATCCGGGCGATTGCAACGAATCCCAACTCGGGTAATGGCAACACCGCGATGGCCGGTCCACGCCGTCCGTCGAAGATACCCCACCCATACGGGTCGGTCATCTCGAGGAGGCGTGCTTCGGTCATATGATCTAGCTGGATGGATGACCCAATGAGGCGGTGCCCACGCTCGTAGCCGAATATTGCGCGTTCCAATACGATTTCGGCTGTTGTTAGCCCGGGTGTCGGCGGATGTGCAGCATGACTGTTCTCGAATGTCATCGGCCGACGCCCAACCCGCCCCAGAGGTGCCTATACAAGAAACAACGAATGCCTATGCACAACAACGAGTGCCGCTCGCCGGCCGAACGATTTCCGCTCATGCGTGCCCGGTCGCAATCCATGCGACTGGAAGGGTGATGTCGTGTGATTTACTACCAGTGTTCGTGCTGACGATTACGCGTGCTATATAGTCTGTCACATGCCCTTGGAGGTGCGCAAGCTCATCCGGGTTTTCGTAATCACCACCCTGCGCGCTGATTCCGAATGCGAGCGTGGGGAGATGCTCACTATTAGCCTCGATGAACTGGGCGAGAAGTGGCACGTCGCTCTCTAACCACGACTGCGGCGTCACGCTGGCATCCACCATCAGCTGTGCATCCCACGCGGAGATCACAATTACGAGGCGAAGCGGTAACCCGGCGCGTAGACGCAGAATAGTCTGCAACAACTCAACAAGTATCACTTGCGTAGGTGTGCGAAGCGGATGACGGGCAATCACCTCCACCAGTCTCCGTTGCTCGGGTGTAGCCGCTAGTGAGTCGGTTGGAAAATCGCTATACATAGCCGCGGCATCATTGGCGTTATCAGTGATGTCTGTGTTGTTGACACCTGAGTCCCGGCCCGAGTCTGCCGATGCGGGAACGGAATGCAGTTCCACAACGCCGCTATCCACGATGCCCAGCGAGCCCGACAGCAATGCGATCATATCACTGTCGTCTTTTCGTAATGGTATAGCGCGAACCAGGTTCGTTGGTGAAATGAAGAGAATGATACCGCTAGCCGATTTGACGTCCGTCGCATAAGATGGAGCCATAGTTCGGAGTTGCCATTGGCGTTCAAATAATTCGCCAGCAACGTCTGGAAACACTATGTCAAACGTACCGTCGGTAGCACGATGAGTTAGATGCAGTTCGACCTGCTGTGTGATACCAGCAGAGTTTCGCTTCGGAGATCGACATTCAATCCATGCACGCGCGAGCTCATGTGCGTAACTCGCATCATCTGGCATCCGCTCCCAGCGACACGCAATAGACTCGTCGCCAGCCTCCAGCACATTAAAAAGTGCGCCGATGAAAGTGCTTTTGCCGCTTGCTGGCAAACCAACGACCAAAATCTTGGCTGTCTGCGACTGGCTTATGGGATCAGATGTCATGACGAGTCCTATTGAGCTCGAACTGGGATGCCGCCCACATGATTTACTGGACCTACGATCCGAGGGTCGTACCGGTCGAACCAGTCATTCGGTGTATGGTATGGCACGATCGGAGTGTCACTAAACGTTTTCGGTAACGAAGAATCGTGAACCCAATCTGCCGCCATACTTTCTAATAAACGAAGGTTTCCGGCGTCCACTGCATCATCTCGCGCGGTGATACAGTACTCGGCGATCTGGTCAGGACTGCGAAACTCCGGAGGGATCCGTGTCCGGAGGGAAGCAAAGACATCACGGGCCCTTTCCTGTGCCGCATCACCTAATTTCAGCATCTCATCCCACTTGGTGATTGCAAAAGCTACACGCGTGTGACAACCTGCGGCATGCTGTTCGGCCAAAGCCCGCGTCAGCAACGACGCCTCTTGCACTGCTCGCGCCGCCGAACTCGCATTGGCAAGGTCGTGCCCATCGATCAAAATGACTAAGTGGTCGGCGCGCCGCAGTAAGCCGATGACGTCCGAGTCTGCCGGATGGGCGATGAATTTACGAAATGTCTCGCCGGATACGTCGGCAAACCAAAGCGTATGTGTTTTGCCTGCGCGACGAACTCGGAGGTGTAGATATCTGGCGAGTTCGCCAGATGGTGTTCGAAGAATGTCAGGTGTTATTCGCCCGAACCCAACACGCGCAAGCAGGGCGCGCTCTTCAAACCCGACGAGCGTCTCAGACCCGGCAAACAGAATATCGCTTATACGACCAGTCTGGAAGCGTTCGTAAAGGGTGGCGAATAATGTTGTTTTCCCTGCGTTCGGCATTGCCGCAAGCACGATACTGATCGGCGTTTGCTCAGCCGCTGTGCGATTGGCGAGTTCAGCTGTCATCGCCCGACCGTTCCCCAACGGAACCGCTCCAGGAAGAGGAGCCGGCGGTGGAGTCAAGTCTAAGCGTTTCAGCAGTTCCAAATCGTTGTCATCGATTGGAGCACTTTCTGTTACGATTCGGCCCAGAGGACCAAGTGCAATACGTGTCGAAGCTGCTTGATCTTCGATACTTGCATCATCGTCATCAGGTGCAGAATCCATTTCGGGGTCGACGGGAGATGTCACGCCCGCTCCTCGGTTAGTGCGTGCAGGGCGGCGTATTCGAGGGCGACCTGCGATGCAAGCGCGCCCGGGCATAGCGATTTCATGTACTGATCAGTCGCGGTGTGTCCGGAAGTTGCGGTGTAAATCGCACTTAATGCAGGTAGCACATCGCCGATCGAGTCGAGTCGGTCGTCAAGTTTCCAGGGGTCGATACCAAGGTCCGAATCGCGGTATACCCCGAGAGCCATAGCTGCTGCGCGATGGAGTTCGACTGCATCTTCAGGAATCCCTGAGATGCGCACGGCTTGCCTCGCAAGGCCTTCGAATGCTGGAAGTGGAAGCGAGTAACGCGAGAGGCCAGCGAGGTCGTGCCCGATTATGTACCCTACTGCTTCAACCGGTAATGACGAAAGAGGTTTTTCCGTTACTGCACTAACACCACCCAAAAGCCACCACATAGCGTCCACCGGTTCGGAGATCGCCCGGAGAACCTGCGAAGTTCGTGCACCTATCTCGCGATTGCGACGGAGCAGTGAATTAAGGGAAGTGGTTGTCGCTTTTGCCCAAAGCGCAGCGTCGGCCTCATATTCTGGCGGCGCCTTTTCACGTGACGCATCAGGCCATCCCGCATCAAAGTCGCGGTCGGTCGCTCGGGTAGTTCGCGCTAGTTTGCGAGTAAGCGCTTTCGCGTATGAAAGTAATTGAGGAACGAGAGGGTCGGTTTCAGTGCTTGCCGCTGCTGTTTCGAGAGTAAGCGCTATTGCGCGCACGAGTTGTGTGTCCTTCTCCGTCTCAAGAATTACCATGAGAACGTCGCTGGCAAGGATTCCGATCTCGCGGCCGTCATTTGGGAAGCCGAACGCGGCGTCTGCATTCGTGAGCAATGTGGTGAATTCTGTCCGTGTCGCTTCGTCTACAGCGGATCGGTGAAATGCGATGCGGACAAATTCCGGTACTTTGGCCACCGTAAGGTTCGGCGCGAATGTGGCAGTAGCCGCTACCATTGCTTGGATCGTATTAATCCGTGGTTCGATCTGAACTAGCTTGTACCACTCTGGGAGCTGTGCTCGCATGGAATTCGGGGTTACGGTAGCGTGATGTTTGCTTGGACTAATTACTCGGCTCTCGGCCGTCCCGAGGTGCCGAACGCCTTAGTATAGGCGTCACCAACTGCGATCGAAAACTGCTGTCCGATTCCTCGATCTTGGACTTCTGAAAGGGTTGTACGAAGACCCAGGCTGGTCGCGTCCTGGGTATCCGCATTGATGGTCAACTTTAACGCACCTAGGAGAGCTATACGCACGAGTGGAGGTAGTTCGCGATACCGGAAATAGATTGCTTTAGCGTCAAGCGGATGCATGTTCGACATAACTTTGACTCCTCCACTCGATAGATCTCGTTCGCCCTGCCCGAGTTCGGGAATAGCATCCATCGGACCGTACCCGGTTCCTTCTCGATTGGCAACATCGATTGGGGCGTATACGTATGACTGAATATCAACGCGCGGCTGTATCTCAACGACAAGCTCAGGATTGGATTGCGTCTCCTCGAAGTGGCCGCGCTGGTTGTCCCAACGCCACGGGTAAAGGCGCACCTTTGCATGTTCGATATCGTTATCGAGGGGGTATTCTAGTTCGATCCAATTGAATCGCGGATCCCATGGATTTTGCCAATCGCCCGACTCTTTATCGGGATGTAGCGCACCGGCACGGACGTACATAAAGCCATGGCCGACAACAGGATCTGTCTTCCCAGCATCAAAATTATGCTCATGCCCACTCAGAATTACGTGAGCGCGCACGCGAATTCGTTGTTCGGCATACGCTCCGTCGTGCAGCCAACTCGGTGGATGATGCATGAGCACAATGGTGATGCATGATCGCGCCTCGCTGATCATGCTCTGAAAATCACCGAGGATAAGACCGCCGTCGCCACGCTTGTCGTCCGCATCAGAGATCACTGCGGTGGTAATTCCCATAATGCGTAATGAGACTCCGTCCGCAAGTGAGATTCGGCGTTGCCACTGGAGCGAAGTGGCTGAAATGTCGCATTCATATGGTGCAGCGAATGCTCGAAATGCCGCGAGTGGCTTCAGGAGCAATTCTCCCTTAGCAGGATCGTTCAATGCATGCCGGAACGCGTCACCCGTATGATTCGGGTCTTCCGCGCGAAGAGAAGAATGAAGAGCGCGTAGCTCGGCATTTTCGTCGATAGGTGCTCGATCGACGTCATGGTTGCCCGCAACCACATAGACGGAGGAAACATCGCATCCAGCCGCCTCCGTCAAGAGGCGAAACCAATTCCTCGCAGTTTCAAACTCGGCGGATTGTCCATGGTTTGCTACATCGCCAGTGACAAATATCCCTTCTACATTACCGGCTGATTTGTGCGCGAGGCTCCAGCGTTCCACCTCTGCTACAACCTGAGCGCGTATATCACTTTCAATTCCGGCGAGCCCGACTGGCATTGCCGGACCGAGGTGAAGATCTGAGAGATGAAGGAAGTAGTATTTCGACATCCAATAATCAGCGGGCGTAGGTTTGCTGAAGATATCAATCGGTCGTTTGCTCTGTCTGGTTAATCGGAACGCAAATTGATATCCCGTTTGCAGAACTTACGAAGCCAGGTTGTCCTGTAAACTACGATGGTGTGTTAACGCATGATTCCCGAGCGCAGATGCGCTTGGCGTGCGGCGTCTCATGGCCACAATGCAGGACGATTCGTATGACGTTCTCATCGGTCTGCAAGGACATTACGTTATGCCGTTGCCATTAGCACAACCCGCCCCTTAAGGATTGCGGTGAACTCTTCCCACGCCATGCGAAGCGGCCCGTATGTGGCGTTGGCGCATCGAACGACGGCTCCGCCGCCTTCGCCGCGCATCACATCACGTACGGCAAGACCGTCCAGCGTTCCGAGCACATAGAGACCAGGACGGTCATACGTCGCAGTAGGATCGAAGTAGATGCGTTGTCCGGGCCATAGGTGAGGCATCATGGCCTGGTCTTTGACAGTAACAACTTCCAAGCCGATGTTGGCCGGGGCGGGGGTGGGCGGGCTAGTTACGGCGGGCAACGCACCACTTTCCCCCGTCTGTCGCATCGGCTCTTCACCCCATACAAGCCACTCAAGTCGCACCCCCGCAGACCTAGCGAGGCGCGCAACGGGTGCAACTCTAGGCTCGCTTGCCCCCGTTACGTACCGATGCAACTGGGTCACGGAAACGCCCGCAATGCGTGCGGCTTCGCGGTCCGTGCCAATTAGGCGACATACGTCGTCCAGCCGCGCCCTGAGCGCGGAGTGATCAGCGTCAGTCGCCGTCAAGGCCTGTGCGGCTGGAGTCTCCGCAGCTTTGGCGGCCATCCCAGTATTACGGCGTCGCGCCCGTACGGATGCAGATCGTGGCATCGGAGCTTTGGTGGGTTCCGTGGGGATCAGTTGAGTTGTCGTTCCTACAGTTAGTCCGGCCGTAGTACGCCCGAGGGTAGTCGCTCATCCATCGGAACCGGACCCCTTCCCGTGCGCTAACGATCGATGCCTAAACGATACGGGGATTGTGCGAAAATGTCCAGTACTGTTGACATTTAGCTTGATAATGTGCATTAATGCTCACTATAATTCGATGGATATCATCATTAATGCATACATAGTTCCATTTCTGATCACTAAGAATGAGGTGGATAATGCCCGTTCGTCGAATTCCGCGAAGCTATAGGTCGACCACCGGGGTGCTCGTGTCAGCCAAATCGCTGGGAGCGGCGGAGTATGAGTCGTCGCTCGAACGCGATTTCTATGTGCTACTGGACGCGGACCCGTCCGTCTCGCGGTTTGAAGTGCAACCGATCCGACTGCCTGCAGAAGAAGGCGGAGGGAGAAAGGGCCATTACCGCTACACGCCGGATGTACTGGTACAGTTCGTTGATCCTACTGTACCGCCATTTCTCTGCGAGGTGAAATACGTCGCCGAAGTGCAACGCCCGCGTGACCGAGAACGGTTATGGTGGTGTGCGCGCACTGGCCTCTCTCACGCATTGAATGCTGGATGGGTAACTGGCGTTATCACAGACGCACATCTGCGAGTCGGTTCAGCAAGAGCTGCGCTCACCGCTGCCCAGTTTTTGCGACCGTATCGTACGCGACGTCCGTACGAGAACGTGATTCGCGTCGTGAACGACGCAGTGTGCGCCCTTGGCGGTCGGTCAGCGCCCGTCAGTTGGATCGCGAACGACGCGGCCGTGCGTCTCGATGGACTCGGCCTGGATTCCGGTGCGCGAGAGTCAACTGGTAACTGTCAACCTCTTCTTCTGCGTGACACGCATGCAATCACCTTGGCTGCGGTATGGCATGCGGTGGCGCTCGATGAATTGCGTGTCGATCGCACTCAGCCATTGTCCGTGGCATCCATGGCGGTCGCTCAAGAAGCACAAGCTACGTCAGTATCGTTCCATCCTGATGCCGTCCCCTTTGCGTCGCTCCCTACACTTTCGGCGTACTACCACCGGAGAGTCAATCACATGGACAGAAAGGTAGCTTCGCGCTCGTATGCTAGCACGTCGGCGCTAGCGCACGGTCGGAGTGCGCTAGCATGAAGCGGCTCTCACTGTGTCGAATGACAAAGTCGTTGC
>PLEG01000364.1 GCA_003136975.1 Gemmatimonadota bacterium | reverse complement strand
ATCGCCGAGTCCATCCTTGCCGAGCCCCCCGTCATCATCATGGACGAGCCGACCATCGGCCTCGACCCACACCAGATCCTCATCGTGCGCGATCTGATCGCGAGCCTGCGCGGGCGCATGACGGTCATCATCTCCTCGCACATCCTGCCGGAAATCGAGATGACCTGCGACCGCGTGCTCATCATCAACCAGGGCCGCGTCGTCGCGCAGGGCACGCCCGCCGACCTGCGCCGCGAGGTGCTCGGCCGTTCCACGTATGAGCTCGAGGTGGCGGGCGACACCGCGTCGCTGCCGCTCCTGCTCGCCACGATCGACCCTTCGCTGCAGGTCAGCGCCGCGGGCGATCCCGATGGCGACGGCTTCCGCCGGCTCACCCTTTCCACCGAAAACGACGGCGAGCTCGGCGAGTCGCTGCTCCGCACGCTCAGCGCGCAACCGTACCGCCTCCGCTCCCTCCGCCGCACGAATCCGACGCTCGAGGATGTGTTCCTGAAGCTGACCGGTCACGGGATCAGGGATTGACGATGTCGCGCAGACTGCTGCGGGGATTCTGGAAGCTCACCTGGCTCGAGACCAAGATCTTTGCGCGCGAACCGATGGGGTTCGTCGGCACGCTGGTGATGCCGCTGGTGGTTTTCATAGCATTCGGAAGCGCCTTCAATGTCGGCAAACCGAGGGTCGCACCGAAAGCAAACATTCCGTTCAACGTGGCCATCCTTGCGGCGGTGTTGATCGCGATCAGCGCGGTGCAATCGCTCGTGGCAATCATATCCATCTACAGGGAAGGCGGCGTTCTCAAACGCCTCCGCTCCACGCCCCTCTCGCCGGTGACGATCATGGGCGCGCAGGTCGCCGTGAAGCTCGTGTTCACGGTGATCAGCCTGGCGTTGCTGATGCTCGCCGGCCGGCGCCTTTTTCCGGGCGTGATGAACGTAAACGTGTTCAGCTTTACCATGGCCGTAATCCTCAGCACATTCAGCATCCTATCGCTCGGCTTCGTGGTCGCCAGCCTGGTGCCCACAGCGCGATTCGCCCAGCCGATCAGCGCGGCGGTGCTCTACCCCATGCTCGCTGTGTCGGGGCTTTTCTATCCAGTGGATCGATTTCCACGCGTGCTCAAGGCGCTCGCATACCTGTTCCCGACGACGCACGCTGTGGCGCTGCTACAGGGCGTGTGGGACGGATCCGGCTGGGGGGCGCACTGGGTGAACGTCGCGGCGTTGCTCGTTCTGTTCGCTGCGTACACTGCCTTCTCGACCAGGGTTTTCCGCTGGGAGTGATTTGGGGCGAGTCGACTCGCGCCTAACTCGCCGTTCAATCTGCCGTCGGTCAGGATGTTCTTTCCTGACTGTGCCTTCAGCTCACGCACCGACTCAATCACGTTGCCGCGAATGATCGTGGTGTTGCAATGCAAGACGCAGGTCTTGCGGAAATCGCCATCCTCTCATCCTCCATATACTTGTACAGGAAGTCTGTACAATTTCGCCTTCGTCGTCAGGGGTGCGATCCAGGTGGCGCCCTGGTCACCCTCAGTCGCTCACCGGCAGCGGGGAAACGTGGGATCGTCGCCGCTGATCGCCGGCCGGTTGCGGCGGTCTGCCACCGCGAGCGCGATGTCGTGCACGAAGTTTCCGACCCGCGCCATGTGCTCGTAGTCGATGTACTGCGGTTCGTCGGTCGGCTGATGGTAGTCGAGCGCGTAGCCGGTGGAGACGTAAACGACCGGCACTTTGTGTAGCACGTAGTTCACCTGGTCGCTGCGGCAGAAGCGGTTCCACGGATTCGCCGGCACATCCCACGACTTGTCGATCGCCATGGCTTGGGGACGCATGGCGTTCACCGAGTCGACTACGTCGCCGAACTCGCGAGAGAGTCGGCGAGCGCCAAGCATCTGCACCGAGTTGGGTCCGCCGAATTTCACCTGCCAGTCGTGTCCCTTGCCCTCCATGTCCATGTTGATCGCCGCGGCGACCGAGTCGAGCGGGATGGTAGGATGGTCGGTGAACCACTTTGAGCCGAGGAGCCCCGCCTCCTCGCCCGTGTGCGAAACGAAGATGATCGAGCGCGCGGGGTGCTCGCTCGCGAACTTCTCCGCCGCCTCGAGGAGTACGACGGTGCCCGAGCCGTCGTCGTCGGCGCCGTTCATGATCGAGTCGCGACGCGGCGGGCGGATGCTGCGCGCGTGCGCGATGAGCGAATCGATCGTATGCTGCTGCTCGGCGCTGGGACGACAGGCCGGGTCGTTCGCACCCTGCGGGCGGGTGACCATGTTGACGGCGCGCAGCGAGTCGTGATCCACCGCGACGGGACGCACGCCGACGTGGTCGTTGTGCGCGCTGATCAACACGTACTCGCTGGCACGCGTCGCGTCGCTGCCGGGAAGAATCGCGACCACGTTGCGCGCGGGCGTCGGCGAGACGTGGAACGTGTAGTGCCAGCCGGCGGTGACCGGCGCACCGGCGTCGCCCACCGAGAGCTGGCCAGCCGGCTTTCCGAAGAGCTGCTGCGCGGTGACGCTGTCGATCACCGCCCCGGCTGGGCCAACGACCAGTGAATCGCGTACCGGCATGGTACCGCGCGGGTGCAGCGCCGCGGCCGCGGCGAACGTGTCGATCGGCTCGATGAACAGGACACCAACTGCACCAGCCGCGCGTGCCCTCTCGTCACGTCGCGCGAGTGGTCGCACGCCGCTTGCGCGCTGACGCGCGTCGTCAGCTATCGCCGCGTCGGCGCCGAAGCGATTGGGGAGCGAAGCGCAGCTGGGTACCGGTGCGGCGAGGCCCTGGCCTCCCGGCACACGAGGGCCGCCGACGAACACCGCGACCTTGCCTCGGAAGCGCGCGGGGTCGAGCACGATGGCGGTGTCACCGAAGCGGCCGGCGAAGACCACCGGCACGCCGCGCAGGTCGGCGCTCGCTCCGGTCCCGCTCGCGGCGTCCGGCGCGAGCGGGATCCATCGCGCGCCGGCGGCGAATGTCTTCTTCCCGACCGTGAGGCGAGGCGCCGCACCCTGCAACGCGAACGCGCCGTACGGGAGATCCTGGAAATACGTGCCCTGCTCTCCCGCCGGCTTCAGGCCGAGCCGGCGGAAGACGTCGGCGATGTAGGCGGTCGCCTGGTAGTCGCCGCGCGAGCCGATGTCGCGGCCCTGCATCGAGTCGTCAGCGATCTGATACAGCCGCGTGCGGAGGTCGTTCGGCGTGATCGCCGGCTCCGTTGGGCGTGGCGTCCAGGCGCGCGTGCCCTCGTCGGGCCAGACGGGACGGTCAGCGCGAGGTGCTGTCTGCTGTGCGGAGGCGGAGGCGGCGCTCGTCATCACGAGCATGATGAGCGCGGAGCGAACGAGGCGAGAGCGGTCAGTCACGATAATGGTCCGGGGTGCTGAGTGCGTCGATGGACGCCAGCAACGAGCCAGGCGCCGTATTGGTTGTTCGTCAAACTTTACTCAGCGGACGGCGGCGAGGATAGGGTCGTGCGAGCTGGGCCCCTCGATCGGGCATTCGGGGTCGACATTCGGGTCAGCTGACTTCGGGCGTTACCAAGTCCGATACCTCGTCGCTCGGCAGCCTATACGGTATGTGTTATAATACATGCCGTGATACGCTCTTTTGCAGATAGCGCGACCGAGGATCTGTTCAACGGCACGAACAGTCGACGCGCTCGGGCTGCGTGCGCGAGCGAGATCTGGTCCGTCGTGCATCGGAAGCTGACGCAACTGAACCGGGTTCGAGATCTCGGCGAACTCGCCATTCCGCCCGGAAACCACCTCGAGCGTCTTGGTGGCGATCGGCGGGGTCAGTACAGTATCCGCATTAATCAGCAGTACCGGGTTTGCTTCCATTGGGAGGATGGCTATGCCGACGAAGTCGAAGTCACGGACTACCACTAAGCGAGTCGCTCCAGCGGCGGGCGCACAGAAGGGGCTTGTCCAGCGTCGGCTGCCCACGGAGAGACCACCGACGCACCCCGGAGAGATGCTCCTGGAGGAATTTCTCAGGCCGCTCGGCATCTCGCAGTCCGCATTCGCGATCCGATTGGGTGTGTCATTCCCGCGGCTGAACGAGATTGTTCGCGCCAAGCGTGGAGTCACACCGGACACGGCGCTTCGGCTGGCACAAGTCACGGGAATGAGCGCGGATTTCTGGCTCGGGCTACAGTCCGATTGGGATCTCTGGCACGCGCTCCGCTCTGCCGATGCTCGCAAAATTGCCAGGTTGACGCCGCTACGGCGCGCTAGCTGAGACAACAACTGTAAGATTCGAGGTCAGATCGTATCGTGCGTGAAATCAAGGAACACTGGGAGCATATCCATGCCACCAAGGCCCCGGACGAGGTAAGCTGGTTCGAGCCAGTGGCGAAGCTTTCGCTTTCGTTGATCGAGCGCGTCGCTCGCGATCGTGATGCAGCAATCATCGACGTCGGGGCCGGCGCATCGACGCTTGTCGATGGCCTGATATCCGACGGATATCAGGCCATCACGGTGCTCGACATCTCGCCTTCGGCCCTCGAACGAGCCCGTGAGCGGCTCGGCGATCGAGCTACGTCTGTCGCGTGGCACGAAGCTGACATTCTCTCGGCGGACTTGCCGGCAGCTGCGTTCGATGTGTGGCATGACCGCGCAGTATTCCATTTTCTCACGGCCAAAGCAGACCGCGCTCGCTACGTCGCACAGCTGCGTCGCGCGCTCCGGCCGCATGGTCACGCCATTGTCGCAACGTTCGCTGAGGCCGGCCCGGCTAGTTGCAGTGGACTGGACGTAGTTCGTTACTCACCGAACACGCTGCACCGCGAATTCGGACGCGACTTTAGACTTGTGACAAGCGGCCACGAAATGCATCGCACGCCGCGTGGCGCCGAACAGGCATTTACTTACTGTGTGTTGAATTACGAGCCGATTGAGCTCGGACGCATTCTATAGCGGAAATTGGGGTCAGAGTGGACTTTCTTGACGCCAACAGATCGCGTTTAGCGGAGAAATGCACTCTGACCCCAATTTCCACGCACATATATTCGCGAGCAGACGGATATCGTCCGCCGGTGAGGCCTAACGAGCGCTGCGTGTGGTCGCGAGTAGATGCGACAACACGACAGGTGCGTCTTGCCAACCGGAACCAAAGCTGATTATTTATGTCGCTCCCCGCGGGTTCGCTTTCATCCCTCTTTCTGGTCATACCCATGCCCCAGTACTTGATCGAGCGAAACATTCCCGGCGCCGGCGCACTGACCCCGGTCGAACTCAAAGCCATTTCGCAGAAATCGTGTGGCGTGTTGAACACGCTCGGCCCACAGATTCAGTGGGTGCATAGTTACGTCACCGACAATCAGATTCACTGCATCTATCGGGCGCCGAACGAAGAGATGGTTCGGGAGCATGCTCGCCAAGGCGGGTTTCCGGCGGACCGTGTCTCGGAGATCAAGGCGGTCATCGACCCGACAACGGCGGAGTAGCCGCTCCAGCTGTTGAGCGCCCGTAGGGATCAAGTCTTGCGCGGCTGTTCGCGCAAGATCCATGCATTGTGACCGCTGTTGCCGCGGCGGGGTCTCTGGTGTGGGTGACATTGACGTTGCCTGCGCACCCGCACCTCTTCAACTCGTTCATCCTCATGAGTTCCTCGCCGATTCCACTCGATCGACAAGCTCGCATCAGACCATCACGCCAGCGCAGCAGAACGTTGCGCGTAGCCGCCGCACTCCTGTGTGTCGCGCTCACACTCATCGCGTGCACCGATGTGGTTGCTCCGCTTCCGCAGGCAGGCGCGCCAGATGTGCTCGAGTTCTCCATCGGCGGATACGGCGCGGGCGGCCGCGGGATATCGTTGCGCGGAGACACAGTGATGATGTGGCGTACGCCGCCGGTGTGGACGCCCAATATGGTGATTGACAGCGTGCGCGTGGTCCCGACACCCGAAGCCTGGCGCGCCTTCTGGTTGGCAACGAATCATGCGGGCGTGAACCAGTGGCGCGCTCAGTACGATGCCCCTGGAATCGCCGACGGACTCGGCTGGAACGTGCGCATTGTGGCCGGCGGTCGGCAAATCAACTCATTTGGAAGCAACGCGTATCCGGACAGGTCCGGTCGCAAACACGAGGGCGAGATAACAAACGAGTTCCAAGTCTTTGTAACCGCCCTCGGTGATCTCGTCGGACAACGCGTGTGGTTCTAATCTGCTTCATGAAGGTGACGAGGTCGTAAAAGAGATTCTCTTCGATGATCTGACCATCCTTGTCCCATGGAGAAACAGGGGTCGGAGTGCACTTTTATCAGCCGGTGCCAACGCCTTGGATCAGGGAATTACACTCTGACCCCCGTTCCCCTCGACATGTTCGAGGCCGAATACACTCACGTGGGAGCCGCATGCACTTTCGAAGTGCTGCTCGATGCATTCGACCTCAGGTCGACCGCCGGCCTATCCCCCATCGCTGAGATCGTGCACGACATCGATTGCAAGGACGAGAAATTCGGTCGCGCAGAGACAGCTCCGACGGCGCGCGCTCTGGACGAGTTGTACAGAACCCATGCATCCGACGCGGAGCGCCTCGATCACGGTGCCATGCTGTTCGAGAATCTCTTCGGGCTGTTTGGAGAGTAAGCGCCATGACATTCCACCAACAATGAGCCGTCCTGCGTCGCCTTGACAACCAACGTCGCCCAGCGTACCCTTCCAAAACATGCACAGCGCAGATCTCCTACTCCTTACCAGCACCCTCGGCTCGCTTCGACTTAGCAGGGGGCTTATTTGATTG
>PLEG01000026.1 GCA_003136975.1 Gemmatimonadota bacterium | reverse complement strand
TCCGGATATAGAGACGGATCCCGAACAAGTAGCTCCAGCGACCGGGATAGTGATAGCGACTCGCTGGACACACGCCACGCAGGCGGAAGCCCCAGTAGTCCTCCCAGACACAGAAGCAGCGCTGATTCCGCGAACGACCCATCCAGCCGCAGAATGGGCGCCTCTGGGACCGGCCAATCGCGCAAGCCGGGTCAGTCCGGCCAGTCCGGCCAGTCCGGGGGCCACAACAAGTCTCATTGATCACGAACCCATTTCACAAAGGCGCGCCCAGCTCGGCGCGCCTTTGTGCGTTCCTGAGCACGCCGCCGGTATCTTTCGCACGTGTTGCTTCCGAATCATTCGACTCTAGTTGCGCTCACGACGACAATCCCCTGGATCGTTACTCCGATAGTCGCGTCCATTCGCATGGCGCAATCCAGATTTCTGGGCGACGAGTCGGCGGACCCACCGGCCGGCGCTCCGCGCGTCACGGTCATCGTTCCCGCGCGCAACGAGTCCCGCAATATCGGAGCGTGCCTCCGGTCGATCCTTGCGTCGTCATATCCGCAGCTCGAAGTCGTTTTGGTCAACGACCATTCCACCGACGACACTGCGTCGATCGCGCGCGCGCTGGCAACCGAAGACGCGCGTCTCACCGTCGTCGACAATCCTGAGCTGCCGCCCGATTGGTTCGGTAAGCAGTGGGCTTGCCAGACTGGAGCGAACGTGGCTTCCGGTGAGATACTCATCTTCGTGGACGCAGACACCCAGGCTTCCACCGACCTCGTCACGCGATCGGTCAACGGCATGCTTCGCACTGCTGCCGATTTTTATTCGGTGCTCGGACGCCAGGAGATGCTGACGTTCTGGGAGCGTCTTCTTCAGATGCAGGTGTTTACGGTTCTGATGACCCGCTTCGGTGGCACGGAAATCGTCAATCGCGCGAGGAAGGCATCCGCGAAAATCGCGAATGGCCAGTATCTGATGGTGAGGCGCGCGACGTACGATGAGTTTGACGGACACGCGCTCGTGCGCGGATACGTCGCCGAGGACCTGATGCTCGCACAACGCTATTTCGAGCTGGGAAAGAAGACAGTGCTGGTGATGGGAATGGAGCAGCTATCGACGCGCATGTACACGTCGCTGTCTGAGTTGATCGGGGGATGGCGGAAGAATCTTTATGCTGGCGGGCGCCATTCCATGCCGTTTGGAGGACGCGCCGCCGCACTCACCCCGCTGCTTCTTCCGCTGCCCTTCCTCATGCAACTTGCGCCGCCGATGTTGCTACTGATCGCCGTCGCGTTGCAGTTGCCCACGCTGGGGCTGTGGGCGGCGATCACGACTGGTTTCACGCTCGTTACGTGGCTTGCGTACTATCGCATTGCCCGGGTTCCAGTGCTGTATGCGCTTCTATTCCCGGTCGGCGCAGCCGTCACGCTCTACATCGCGCTATCGGCGGTCAGCCGCGGGAGCCGCGTCGAGTGGAAGG
The DNA here is from genome assembly GCA_003136975.1 of Gemmatimonadota bacterium. GTDB lineage: Bacteria > Gemmatimonadota > Gemmatimonadetes > Gemmatimonadales > Gemmatimonadaceae > Fen-1247. Next base: position 5,795 of record PLEG01000026.1, on the reverse strand, counting down.
GACGTGCGTACGAGAGCATCCATCCGGCCAGCGCGTGACAATAAAATGCACACCGGTTTATCGCGACCTGGCACTCATGCGAAGGCTACTTTCCGCGTTGCCCGGACTTTCCTGCCGTCGCCTGTGGCTTGGGACGCGGTGGTGTGGCGCTTACGGCCTTCGATTTCGTGGGCTGGACGGTGTTCGGTGTCCCGGGGGTCTTGGGACGAGACGACTGACGTGAAAAATCCGGGATCTCGCGTGACGATTTTTTCTTCATGGAGCCTCCAGAACGTGGTTGATGAGGAGCGGGTGCCTTCGCGCCGGCGAGTTCGGCCTTTTCACGGAACGTGAGCGTCGTCCCGCACTGCGTGCAGACGTAATTCCCTGTGCGCTTCCCGAGATCGTACTCTTTAGCGAGCGCCGGGTGCTTACATGCCTTATCGCCCCATTCGAGCTGGAGGGCAGTCGCTCGCTTCTTTTGCATCGGGACGCTCTTGACGGGACTTTGGTGAACTGCCAGTAGGTGTGGAAGTTATCACAATGCCGGGCGTGGGCCACTTGGCGGTTGAGTTGCCGTAAATCTTCAAGTGTGGGCTATACACCCAGCCGCATCATCCCCGACAACAGTTGTAGCCTCAGGCTGGTGCGGCGATTGGCCGGTACATAGAGTCTCCGCGCGAGGCCCTGCCGCGCCCAGCTCGGATGAACGAAGAAGGTCACCGCCACTCACTCCGCGGCGGACCCAGCGTCACTGCCATGGGGATTCTTGATGTACACCGTCTTTATGTTGACGAACTCCTTGATGCCGAAACTCCCTAACTCCCGGCCGTAGCCAGACTGATTGATCCCACCAAAGGGCAACCGTGGATCGGAGGCGACTGCGATGTTCACGAACGCCGAGCCGGCCGCTAGTCGTAACGCGACCCGCTCGCCGCGCGCAACGTCCCGCGTGAACACCGCCGATCCAAGGCCGAACATCGTGTCATTCGCGATGCGCACCGCGTCGTCCTCGTCCTGCGCGTGGATGATCGCAGCCACGGGACCGAACATCTCCTCGTCGTACGCCGGCATGCCTGGTTTCACGTTAGCGAGTACCGTTGGCGGATAGTACGCTCCCGCTCCGGTTGGCATCTCGCCACCAAGCAACAGTGTCGCACCACGCTCCGCGGACGCAACGACTTGCTTGTGCAGCTCGTCGCGAAGGTCAGTGCGCGCCATCGGTCCGACATCCGTCCCGTCGGCGAGCGGGTCACCCACCTTCTTCGCCTTCATCAACGCGACGAATCTTTCCGTGAACTCCGCGAGGATCGAATCCACCACGATGAATCGCTTCGCGGCGATGCAGCTCTGGCCGCAATTGATCAGCCGCGAATCGACACATGTCTGTGTAGCCTGCTGCAGATCCGCATCCTCGAGCACTATGTAGGGATCAGAACCGCCAAGCTCGAGTACCGTCTTCTTGAGAACTGCGCCCGCCTGTGACGCGACGGCCTTACCCGCCGGCGTGCTGCCAGTGAGCGTCACCGCGCGCAGCAAGGGATGCCCGATCACGGCCCCGACCTGCTTGTTGCCGATGAGTAAAGTGCGAAATGTCCCCACGGGGAACCCCGCCTGTGTAAAGATCTCTTCGATAGCGAGCGCGCACCCTGGGACGTTCGATGCATGCTTCAGCACGCCAACGTTTCCGGCCATGAGTGCAGGCGCCGCGAACCGGTAGACTTGCCATAGCGGGAAGTTCCACGGCATCACTGCGAGCACGACACCAATCGGCTGGAACGCGACGTACGATCTGGAAGCGTCGGTGTTGACGACCTCGGGTGCGAGCTGCGCCTCCGCATTATCGGCGTAGTAGTCGCACACCCACGCACACTTCTCAGCTTCCGCGACACCCTGCTTCAGCGGTTTGCCCATCTCCGCAGCCATGAGCCGCGCGAGCTCGTCCTTGCGCTCACGAAGAATCTCGGCGGCCCGCTTCATGAGCTGTGCTCGCATGGAGAATGGTACAGCTCGCCACTCCAACCAGGCCTCGTGCGCCTGCACGACAGTGGCAGCGGCCTGTACTGGCGTCATCTCGTCGTACGTCTCTAGGGTTTTGCCGGTCGCTGGATTAACGGATACGATTGCCATTATGGACTCAGTGTGTTGCTGTCAGACTCCTGTCCTTCCGAAACCGCAAGCATGGTTCCATCTCCATTGGGACTCACCGTAATTCACCCGCGACGCTACACCGTTGCGCCAAATAGTCGCCCAACAAGCGCCGAAACCGCCATGGCGAGCACGCCCCAGAACGCCACGCGGAGCGCACCGCGCACAATCGACGCTCCCCCAACTTGCGCCGCCAGCGCGCCCAGTACGGCCAGGAGTACGAGTGCACTCCCCATGACAAACCGCGTCAGGAGGGCGTCCGGAGAAACGGTGGCGACAACAACCGGCACAAGTGCTCCCAGGGCGAAGCTCACCGCTGAGGCCATTGCCGCCTGAAGCGGATGCGCCGCGGTGACTGCGGAAAGCCCAAGCTCGTCGCGCGCGTGTGCCGCAAGCGCATCGTTGGCCATGAGCTGATCCGCCACCTGTGTCGCGAGTTCCGGCGTGAGACCACGCGTGACGTAGATCCCGGCTAATTCGGCGTGTTCAACCTGATGGTCAGCCGCTAGCTCGCCGCGCTCGCGAGCCAGGTCGGCGTTCTCGGTGTCGGCCTGCGAGCTTACTGATACGTACTCGCCCGCGGCCATGGACATCGCGCCGGCGACCAAGCCGGCAACACCCGCGATGAGGACCGCGGAGCGCGCCGCGCCCGATGTGGCGACGCCAACTACCAGACTGGCCGTCGAGATTAGGCCGTCGTTCGCGCCGAGTACCGCGGCGCGAAGCCAACCGATGTGCGCGGTGCGGTGTCGCTCAACATGCATCTGGATCCTCCATCTGAACGTTCGAGTTTGTCTTCGTTGCCGCTGTCATGATCCGAGATCCGTAGCTGGTTCAGCCGCCATCATGAACAGATCCCGCACCAGTAAAGGGCACACGCACTTCAGTCGACTATGAACAACTTAGCACCAACGTCCGTATGGGAACGGTGCGGTTCGGCATTGTCCGCAACTTGATAACTCATGCCCGGCCGGAGCGTGAACTTGCGGCCGTCTTGCAACTCAGTATGCAGCTCGCCTTCCGTGCAAAGGAGTACGTGGCCTTTCACGCACCAGTGATCGGCCAGATACCCCGGGGTGTACTCAACCACGCGAACTCTGATATCTCCAAAGTTCTGCGTGCGCCAATAGGCAGTCCCGCTCTCGCCACGATGTTCCGTTCGTTCGACCTTTGACCAATCGGTCGTACCAAACGGGATGCCTGACATTTGCATGGGTAGCTACGCCTGTAGAGGTGATTTTCTAACCTACCGCGGGCCTGTCCAAACGGCGCTCCTACAACCCGATTGTCTAAGATGCGCCACTCCGCGGCTTACGCAAGCGAGCAATGGAACAACATGCAATCTGTAAATCCGTACCGATAAAATGATCGCGCTCGTCTAGCGCCGCTCAATCTCATTGCCGCAGCGGTGCATACCGTGCCTGAGTGGATTCGCTCACTCAAGCCGCACGTATCATCGACGGCACATGTCAACCAGAAGGAGTCGACGCGCTGCTCTCGACGCTTGGGTTCACGGATCGGCCGCTGCCGTTGGACCGGACATCACGCGATCTGCTCGGGCTCCCTTCCTCGGTTCTGTCTGCGCGCGTGAGCGCGGCCCCGGGTGCGCTCCGCGCATTGAGCGTCGAGTTGGCGGACAGCGCCAGGGCTCCCGAATGCGTTGCGTCGATCGCTCGACAACTCGCCACGCGGTCCCCGCATTTATTATGGCTCGTTGTTGCCGTGCAACACACCGGCGTCTCGCTCACGATCGCGACATGGCGGTGCGTTCGCTCGGTGCCCCGGATCGTTGCAATGGTCACTGAGCGTGGACGTGTCGTCGATAGCGACGCCGAAACTCTCTGCGCGCTCTCGGCAGCCGGTGCTGTGGCTGGCGACGCAATGCGACACATGCGGTGGCTCGACATCCTGGGGCGTGACGCCATCACCCGTCGCTTTTTCTACGCATTATCTGGCGCTGTCGGCGCGCTCGCTGGCTCGCTTCCACGTAGCGTTCCGTCGAGCGACTCGCGAGAGATCGCCTTACTTGCAACCAGCCGGCTCCTGTTCCTGTCGTTCCTGGAAACCAAGGGATGGCTCAATGGCGACTTCGGATTTCTCGCGAACGGGTTCGGCGAGTGCATGGCAACGGGCGGCGGTTACCAGCGCCGAGTTCTCGAGCCGCTCTTCTTTGGAACGCTGAACACGCGCGTCTCTGAGCGGGCTCCACGCGCGCGAATGTTCGGGCGCGTCCCGTTCCTCAACGGCGGCCTATTCTCACGCACATCAGTCGAGCGAATACACCGCCATGCCCGTCTTACCGACGACGCTCTCGGCGCACTTTTCGATGACGTTCTGGTGCGCTATCGATTCACCGCACGCGAAGACACAGTTACATGGTCCCAGGCAGCGATCGACCCCGAGATGCTCGGCAAGGTATTCGAATCGCTGATGGAGTCTGGTGATCGCAAGCGCGGCGGCGTGTATTACACGCCCCAGCGGTTCGTCGACAGAGTGGCGCTCCTCACGCTCTCGGCGACGCTCATATCTCACGGAGTGTCCCGCGATCACGCGGATCGGCTCCTGAGCGACAACGATAACGATGTCATGCCGGACCCAGAGCTGCTTGACAAGGTCAAGGGACTGAAAATACTCGACCCAGCCTGCGGTTCCGGAGCGTTCCTGGTGTACGCACTCGAGCGCGTCGCGCGCCTCCGCATGGCGCTCGGTGATACATCCTCGCAGAGCGAAGTACGACGCTCAGTGCTCACCCGTTCAATCTTTGGAGTCGATTCCAGTCCGACCGCGGTGTGGCTGTGCGAGCTACGACTATGGCTTTCTGCCGTCATCGACAGCGAGGAGCGCGACGGAATGCGCGTGGCGCCACTACCGGATCTGGATCGCCAGATACGAGTCGGGGATTCGCTGGCGGGTGACGGGTTCACGAATCCAACACAAAAGTGGACCACGTCGTGGTGCGCATCCACCCTGCGTGACCAGTACGCGCGCGCCAGTGGTCGCAGGAAAGTGTCGCTCGGACAGCGCATGGACATCGTCGAACGCACACGTGCCGTGAGCGCAATCGAGGCCGCAATCGCCGCAGCCGGCTTCGAGCGCCAGGAGATAATCCGCGCCGTGCGAACGCGCGACCTATTCGACGCGCGCAGACCGCCGCAGGCGAAACAGCGCGACCGGTTACTCCAATTGCGCTCCGTGATGCGGGCGCTTCGGCGACGTCGTGTTTCCGTTCTGCGCGGTTCAACTCCTGCGTTCGCGTACCCAACCCATTTCTCCGAGGTTGCAGATGCGGGCGGGTTCGACGCGATAGTCGGTAACCCGCCGTGGGTTCGCGTACACAACATGTCCATGAACGATCGTGCCCGTTATCGCGAGCAGTTCAGCGTCTATCGTACAAGCGCATGGGTTGAAGGCGCACGCGGCGCGCAGGCGGGGCGGGGCTTTGCGGGACAGGTTGACCTCGCCGCCCTTTTCATCGAGCGCTCAATCCATTTGCTCGCGCCAAATGGAACGCTTGGCCTGCTTCTACCCTCCAAGCTGTGGCACTCGCTGGCGGGCGGCGGAGCGCGCCAGCTAGTTCTGGAACGCACTCAGGTAGTCGCCATCGAGGATCATGCCAAGGGCCCAGACGTGTTCGACGCCGCCGTGTATCCATCCATTCTCGTTGCGAC
>PLEG01000306.1 GCA_003136975.1 Gemmatimonadota bacterium | reverse complement strand
TTCCTCATAGGACTGGGTTAGTGACGCGAAAACCTGCTGGCGCAACGTCACATCGCGTTGCATCCGGTCTTGCGTAAACTGCAGATCAGGCGCTTTGAACTGGCGATTCTCTTGGAGAAACTGCTGGAGTCGGTCTTCGGCTCCGCGCAGTTCGGTGCCCGCAACCGCGAGGCGACCCTCAATGAACTTACGTTCCGCGGCCGCTTGATCACGACGAGTGCGTTGATTGAACTCGTTTACACCGTCCAACAAAGCTGTGGCGATAGCCAAAGATACGCTCGGCCACTTGGTCCCGACCGTGAACTCGACGATGCCGGTCGTCTTCGAGGCTGATGTGGTAATGCGACGCGAAAGTTCGGCGACTGCGGCTTCCTCTCGAACATTTGCGGGCCCAGGTCCGACGTCGATCAGATCCTCGACCGACATGCGCTTGCCCCCCAACTCCGGCACAATGAGCGTATCACGGGCAACATTCCCCAACACTTCGCGTGACGTGATAAGCCGCAGATAGAAATCAGGCGTAAGGCTCGGAGAGGACGAGGATGGGGAAAGCGACACGCCGAACTGTCCGGCGAGGCTCGTAAGTCCGGAACGTCCGGGGTCAGCTCCCTGAGGAATGAACGATGCCGACGCACGATAAAGCGCGGGTCGCGTCCAAACAGCGGCAAGTGCGATGATGGCACCAGCGAGCGCCCATCGAAGGATGCGCAGTCTGTTGCGCAGTAGTAGGGTTCCGACCGCAAAGACAGAGATGTCTTTGGCATCGTCATCCCACTCGGCTTTAGTCATCGATCATTCTCGGTTACAAGTTCCGGACATCGCTACACGGCGCCTACGGCACTGTCAGCCAGCCGGTGTGACCCCTTTTAGTCTGGAGCGCTCGACCCACGCCGGAAGCAACTTATTGCATGAGCGTCGCTGCTGCCACATTCGGACAAATTGGTTAATCGGTGGAATGTGTCCAACTTTGGTCAATTCGCGCAGCCGTGAGTATTTAGTCTTTGATGACGATACGGAGTGACATGTCATGGGCGAGCGGTCAAACAACGCGAGACAGTAGCAAACCCGATTGTAAATGCCACGCCGCTACCGATCTCGCGAACCCAGATAACAAGTTGCCCTCCGCTGCGTCGTTGTTGCACCACACCCTTCAAACCTGCCAACAAATCCTTTTGCACAATCACCTCATCGCTGGGGCTATAATCGACCGGGCAGATGACGCGCTCGGGCATCACCACTCCTTCACATTCGACGGCCGCCTGAGCGCTGCTACAAAGCTGTCAGTTAACAAGGCCGGACGCTCCCTCATTCATAACAGTTACGACGCCAAATGTCCGGAAGAGCTGCGGCCGGCTTGCGAGAGCCGACCTGCCGAACAAGTAGCCAGGAAAGAGTGGCATAAACTAAATCGCGCCACCTGTCACTCCGTCGACGTTTCTCCGTCACCGTTGGTAGCCACACTTCCATCCCCATCGCCGCCAGTCGAGTCTCCACCTTCCTTTCGGCACGCGAAGCGGTCCAGACGACAAACCATCCGTTCTCATCGCCAGCCACTAACGCTGAGAAAGTCTCGCTCAATTGACCTCCCGGGGACACAAGTGCACAGTCAGTCACAGCGATTGACCGGCCGAGGAATGCGCGGAATAACGCTCCGGAGTTTCTTAATACACGCCAGAACCCCATCTAGATGTCTTGAACCGTCGTCTCAACTTCTTTCCGCAATTGCTCAATTTCGAGCCGCAACACCTCGTACTCGCTCATCTTTCGCGTTAGGAAGTAACGCGTAAGTTCAGCTTTCGCGGAGATGCCGGAAGGTGTGAGCAAATACAGATAGCTCAATTTATTAGTACTACTACGGTAATTCTCGGCCTTCACAAACCCCTTATCGATCAATGCGCGAATACAGTAGTTCGCCTTGCCTAGACTGACGCCCAACGACGAAGCCACCTTCCGCTGCGAGACCCGTGGGCTCGCAGCGATAAAGCGGATGACGTCTAGGAAAAGAGGTTCAGCGGTGGTGTCTGAGATGGCCCGAGAGCTCACATTGAAGGGGTTTGTTCAAGACGTGAACATATGCTGCTCGGCGCCGGACTGTCAAGGATCCAACGGCTGAAGCTTGTTTGACAACGCCTAGCAGGCCCGGACGGTGAGGTTTTGACGCGCACTAGTGGCCGGCAGGAAACTCGGCGAGACCTTTGCGAACAGCGAGAATGTGACCCCAGCGTGCAACCGCGGGGTCAGTGTTCGCGACGCCGGTCGCCTTCGAAAAGCCGGTAACATGAGTACGTTTCTTAGTTTGACAGGATTCCACTCAGGATTATGATTCGATCCACAGTGGAATGTTCCTAGTAGGAAAACGCTTCAACGAATCGGCTTGCAGGATCCATCCTGCGGATCAATCGCGGCTTGACCGACTACTGGCGGTCCTAGCGCGGGAACCCAATTTACATTAGCCCTCGACGCAAGACCTTGACAGCGAAAACGAACGCGCGCGCGCCGGAAATCCGCAGTCGATATCTCCTCCTGCTTGATGCCGCTTCGCTACTGATCGCAGTGGCGTTGGCCTACGGCCTCCGTTTCGACGGATTTCAGCTGACGCCCGCTGACACGGCCACCGCGATTGCGTTTGCCCTGACAATCACCCCCACGGCGCTCGCTGTTTTCATCCTCACCGGCCTTTACCGTCGAATCTGGAGCTACGCTAGTGTAGCCGAAGTCGAACGAATGGTTATCGGTGTGTCCATCGCCAGTGTCTGCTCGGCGGTGATTGGGCTCGTGCTTCTTCCGATGACCGGCTTGAGTCCGGTCCGCGTTCCAATTTCGGTCGTCGCTCTTGACGCACTGTTATCGGGTGCTCTTATCGTCGCGCCGCGCCTTTTCTTCCGGGTGAGAACATGGCATGGCCGCCGTCGCCGTCGCGACGACGACATGCGCGCAATCATCGTTGGCGCCGGTGCCGCCGGCCACATGATCGCGAAGGAACTTCTGACCAACCAGAAGCTCGGCATGTACCCCGTCGCCTTCGTCGATGACGATGAGCGCAAGAACAATCTCCGCCTCCACGAAATCCCCGTCGTTGGTAAAATCGCCGACATCGGTCGCGTCGCGCATGAGCTCGACGTTGGTGCGATCGTTATCGCGATCCCCTCCGCCCCCGGCTCCGTCATCCGCCGAATCGTGCAGGCCGCAGCCGACGCAGGACTCAAAACCCGAACCCTTCCCCCGCTCTCCGACGTCCTCTCCGGCCGGGCCTCGCCGTCATCCCTCCGCGATGTCCAGATCGAAGACCTCCTCCGCCGCGAGCCCGTCAAGACCGACCTAGCCGCTGTCCGCAATCTCGCCAAGGGCCGCACCGTCCTCATCACTGGCGCCGGGGGCTCCATCGGGAGCGAGCTCTGCCGCCAGCTCGCACAGCTCGAGCCCGCCCGCCTGATCATCCTGGGCCATGGCGAGAACTCGATCTTCGACATCCAGGCCGAGCTCCTGACGTCGCATCCCAAGTTGAATGTTATGCCCGCGATCGCCGACGTCCGCGATCAAAAGCGCATGCACGCGATCTTCGACGACTGTCGCCCCTACGCCGTCTTCCACGCAGCCGCGCACAAGCACGTGCCGCTCATGGAAGAGAACGTCGTCGAGGCCATCACCAACAACATTCACGGCACCACCAACGTCGTCAACGCTGCCATCGATGCCGGCGTCGAGCACTTTGTCCTGATCTCCACCGATAAGGCGGTTCGCCCCACCAGCATCATGGGCGCCACCAAGCGCCTCGCCGAGCGCGTAGTCCAGCACGCAGCCGTCGCTCACGGGCGCAATTTCGTCTCTGTACGCTTCGGGAACGTCCTGGGCAGCCGCGGGTCTGTCGTCCCCACGTTCTTCCGCCAGATACGCGCTGGCGGGCCCGTGCTGGTCACTCACCCGGAGATGCGTCGCTACTTCATGACCATCCCGGAATCCGTCCAGCTCGTCCTCCAGGCCGGAACCCTCGGCCTGGGCGGAGAGGTCTTCGTGCTCGACATGGGCGAGCCCGTGAAGATCATCGATCTCGCCACCGACCTCATCCGCCTCTGCGGGTACGAGCCCGGCAAGGATATCGACATCCAGTTCACCGGCATTCGGCCCGGCGAAAAGCTGTACGAGGAGATGTTCTTCCACGAAGAGCATGCACTCCCCACAAACCACCCCAAGCTGCTCCGCGCAAAGAAGGCCGGCATTCCGGACGGCCTGATGCGCCGTATCGAGCGGCTCGTCGTCGCCACCGACACGTCGGATGAGAGCGAGCTTCGCGATATGCTCGTTGCGCTCGTGCCGGACTTCCAGCGCGAAGCAACCGGAAGCGACTACACCGCCCGCGACGTCATCCAGCTCCGCCGCACCGGCGAATTCCGCTCGAACAGCGCGTCATAGCGCGTAGTTCCTCCGACAGGGCGCCGGCGCGCCCAAGGTTTCGTCAAAATCGTACAATCGACGGAACGCATGTCGTGCTTGCGGAGCCATCTGTGCGGTGTTGATTAACGATCGCCGCATCATCGCAGCCCGCGAACGGTGATGCTCGGTCGACGCAGTACATCTCTGATCCCCGGAGGCAACAATGGGTGGCACGGAGAAGGTAGCACCAAGGCGGGAGTTCATGCGCGCAGTCGGCGTGGGTGCAGCGGCAATCGCCGCGACGGCGGTCGGTGTGCGAGTTGGCGCGCAGCCACCGGATTCTGCAGATAATGCCGACGAAGCGTGGCTGCAGCGACTCACGGGAAAGCATCGGCAGTTCTTCGACGCGGTGACGCCGAACGATGGCTGGGCGCTCGTATTCGCGGCCAATTTCATCAACAAGAACATGGAAGCATACGGACTCAAGCCGTCTGAAATTACGACCGTCATCGGTCTTCGGCACATGGCCACTCCGCTCGCGCTGAACGACGCGATCTGGTCCAGGTACAAACTCGGCGAGATGCTCAAGATCATGGACAAGAGCACCAATGCTCCCGCGACGCGCAACGTATTCTCACACGTGAAGCCGGGCGAGATGCCGATGGCTGGTGCATCTGTCGACGAGCTCATCGCGCGCGGCGCGATAGTTACGGCGTGCGATGTCGCGTTGACGGTGTTGAGTGGCATGGCTGCGGGC
>PLEG01000150.1 GCA_003136975.1 Gemmatimonadota bacterium | reverse complement strand
GCGCATCAAAGATGCATTAGAAGGATACGCCCGGCGCTCGGCTTGGCGCGAATATAGGCGAGTGTAGGAGCCTGGGTCCAGTACCGGCAGTCCCGCGGGGAGTGGGAGCCTAGATCAAATCATTATGACGTTGTGCGCATAACGTCATAATGTGCAGACGGACCCCGCGGATGAAAGCGAACCTACCCCGAGACTACAGGAGTCGGCTGCGTTCGTCAAAGGACGCACTTGGACTATCGCACCGGAACGATCGGGCGTGGTACTGAATACTCCCCACTCTACACCGGAGACTTTGATTCGCGGGAGCTCAGCGTGGGCAGCTGCAAAAGAACCTGCGGTGCTCGGATAGCCTTTGTTCAGGAGGTAGTCCGCCTCAAGACCGCTCGCAATGTCATTAGCGGTCTGCTTGAGATTGACCTGGCGCGATGCGCCCGCGGAGCCACTCACTTGTGGGATCGCCATCGCCGCAAGTACTCCGATGATGATGAGGGCAATCAGAATCTCGAGCATCGTGAAGCCGCGCCGTCGAATTGGTGACATGCGGATATTCATGGAAGCTGATTTCATACGAGACCGTACCCTCGAATCTGTTGATGATGTATAAAGCGCCGAAGGCACACTCCGACGCGGTGTCGGAGTGTGCACTTGGATTCGGTCTTCCTACCGTACTCGGTCTGCCAGAACTTCTTAATTACTCGCGCATACGAGCGCAGGGTTTTCGTCGGTTGCGTGAACACAGTTTCGGTTCGACGACGAGTTGCTCACTTTGAGGCTCAGCGTTGTCGCGTCTGCGTTGACGACCGTGAGAGTGTTGTTCGGCGACACCTTGACGCGCGTCGTTGGATAGCCGGCGTAGGTGTTGTTCTGGGCGAAGTACAGATGCCCGTCAGCCATCGCCTTCTCGAGATCGTCCTTCATCGTCGCGTCATTCGCGCCAGCCAGGTAATCCTTGATGGCCGGGACGGTCATTGCGGACAAAACGCCGAGTATGATAAGCGCGATGAGGATCTCGATCAGTGTGAAACCGCGACGCTTCCGCTTGGAGTGCGGATGTGCCAGGACCGGCGGTGAGAGCACTGGTGCCATCGTCGTTGCGACAGGCGTGGCCGTATGGGAGTGAAGCGTGCGGACGTCGCGAGGGATTGTGTTACGCACCTCGACGCTGTCATCAGCGCTGTGTGAGCTGGAAGACCGAACCATTACAGACTCCTGTTAGCGCGTTGGTCGCGCGTTTGATACGCCGTGGATGGGCCCCGTCATTCAACGGTCCATGCACGACATGAGCAGGATCTCCACGAAATGGAGTCCTACGACGTGAAACCCGAGTTGTCAGTCCTACGATTTGTTAGGAAGCGAGGCATCATGATAGACTGCCCTCACTTCCCGAATTTACCTGTATGCTAAGTGTCGGCAAGTTGCCGCCGATAGTCTACGCACCTGGATCTACCTTACCCACTATTCGTAGCTTTGGCCTTACGTCCTGCACCACTGATTCGGGATCACTGACCAACCGCCGTGGGCCATCCTCGGCCGGTCTTCGAATTCCATCCGATTCATTGGAAGCCACTGCGGCCGCGGTTGCGAGCTCGTGGTAGCGAAAGTTTCGACTTATCACCAGCAGTGCGGCCGCTATCCCAGCGAGTACGAGCTCGTTCAGCGCACGGAGCACGCCGGTCACGAGGCTCGGGAGTAGGTGGCCCCAGATGTGTAACGCTGCAAAGAACACCACTGGCGCGATCAACCACCGGAGCAACTGGCGATACATCTTGTGAAGACGATCCTGCGGTAGTACTCGAGCAGCCGAATCGCCGCGAAAGTCGTTAGAAATGCGAACGTGGGCGGTCCGTACTACCTCACGGTCATCTTCCGTCCAGAGTGCAGGATCCTCCGCCAGGACAGAGTCGACCCGTGACCCGAGCGGATCGATTGCACGTCCATCTCGTTCCGTTCTGTTTGGCAGACGTTCCGAAATCGTAGTTGGCAATCCAGCGCCAGGGACGAAAATGCGCCACCAGCCGTTTCGCTTCTCCGATCGCTGGCTCACTTTGCGGCCCAAGTGCTAAGCGCGTGGCGAGGGGTACTGCGCTTCATCTGCCGACGCGGATCGCCGTCCCTGAGATAATGACGGGATCACGTAGTGGCGAAAGTTCTCGTTGAGCTGTTCACTCGTACTCACAAGCGCCGCAATGATCAGGAGAAGTGCTGGAGTCGCGAAGGCCTCGCGAAGACGTAGTAGATTATCACCCCATGCAGGGCTTGGCGTTAGCGCAATCGAAGCCAAACCGGCGACGAAGTTGAATACTGCGATGACTGTGACGATCGCGGCGAGGCGCTTTGGATTGAGAATGGCAGCGAGAGCAGACATAGGAACTCAGGGTCAGAAGTGAATGATCGGGACTCAGACCGATCTGTGTGAACTACGAAAGTGCGAACACGAATAGGCGATGACTGCTACAATCGTGGAGGGGGTGGCAAGCGGAGCAAACGTGGTCCCATAGCCTTCGCGGACTCCCAACTCCTGCAGTGGTAATAACCTGACAAGTACGCTTCGGCCGCTCCCCACACGACGTGCGGCTCATAGCCTCGTGTGATGAGCATGGTGCGCACGTCATCTGCCGACGCCGCACTGTAGTGCTTGAGAACACATGCAGTGACCAAGAATTGCCGCTGTTCAATACCTTCCCGTAGTCGGGCGGGAATCTTCGTACCGACAATCTCAGCGGCGATTCGCACGCCGATGTCCAGCGTATCCTTCCGGGCAGTCGCAATGGCGGTGTGACTATCGAGGCGAACACCAGTGATGCCATTCTGGACCACATCGAAGAAGGCGCCGACGGCCCAGGGTTCTGTGAGCGATCCTCCGTCGCTATCCAATGGCAACACATCGCCGTTGAGCAGCAGGCTTTCAGGCCGGCTTGTGCGAAGATGCCCGGGGATAGTGATGGGCGAAGCATCCGAAGGCGCCGCATGAGCCGTAAGGACTGGCTCGACGTTGTAGTACGTCTCGAATGACGGAACTGGGTCACTCTGGTCAAGTGCGGCGCCATGAGGCGCATCCGCATGCGATCCGTCGTGCCATCTGTCGTACAACCGCCAGGCGAACGAACGGACATCGTAGGAGATCTCGGGAAGCATCCGCTTACCGAGACGGCCATGCAGAAGCCAGGCAGCGGGGATCAAGCAAACGATCCACATGCCGATCGCGATCGCGGCCGTTATTGAGATGTCAAACGTAGTCGCCGAGCTACCAACACTTCGTGCTGATTCCACCGAGTAAATAGAGGCAACCGAGCAGCAGATGATGGCCACAGCGAGCCACGCCAGAAAACGCACGAATCGAGGCCCGAAAATCGCGCCGGGATGCGGCAATGGTGAGACGGTTGTCGTCATCGTTCGATCCTCGGTAGATGAATTCGCCCCTGCCCCAGTCGGGCCAAGCGGCTCCTCATCATTAGGATACGCCCCGCGGTCGTCGGTGAGCACAGCCACATCCAATCAGTCCTAGAGCGAGTTGGCGACTGGTGCGGTGGGCGTTGATGACTCCGCCCCAGCCTTGGGCGCAGTAACCCGTGGGCCACGAAGGAGAATTCGGATGGAAGACTTGGGCCCCGTTGGAGGCGCATCGCGAACGATCACATGCTGTTCGTCGGCGCCGGCACCGATCAGATCTCGCCTGAGAGCATCAGCTTGGTCCAGGAGAGCATCAGTTGCATCGTCATCGCGTGGAGCTGCCTCTACTGCAAGAATGTAAGTGACATCGAGCGAGCGACGCGAATATTCCGCGGCCAACCCGACAACTCGATTGACTGTGCTTGGCCGGAGTTTGGTCCCGTTGAGCACAGGCCGGATGATGAAGTACTCACCCGTGGAGTCAGCTACGGTTGCAGTGGTGTCTTGTATCTCGTCGTCGATCTGGGCTTGAACAACGGTCGATGGCGGAGCAACCGGTGCTGGAGACGTCGCCGCTGGCGCTGTACGCGTAGCGGAGGACGGCTGTGTAGCGACCTGTGTGGGTTCCGTTTGCGCTCTTTCAGTGCTTGGCGGTTCGGTGAAGGCTGGTTCAGTTCTCGCTGGCAACGGCGTTGCGGCCGCGGGCTGGACTGGCGCAGTGTATGCTGGCGCCGACGACTGGTGGGATTGCTGTTGTGGACGCATAACGGCAGATGCCCGTGGCGCGAAGGCTGCTGTCGCCGCGAGTGTCGTTGGAGTCGATGGTGCGACTGGAAGGGCGTTGGCGAGGACCATAATCGTGTCGCGCTCGGCGGCTTTCCGCTTCACATATTCACCTTTCAGTCGTTTCTTATCCGAGGTCGATACCTGATCCACAGTTGACGTCCGCGGGATGATATACGGGACCGGCAACACGCCTCCGGACGACGCGTCAGGGTCGGTAGCTTGCTGTGCGTGTGCGGCCGACGTTACCGCGAAGAAAAGGGCGGTAACAATAAAGAATGACTGGCCGAGCAATGAGCGTGACATAGTAGCGTGTTGGTTACAGAGTGTGCGCAGCGGAATCACCGAATGCGACGATGGCGAATCTCGGCGGCGGTCCTTCACTAACGAGTCGGTACACGATGACGCGTGGTGCTGGGTATGTGCCATCTGTGGGCCACGACGCCCCGCTTGTTGCGAGCACGAATCTCCATGATTCCCGCATTTCGTTGACGCGAGCAGCCTGATCTTCAGGCGAGACGACTTCGTAGAATTTCGGGTTGAGCACGATCGCGACATCCCCGCCATGTAGCGCTGTGGCCTTAACGATTAAGTGGGGGTATACGCTATTCTCACGGTCTTGCCATTGCGGCACGAGCGAGTCGAGGATTGCCGGAACTGGACCGAGTGTGTCAGCAGCGACCATCCCTGCAGCAGTTATTGAATCGAGACCGACTGTGCGCCACGCGGTCGTAACGGGGCCCGGCTGAGCATTACCAATCACAACTCGACCGAAGTTCACAGAGAACGCGATCATGAATGCAAGAACTGGCATCGCCACCACTGCCCCTACGATTAGAGCAGACCGTAGCAACCAAGACGCGTTGATCCATCGGACCCGAAGCGAAGGCTTGGGCGCAGGATGGATCACTCGATCGGAGGCTGCATTAATCGTGGGCATCGGCCGGATCTCTAT
>PLEG01000154.1 GCA_003136975.1 Gemmatimonadota bacterium | reverse complement strand
GAAGCGATAGCGGGGTTGTTGGCGCCGGAGCCAGCCGCTTGAGGATTGACCGGCGCATGGTATCGCTAACGCTGGCCCGGGCCGCGGTGTTCGGCGCAACCTCCGCCATTGGGTGTGCCGCGGTGAGCAATACTGGCGCAGTCGCATCCGCGCCCGTAACTGGTGTGCCACAGGCTGATACCGCCGGTCTCGCGTTACTTCCGCCGGGCTACGGCTCGTTGCGACAGGACGACCTGTCACTTCACATCGATGCGGGTACGGTGCTGGTTCGCGCGCTACCGTTGGACGAGGGGCTGATCCGACTGCTCACTCCGGATTCGTACCGCGCCTTGCACGATCTCAAGGAAGGGAGCCGCGTGCAGCTGGATGCGATGGCCCGCCGTTACGGTGGCAGGCCAGTATCCGTCTGGCTGGTGTCGTTCTATGGCGTGGAACCGAACGCGCGGTTCACGCCGGGCGATCTGATAATCACAAGTGGCGGCCGAGACTTTCGGCCGTACGACATGCTATCGCTCACCGTCGGCTTTGGCGAAAACCGGCTGAAGCAGCGCGAAACTCAGAGCGCGCTCTATGTGTACGACGGCGATGTGCAGGTGAATCAGCCGGTATCCATCGCCTATGAAGGTGCCGTCGACGCAAGTTGGGACCAGACGCTACAAACTATCGAACGTGAGCGCGCTATGGTCCGCGCGCGTTCCGGAAAATCGAACTAGCTTCTTCCAATTATGGCAATTCTTCCTCTCCGAAAGCTGGCGGAATCCCCCACCGAGGCGCTCAAGCGCGAATTCCTCGATGAGATCGAGGATGCTCTCGACTCTTCGCTCGATCGCAATGAGCTCTGCCGGAAAGTGCTCTGCTCGTTGCTGTATCCCGAATACGCCGACGCGTGGGAGACCGCGGTGGACGACGTATCGCTTCCGAGTGCTACACGATTGGCGCTGCTGTCGCTCGACCCGCGCAACGTCACGCTCGAGCCCGAATACTACGCCGAATGCGACGGCGCTGCTTTCGCGCGCACCAAGCCGCTGCTGTGGCTGTGGTACTCCTTTGACCGCACGCAGTTGGGCGGTCAGAATGTCGACCTCGGCATCCGTCTTCGCCGGTTACTTGCGCAGCGGATTTTCCGGAAGTGCGGCGAGAACTTCAAAGCATTCCAGCACGTGGAGTTTTCGTTCGGCTACAACCTCGAGGTCGGTGACGATGTGGTGGTGCATCGACACGTGTTGCTCGACGATCGCGGCGGTCTCGTGATTGGCAACCGCGTCTCGATCAGTGATTACGCAAACATTTATAGTCACACGCACAGCATAGTCGACCAACGTGACGTGACCGATGCCGTCACGCGCATCGACGACGACGTGCGCATCACATACCACGCGACGGTTCTCGCTGGCGTACACGTTGGCGAGAATGGTATGGTCGGCGCTGGCGCGATCGCGACGAAAGATGTTCGCCCGTATCACGTTCACGTCGGAATTCCAGCGAAGAGCATTCGCGTCAAGCCAAACGCACCGCCGGAAGTGTTCCATCTCACATCCATCAAGCCGCCAAAGCGATGATGGATGCCGCCCGGTTTCTTTCGGGTCAGACGTTCGAGGAGTTCGTTGCGACCGCGACAAAGTACCAGGAGCTCTGGACTCTCGGCGCGCGCCGCGCTTCTGTCCCGGCTGACGTCCTCGAGAAATTCAATCTCCTGATAGCGCCCGTTCGTCTCGTCGCACTGACCGAAGATTGGTGCCTCGATGCGGTGGGTGTTGTGCCGTACATCTCGAAACTCGCCGAAGAAAACTCGCGCATCGAGTTCCGCAGCTTCAGTCGCGATGCGAACCCCGATCTCATGGATGCATACCTCACTGGCACGTCGCGATCCATCCCAGTGATCATCGCATACGACTCCGACTGGAACGAGATCGGCTGGTGGGGACCGCGGCCCACTGAGCTGCAGAGTTGGGTAATGACGGCGGGGGCTCTGCTGCCCAAACCAGAGAAGTACCATTTCATGCGACAGTGGTACGCTCGCGATCATGGCGCGACTCCGCTCCGCGAGATCGCCGACATGGTTATAAACGGATCGAATGCGCGCCCGCCCGGCCCCGCAATAGCGAGATGATGTAGCAAGCATCCGGCTTGCTCTGCACACGCTCTGCACCGGTACGTTTGGGGTGGAGGCTCGGATGGAACGTGCAGTGCTATCGACCGACGAATGGATCCTACCCGTGCTGCGCGAGCTGCTCACCACCGCGCAGCTCGGCGCTATCACCAAGGACACCGGCACGAGTAAATGGTGCGCCGCAGTCGCGAGCGGCTTTACCACGGACGACGCTATTCTGCGTGGCATAGCAAAGCGAACGCGCATGCGGGTCGCTGGCGCGCTCACGTCCTCGCCTCAGGCGGTAGCGCGTGTCCCCGAGCGCCTGGCTCGGCGTTATTCAATTCTTCCGCTGTCCGTTTCAGCGAATACGATCGACGTGGCGACGGCCAATCCATACGATCTCGATTGCGAGCAGGCAGTAGCCTTTGTCTCCGGCCGGCGCGTGCGGATGTCGCTCGCCGTGCCAGCGCGCATCACAGAACGCCTCGAGGAAGTGTACCGGCCGGCATCTGTCATCGAGCGGCTTCTCGCCTCCGTCGGGCCCGTGTCCGTGCTTCAGATCGAGCCCGAGATGGAAGCCGCAACAGCAACGCAACTTGCGGATAGCGCGCGCGAGCGTCCGATCATCAAGCTGGTGGACCTTATC
>PLEG01000230.1 GCA_003136975.1 Gemmatimonadota bacterium | reverse complement strand
TCTCGAGATTGAGGACGTAGTGCGGAATCCCAAGTCGTTCGCAGACGCGCCTGGCATCGTTCACGGAATCAAGCGAGCAGCAGGGACGATCCGGTACCTCGGAGCCGTCCGAGAACAACTTCATCGTGGCGCCGACTACGTCAAAACCGCGCTCCACGAGCAGGGCCGCGGCGACGGACGAATCCACGCCGCCCGACATCGCGACAAGGACACGGTTTGGTAGCATGCCAGGAAATCTAACGCCCGTCGTCATCCCGCCGAAGGCCCGAAACCATGTACGAGGATTTCGGAATGTCTCCCACATTCGCAGGAGTCACTGGACCATGGCTGCACGTCTTAACAGGTTGCTGATTTTCAGCAACCTGTTAAGACGCTCCCGGTACTTGTTCCATCGCCATGATGAGCGGAACTCTATCGAACGTCGTCCAATCCTCCGCGATCTTTCCGTTCACCAGCCTAAAGATAGTGATGCCGTGAGAGTCGACTTCCTTCGCCGTGAGTGAATGGTGCGCAGTCATCACCCACCGCGCCGTGACGAAGTCTCCGCTCACAATTACTGCCTCATACGTAAGCTTGATGTCTGGCCACGTGTTCAACGTAACGGCCAGTGCTTCGCTCTCTGCGTCCAGTCCCTTGTGAGGTGCGGTAACGCCGTTGGTGTGCGAGACGTAGGCGGTTGTGTAGCACATCGGGATGAACGCGCGTTTATGCTTGTTCCATAACTCGTCAGCGCAACGTCGCACCACCGTTTCGTTTGCAGTGCGGCTAACCGACTGAGCGCGAGCCTCCGGCGGGGTAGTCAACAGACAGGATGCGCTGAGAAGAACCATCGCGTACTGTGTTGTGCGCCCGTGGGCGGATCGAAATTGCATGTTTACTCCCTGAAAGCCGGTGAGGACTTCGGCCGATCGCGACAGCGCCTACGATACCGGAATCCTGGGGAGTAGCAAGCTCGATCTGGTACATCGCGCGTGCGCCGTCGTTGCAAGGCGTCGCATGTTTCCCGCAAATGTCGCGGCGGTGAGTCGATTTCTTGATGCAGGAAATGGCCGTCGACATCTCGTTATTAGACGAAATGCCAGTACACCAGCCTTTCCGCTTGCTCTCCGGTGTACGTGCGGCGATTCGGCATTCGATATGCCATTCAGCCCTACAACGTGCCGAAGTGTTGCAACCGCGCGACAGTCAAGAACGTTGCGCGCAAACCATTTCTTTTCTTGGAGGCTGGATGAGAAACAAGTTTTTGGGCGTCCTGTCCGCTGTTGCACTCGCGGCAGGTACACTTCACGCTCAGGACGTCCTATGGGGCAATAGCGCCCAGGGTGGCGGCCCTGCCAACATTGAGGCTTTCGACAAGACTACCGGGGTGCGCCTACATCAGTTTGCCGGCGTGTCGGGGAACGGTCGCGCGATTGTCGTCGTCGGTAACACCGTTTACTACAGCGTCGTTGGAGACGGTCACATCTACACCATGGATGCGACGACTGGCGTAGCGGGTCCCGCGATCGCCACTTCGCTAACGAGTTTCTCCACACTGGCATACGACGGCACCGGGTTCTGGACCGGTGATTACGCGGGATCAAATCATGCGTACCATCTCACCATGGGAGGCGTGGTTGACAAGACGATCACGCTTGGCCTGTCGGAGGGGAATAGCGACGGCCTCGAATACTTCGACGGCAAGTTGATCGCGAATGAAGGCGACGCGAACCCGGTTTACGACGTGTACGATCTGAACGGAAATGTCATTACAGCTGGACTCATTCACGGCAATGCAGGCGGGTCCACAGGTATCGCTTTTGACGGAACGGATTTCTTCACGTCAAATATTTATGCGAATAGTATTGACGTGTGGAGCATGACCGGGACTTTCATCAGTACACTTGCGCTTCCCACAGTCGGCAGCGGTCGCCTCATTGAGGACCTCTCCGTCGACTACTCCCAACGTGTCGACATTACGACCCCAGAGCCAAGCTCGCTGGCTCTCCTGGGAACTGGCCTCGTCGGAATAGTGCCGATGATGCGCCGCCGCCGGAAAGCGTAGTTCAGCAAGCGTTCACAAGCGAGCGGCAAAGAAACGAGAAAGGCGGCCACCAATGGCCGCCTTTCTCGCGTGAACGAGCAGAAATACGAACACGCAATGTGACAACGTAAACGCGACAAGGACGCGGCGCAGTCGAACCTGATGACACCTGCACGGCAACGGTGCGCTGTTACACCGTCAGCCATGGATCCTCGCCTTCGGCGAGGATGACGAGCTCAGGATGACGACCCCACTTGTCATTCCCGCGAATGTGGGAATCCACGGCCGACGCTAAACGGGGACTACAGTGCGCGCCTTTGCGACCAGCTTGGGGAACAGCTCGGCGACGCGATCAACATCCGCTTCTGTGTTGATCGGCCCGAAGCTCATTCGGATCGCGGCAGCGGCGAGCGATGGCTCGACGCCCATCGCCGAAAGCACGTGACTCGGGATGACGCTTCCGCTCTGGCAGGCGCTACCACCGGAGCACGCGACACCGCGTAGATCGAGCGCCATCAACAGCGACTCGTTGTCAGTGCCGGGAACCGAGATGTTGAGAACGTGCGGCGCGCGGCGCGCACCAACGCTGTGTACCACGGCGTCTGGTAAGGCGGCCAGTAACAACGCCTGGCGCCGATCCCGCATGCGCTCCGTCTCTTGC
>PLEG01000011.1:428-3964 GCA_003136975.1 Gemmatimonadota bacterium | reverse complement strand
CAGGAACTTCGCATAGCGGGTTGGGAGACCCGGCAAGTCACGTAGATTTCGTCGTTTGGGGAGGAGGTGGAGTGCGGAGGAGATTCGGAGAGCAGTTTTTGACGAATTCCTGGCAATCCGAGGGGTGTTCCTGGGTGGTCGAGCGGTCTGGAGAGAAAAGGATGGCGTGGCCGTGGGAGGACAGCCGAGGGAGTTCCATCCCAAACTGTGGTTAGCAGCAACGGACCCCTAGGCCGGTGCGCGGATGGGCGGTTGGAGTTGCCACAAGCTGCGATAGAGTTGGCGGCCAATCTCCAGAAGGCTGGGGTGATAGAGCCGGAACAGCTTGGAATGCAGAATGGCGAAAGCCGAGGACAGCACGAAAGCCAGGCACAGGATCAGCACCACCGCGGCCAGTCCGCGATTCGGCACGGCTTGACTGCCGCCAGATTCGGAAGAGACCTTGGGACGATGATTGCAGGCATGCAGAAAGCCATGCTTGAGCGCCCAATTTTGGGTCAGATCGTTCCAGCCGTTGTTTTCGTTTTTCCAGCGAGCATGCCCCAACGACCAAATCTGCTGGCCCGGAAAGGTGCGCGCGTCCAAGGTGGTGATCCACATCCAAGCGTGCTGTGTCGTCTCTGTAACGGTCTGATCGCCGCGGCGGCGGTTGGAGGTGACGGCTTCCTCGGTGCGGACCACCCGCATGGGCTGCGGGTAATCCTGGCTGAAGGCGACTCCCTCGGTTTGCCAGAGCTGAACCTGATACAGCCGCCCGTCATGCCGCTGTTCAAACTGCAGGTCGGCAGGCCGGGCTTGAAACAACCCCATGGCGCTTTGGTAGAGGTCGCGCCGCTCCTGCTTGAAGGTGATCACGACGTCCCAGCCGATCTGTTGAGTTAGCTGAAGCGCGGGCTTCTGAGCGTAGAGCGAGTCCAGCAGCAGGATATCGAAGAAGCGGCTACCATACTGTTCCGGGATGCGGCGCAGTAGACGGAGAGCGGCGGTATCCTCGCCCTCGCCCGGTTGGAGCCATTCCCAAGCCAGGAACGGTTTCACGGGGCTGCTGATGATCTGGCAGCCGACGGCGCGGTGATAGTACTGAATGCGTTCCTCCGAACGGCCTTCCGGATCGGTGAACGTCACGCGCCGCTGCAGGCAAGAATCGCAATGGCGGCTGTAGCTGGAAAGAACTTCGATGCCGTCCAGGGCGGCGACGATGCGGCCTTGAACGCGGCCTTCGTCAAAAGCCTTGTTGCGTTTGAGGGTGCGGTTGACATGCACCAGCATCTGTTCGAGTCCGGCGAGGTCGAACCCGCACAGACTGTAACGCAGCACATCATCGCTCAACGCCCGCGGGGCGCCGATCCAGTGCTGGAAGGCGGGTTGGGACAAGTCGGCTTGCAGTTGCTGGAAACTGCGGAGCCGGAAGACAAAACCATGGAAGACGGCCAGAAAGACGGACTGGGGCGAGAAGTCCGGATCGGTGCGGGCGTCGCGCAAGTCGGCGGCGAGGCGGCGAAAATCGAAGACCTTGCTGAGGTAGCCGGCAAAGGAAGGCAAGCGGTGACCGGATTTATCTTGCCTTCTCATAAATGCAAGATAGACACGGCCACTGCTTGCGCCCCTTGCGCCCCTTCCGTCCGGTACATTCTCTATGCCCCCTTCCGCTTGCGTGCCCGGAGGGCGTTCTGCTCGCGGCGCAACAGCTCGCGATTAATCTCGGAAATTCTCTCCAGATCGGCTTTCAGCCGCTGGTAGTTCTCGATCCAGCGCCGAACCTGGTCCACTAGATCCGCGGAGATGATGCCGCCGGTGGTGCGACCCGGTCCCAAGGTGACGGTCAGATACCACATTGGGCCGTGACGTTCGCCGCGGGCGCATTTGCAGGAGGGATTGCCGCAGGTAACAAAGCGCTCCACCAGGGAACCGCGCAGCACTTCGCCGGCCGGCGGGAGCAACTTGACCAGACCTTGGCGGCGTTGCCGCAAGGCCAGTTCGGAAACCTTGCCCAGTCCCTTGCTTGCCTTCATATAACTGCAAGTTTATACCTAAAAACCCCGGTCGGCGCAAATGCGAATCTCCCCAAATGCGAATTTGCCCCTACCCTATTGATTCAACGTGGAATAAAGTCGCCGTGCGAAGTTCCTGGGTGGGCCCTAATCCGTCGATAGTCAGTCAGGCCAAAAGGTGGAAGGCAGTTCGGAGGCCCGGTGCGCGCGGCTTTGGGGATAGTGCGTGACGAAATTGATGGCACTATTTTTGCACCGGCGGGGTGAATGGTGCCGTTAGAATTGAGGAGTGAGCAAGCCCTCCAAGCCTTCCCCGACTGAATCCCCTCTGCTTTTCGAAGTCGATCCCGAACCGCTGCCGGAGGTCCTGACGGCGCTGGGCGGCGTGCCTCTGGTGGTGCCAGCGTTCCGATCCTTGGGTTTGCCTACACTGGTGAAGGAGCACGTGCGGCTCAAGGAGCGGTAGCGGGGCTACGACGAAGCGACCTTGGTGGAGAGTTTCGTGATTCTGAACGCGGTGGGCGGCGAGTGCATCGATGACTTCGTGCGTCTGCGCGAGGATGCCGGGCTGAGTGAAATGGTGGGACACGAGATGCCCTCTCCCTCTGTGGCCGCAAGTTTCTGTACGAGTTTCACGAGGAAGCGAAAATCGAGGAGGCCAAGCAGCGGCGGACGCCGGAGCGGATCGCCTATATACCAGAAGAAACGGAAGCGTTGGTGGGATTAGGTGTGGTCAATCGGGAACTGGTGCGGGAGTTGGGGCGGCGCTGTGCAGACCAGCGAATCGCCACCGTGGATCAGGATGCCACGATCATCGAGAGCCGGAAGCAGGAAGCCTTGCGAACCTACGAGGGAGAGCGGGGCTATCAGCCGATGTGGGCGGTATGGGCCGAGATGAACGTGGTACTGGCGGATGAGTTTCGGGACGGGAAGGTGCCGGCGATGATGGCGCCGTTGACGGTGGCCAAACAGGCTTACGCGGCGCTGCCGGAAACGGTGAAGGAGTATTATTATCGGGGCGATTCGGCGAGCCACGAAAGCCATTTGATCAAATGGCTGCGGAACGAACAGCGGGAGGGTGGTCCGCGGGGATTCATCGGGTTTGCGATCAGCGCGCGGATGAGCGAGGCGTTGCACAAGGCGATCTTGAAGATTCCCGAAGAGGGCTGGCAAGCNNGTGCCGGGGGAGAAAACGGAGCACAAAGATACGCAGCCCCTACGGTATGTGGCGATTCGGATTCGGCAGCGGCAGGAGACGTTGTTTGACGATGGCAGCAAGGTAAAGCACTTTGCGGTAGTGACGAACATTGGGGAGTGGAAGGCAGGACGCTTGATTCAATGGCATCGGGAGAAAGCCGGGACGGTGGAGGGCGTGCACGATGTGGTGAAGAACGAACTGGCCGGGGGAGTGATGCCATGTAAGTATTTCGGGGCGAATGCGGCGTGGCTGCGGTTGGCGGTGATCTCGCACAACGTGATGACGGCGCTGAAGCGTCTGGCTCTGCCGGCGGAGTTGCTGACGGCGCGGCCGAAGCGGCTGCGCTT
>PLEG01000011.1:0-409 GCA_003136975.1 Gemmatimonadota bacterium | reverse complement strand
TTTTGTCTTATCGACGGATTTGCACGCCCTGTTTCGGCAAACCGAAGAAAATCCGCGCTCGGATGCCAGCGAACCCGGACGGAATGCCCCGGCGAATGGTCTGAACTGAGCTGCGCAGGCGATGACGATGCTGGACCGGCCTGCCAAAGGCACCCGGACGGCGCGATCCACTACCCTGCCCGCCCGTTCGCTACTCTATCGACGGATCGGGGGTGGGCCCGATCAATTTCTTGATGGTGGTCCATAAAGACAATCTATGGAGCGCCGGGGCAAAACCGTTGCGAGGGGCGGCGACCGTCAAGGACAATTAATATTCAACCATGACGCCCAACGAACTGCAAAACTTTTTGACGCTCTCCTACGGGGAGCTGGAAGATCTGAATCTGGCTGCCAAGGCGCAGCGGCAGGG
>PLEG01000219.1 GCA_003136975.1 Gemmatimonadota bacterium | reverse complement strand
ACGCCAACCGATCGCGTATACCAAGAGATGTGTACTCTGACCCCATTTTCGGGACATCATCACAGTGCTCACGGAGCGTTGAGCGCCGCTCCCAATTCCGACCATTTCGTCGATTCCGACAAAATGGTCCTCCACTCGCTGGCCGCTGTTGAAACAGGCCATCCGGGCCTTCTCGACTACCGCCAGAAAGTGGCGGTAATTCGTGTAGAAAATGGGGTCAGAGNNTGTACTCTGACCCCATTTTCTTAAGAACCAAATAGACGTTCATCATCGCAAACTCGGCATTCAAAATGGTTTCGAATGCCTTGAGTCCTTCAGCTAGCTCGTATGCTTCGTAGGCCGTGATTGGTTCCGCTCGCTGAAGATTCGAAGTCAATCTGGCCAGAATTTCAAGGAGACTGGCTGCCGCATCGCGCGACGTTTGCAGGCGAAAAATGCTTTGTTCGATGAACGCCTTCAGCGCCGATTGCGCGAAAAACATCGGCCCGAATGCGTTTACGAACGGCGTTTCCGCTTGAATCTCCCCAACCGGATGGATCTGATGCCCCGTCGAGTACAAATAAAAGCCGTGAATCCTTAGCATGTCGCCTGCGCTTCCTAAGATCAGGGGAACCTCAATCATACAGCCCCTTCCGCTCTTGTGCGTCTACACCGTCTCGGAATCGACGAGTCGGCCTGCTTGCGGCGAGGGATAATTCTGGATCGCACATATCTACTAGCTCTCAGGAAGCGCTAAGAATACGCGCATCTCGTGCACAACCTCCGGACCCTCGTTCAAAAACACGTAGTGTCGACCACCAGGAATTTCGATCACTCGCGCGCCTTGCACTTCGTGCTTGACACGCTCGTGCTGCCTCCCGAGAATGGCCCGCTCTACCTCGAACCGCACGTCCGCTTGTCGTTGACCCGCTGAGTCGAGCTCGTTCCACCAAGGGTACTTCTCGGCGGCCGTCGTCGGACTTCCGTAGATGGCGAGCACTGGCGCGCGAATGCGCGTGAACTGAGCTGACTCGGTGTCACGCATCAGGCGCTGCGCCGCCGAATCAACTATCCGTGCGCCTACTATGCTGTCGCCACGCGAGTTCAGTTTGAGTATGGCCCGCACATCGGCCTCAGGGTATCCGGACCCCGCCGAACGGCCGCTGTAGAGCGTCTGCGCCTCAATCACCGGCAAGTGGTATGACGGGCGCGGTGGGTGCGGAAATGGTCCGTTCACCCAGGCCGTGTCGGAGTATAGTTGCGCGAAGTCAAGTGCGGCCTCGAGATAGATCAATCGGTCTACGCGTTCCGCCGATGAATGCGTTGCCAAATAGTTTAGCTCGCTCCCTCCAAAGGAGTGTGCAACGAACGATGCGCGTTGGATGTGCAAGCTATCCATCACGATGGTGATGTCACGGGCCAGTGTTTGCGAGTCGTAGCCAGATGTTGGTTCGCTCGACGCACCAAAGCCACGGCGAGTGATACCGAGCACATGGTGGCCGTCAGTGAACTGAGGTGCGAATCCGTCGAAGATGTGCGCCGTGTTCCCGAAGCCAGCGAGGAACACCAGTGGTTCACCTGTTCCTCCCCAGTCCAGTACCTCGATGTCGACGTTCGGGGCAACGCGAATCAGGCGTACCGTATGTGGCGAAGTGTCAACCCACGTATGGAGTGCGGTTCGCGTATCAGCCATCGATGTTTCGCCAACCGGTTGGATGATCACCATTGTNNGAACCCGGCTTAGGCGCCTTCCATTGTATCCCGGCCGCGTCGGCGACCGTCCCGCCTTGTTGGGCAACTATCGGCTCGGCGTCAAGCGATACGCTGACGTGAATAGTTTTGTATTGGAGTGGCTCGCACCGAAGTAGAGTGTGGATCGTTTCGCGATTGAATCGGCTCGGCGCATGCGACTGGTGAGGCCGTGCCCAGCGTGTCTGGAACCATACGAGGTAGTCGCCCGCGTCTGTTCGCTCGATCCGACTTGTATCGAGTGATACGGTGAACGCTGAATCTGTGAACACGCGAATAGACCGAAGCGGGCCTTGCATTGCGGATGCGGCACTAAGCGGCCCAGCCTGCGTGGCCACCCCTGCGCCCACCAGCATGACAGCGACAGAGTTCCTGCAGCTACGCAGCAACTTCGGATTGGGCTTAGCTGGCACCCATGCGTGGCAAATCATTGCTGAAAGTTCATGAAAAGAGAGAGTTGCGGCGGCGAGGCATTTTCAATAAACCTACAATGGGCCAGAACGGTCACATCCCGCGCGTCAACGCACCGTTTCTCTGGGACCGTACAACGTCGCCTCGCTGAGTTGTCGCCATCGTCCTGAAACAAATCCCTCGTGTTTTTTCCTCTACCGGGGATTCAAGACGAAATCCCGTTCCTGACTATTCACGACTCGATTGTGGTCGGCTCTAATCACGCCTCAAAAGCGAACGACGCGATGACTGACGTTCTTCATGGACTGACGCTAGCTGCGCCTACTGTCGTTCAGGAGCGACTTTCATATCAGAAGTAGGTCGAACGCGCTGGCGTGTAGAAAATGGGGTCAGAG
>PLEG01000057.1 GCA_003136975.1 Gemmatimonadota bacterium | reverse complement strand
ATGCCGCCCGGCGCCAAAGCGATTCACCGGGCATGATCAGGCTGGAGACGATGCCAAGCGTTACGATATGGCCGCTCTGTGAGAAACCGCTGACCTGTTCCAGCCATCCACCCATGAACGCAACGGCTTGAAGACCGAGGACCACCACGCCATTGGTCAGCGTCGAGAACCACGTTCCGAACATGAACGTGAGACTCAATGCAACAACGCACTCAAAGATGATCAGGAGCAGCCCGTGAAGCGGATGCTCTGGAAGCACGCCCGTCACTGAATACGCCACCGCGATGGTCGCGCTGAACGTGATCACGACGTACACGACGATCATCCCGACAAATCCGACAAACTTGCCGATCAGAAGTTGCGAGCGAGAGATTGGCTTGGTTGCAATCGCCTGAATCGTTCCGGAGCTGATCTCGCCCGCGAGTGTATCGATCGAGGTGAGAATCGTAAGGACTACGGCAAGTAAGTCGCACATGTACAGCCCGATCATGAGCATGCCACTCTCGACCTGGTAACGCACGAACGGCGACATTGGGCGCGATTGGAACTCAACAACTTGCAAACGAAGTGCAATGGCAAAGATCGCGAGGAGCAATGCGCCCGCAAAGAGCGCTGTCCAGAGGATCTTTCGGCGCGCTGCCTCGCGCAGCGTGACGTTTGCAATGATCGCGATGTTACTCATAGGCTTGTGTCCTCGCCCATAATCGTCACGAAGATCTGCTCGAGCGATACGTGTTCCTGAGTGACCGCGAATATATCCGCTCCGGATGCAGCCAGATACCGCACGATATCGGGAAGCACATCAGTCGAGCGCACACGGAATCGTAGATGCTCCTGGTCGACATCGATCCCTTCAGCCCATCGCGTAAGACCGGCGACGGTTTGTTGCGAAACGTGCCGCGCATCCACCACGACGCGCACTTCCTCCGCGAGGGTAGCGCTCAGATCGCGAGTTACCACCACCTCGCCATTCTTGATGAAGGCGACACGATCGCAGGTAACCTCGATTTCACTCAGGAGGTGCGAGTTGAGGAAAACAGTCGCACCACGATCTCGCTCCGCGCGTAGAATATCGCGCACCATCAATCGTCCCATGGGATCCAGTCCGGACGTAGGCTCATCCAGGAAGACGATGTCCGGCTCATGGACAAGTGCCTGAGCGAGACCGATCCGCTGCAGCATTCCCTTCGAGAAACCCTTCACTCTCCGATCTTGATGTTGCGAAAGACCAACGAGATCAATCACCTCCGGCACACGCTCGCGCAGTTTCGCATTTGTCATTCCGCACAAGCGTCCGTGAAGCTGCACTAGCTCGGTCGCGGTGAGCCAATCATAAAAACGAAAGTCTTCCGGCAGGAAACCGATGCGCCGGCGAATGGCGACATCTCCTGATGCCGCACCAAGTACAAAGGAATCGCCGCTGGTGGGACGCACGAGCCCGAGGAGCATCTTGATGGAAGTACTCTTTCCCGCGCCATTGGGGCCCAGGAACCCGAAGATCTCTCCGCGCGGAACTGACAGTGACAGATTCCGCACCGCTACATGAGATCCAAAAACTTTACGCAGGTTGTGCGTTTCGATCGCGTAATCGGCGGATGGGCTCAAGGCAGTTTCCTCGTCTCATCCGTTGAGCTCGCCAGAGGGACGGCATTGGCTGAGCTGCCATATCCGGCCAGGGAAAACACGATCCCGTTTTTCGTCCAGAACAATGCGTACGTCGGTCCCCGTCGGCCTGCGGTGTTCAGGAGCATTCCCGGTACGCCATTGACAGTCACCGAATCGTACGACCTCATTGAGCGAGGCATTGACATGCTGAGCGCGGATTGCCAGCTGAACATCTTCTGGAAGGCCTGTCTCTGATTTGGACTCATGCCGGAGAGCTCGAGCCCAATCGCGACGAGTTGCTGCATGTCGAGAGCCGGAGGGACATCCGCGGAGGCGGGCGGACTCTCGGTGAGCATCACGCAATCGCTGTTATCAGTGGATGGCGGTGGTGGCCCCTGAATCTGTCCTTGTAAAGTGTTCGCGACTGGAATCGGACAATGGCCATACTGCGCTCGAACGGCTCTGGGCGTTCTGATCGCTACTCGAGCGCCATTCAGCGATACAGGCAAGGAGACGGACGTATACACTGCCTCGCGATAGATCGTCTGCAATTGTGCGCGATTCACAGTCATGGCGATGGACTGCGCGCCCGTGACCATCAGCGTCGGCGGATCAGTGCGCGCGCGCGGAAGCTGGACGGTGAATCCAGCGAGCTGACTCGCTGCGGCCGCGCTGGCGACAGGTTGATCCTTTTCATCCAGCGTGACGCTCGTGGTATCGGCAATCATACCGCCAATCGCGTCCTGCAGCCGGCGCGTTGCGGCGGAGCCGGAAAAACCAGGAATCGTGACACTCACAGCCTGTGGCTTCGCAATTCGCAACGACGAAAAAAAACTCTGCCACAGGCTACGGCCCGGCGCTGTCAGCGCCAGCAAAGCGACTATAACAATCACCACGATGGCAGTCGGCTGCCATCTCTTTGGTCTCATTCCAAGCTCCATCGGTGCTGGATGTCGCACACATGCGGCACGACCGTGGAACCTATGTCCCTCACCTTACAACAGGATTACAAGACACGAATAGCGCGTTCATGTACCTCCGGACTCGGCCACAGCCGCTTACCCGGTTACCAATATTCGAGTACGCGACGCGTCCGGCGATATGGATATAGACGGTGTCCACATCCGTAATCTCCGGCACCTGTACGATATAGTTGGTCGAGTCTGAAGGGCGATTGTTGACGATAATCGTGTTCTGCCCAACAGTATATGTGGGCCCATCGTCCTCGCCTTCAACACTGAGCTGTGGAGTTGTCGCTGTACTGACACGCACGACGCCGGCTGCTTGACTCGACCGAAACAGAATCTCGACTCGTCCATGTGGAATGATTTCTACCCCGCGCGGTGACGTCGGCTGCGTTACAGCGTTTATCGAAGAAGTTGTGGATGAAAGCCTGTGGCCATTCGGTGATGCGGCGGCAACCATGCGAATGAGTCGCCAAACAGGCGAGTTCGGGACCAGTGCGGCGGCGGCGACGCTGGCAGTGAGTATGCCTGCCGCGACTGTCCAGCGCGCAACATTGCGGGGCCACAAACGGCTCCGTGATACGCCGGATTTTCTGGTGTTCCTGCGTGTCGCGATTGTTCGGAAAAATTCCGTGGAATCGATCTCCGGAGGCGAGTGATCCAGCAAGCCGAACAAACGCCCCACTTCAGCCTCGTCATCCCGCGCCTTCTCGAGGTCTCTGCGGCACGACTCGCATTCCATGAGATGCGCCTGCGCAGACTCAATGGCGGTACTGCCGTCCCGGTCCAGCACGGAGGCCAGGCTCGCATCAGTCAGGTGCGGTGTCAGCTGCGGTGTCAGCTGCATGAGGCCGCCGTGGTGAATGCGGTGCGGAATGCGCGGGTCGCACGAAGTAGCAGCGTGCCAACGCTTCCTTCTTCGATCTCAAGCATGTGCGCTAATTCGCGATAACTGTAACCCTCGTGACGCAGCAACAGAAGCTGCCTGTCACGCAGAGGAAGCGTAGCCAGTACACTGCGCACGTGATCGCGAGCCTCATCGGCGATGATCTTCGTGTCCGCCTCTCGCACCTCGGTGTGGTGCGTTGGATCGCGCCCGCGATCGGTAGTGATCCGCTCGCGCCGTTGCGCACTCCGCTGCGTGTCCCGAAATAAATTCGTCGCAACAGTTACAAGCCATCCTGCTGGCTCTTCCGGTACAACCCCACGCTCGTATAGTTTCACGAACGCCTCCTGAGCCAAATCTGCCGCCAGATCCGCGTCGCCACACAAGCGGTCGAGATAGCGGAATAGTGGTCGGAATTGCTGATGAAAGAGTTGCGTAACCGCGTCTTCAAATGCCGGTACAGGGCGCATGATATCTGGCGCGGGTTCAGGAGTAGAACGTCTAAACGGCGCCATTTGTGACAGCAGGTCCACTCGGGTCGATTACTGGTGCCAGGTAATTCCAGCCAACAACGACCTCGGCGTGAGAGCGACGACTCGCTCACCTCCTCGCACATCACCGGGAAGAAATGCCGCCACGTTGGGCCGATCGAACACATTCGCGACCGTAACTGTCAGGCCGATTCTACCCATATCTGCCGTGCTCCATTCGCGGATAGCGCCCAGGTCGATGCGCATGTACATCGGGAGCCGATCCAAAGTCGCATCCGCAGTGCCAAGCATCCGCGACGCCTGAACGGAGGCCTCATCTCTGAAGCTTGCGCCAGCTTCACCGAGATCATTGTCTGGAAGGTTCATCGTACCAGGAAAAGATGAGCCAATCGAGCCCAATATCCTCAGTCTGGTCATTCCCGCAGCTCGCCATTCAACTGCCGCCGACGCAGTTTGCGCGAGCTCTTTGGGTGGCAAGTATGAGGTCGACCGCGGCGATAAAGCGGTACGCTGAACACCGTACGTCATGCGCGTGGTGAGGTTGCCGCTGTTGCCTTGCAGGGAACTCCCGATGCCAATTGTGCGACCGTCAACGATATCGAATCCATCGCCGGCGGAAGGGACCACGATCAGCCCTTGCGATATCAATCCTTTGAATTTTCGGTCGTATGCACCAACTGTCATTCTCGCACCGGCGCCAAGGTCTCTACTCAGATCTGCCGTGACCGTTTGCGCCGCCGCAACGGGCACATCAGCGGACCCAGCGGCAACAGGAAAGCTCACTGGAACAAGCGCCCCGCCAGCGTAGGTTACGTCGCGCACTGACTGGACAAATTGATGGGTACTCGCATATCCGGCCGTAGCCACAATACCGACGGGGAGATCGACAGACATGGAAAGTCGCGGCTCGATCCGCGGCGCACCAGCCGAAAGAGCAGTCGCACGGATTCCCGATGTCGCGGTCCAGTGATCGCTCACGCTACCCCAGCGCCGCTCCGCATACGCCGCAAATATCGTCGGGCCCGCTCGCAGAGTGTGTGATGCTTGCGTGGTCGTAGTATCAATCCCCATGCCCGCACTATCGAACAATCGCAGACTCGAGTTTACCGCTGCTGCTGTATTGTACGATGTGTGAATGCGCTCCATCGATGCGCCAAGCGTAACGGAGCCCAAGTTGAGCTCGGTGCCAACGCCCACTTCTCGAGCGCTATTGGACATGGCGGCGCCTCTGGTCGTTGCGCTCGAATTAGCAGTTGTAGCAAATCGAGCTTGCCACATCCGCGTCACGAGTGTGTGTGCAGGAGAGATCTGCTCGGTCCACACCGCACCGAGCGTCATTGAGCGCCATGGCACCTCGAGCGTTTGGTCCTGATCGACTGCCGATCGGACATCAGCCTTCGCACCCACCGTTGCATCATCTACATCTGCAGCGAGGTTGTCGCCGCTCCCGATCGCGATGAGCTGAATGGCGGTCCTTCTGCGACGGAGGGACAATACCGCGAGACCGTCGCGCCAGTGATCGGAAGTCGAATTCACGTCGCTCCGGTCGGGGAATACTCCGGCGGAGCTCCGCCGGCCAGCAATCAACAGTTGTCCAGTTGTTGCTCCCACCCGAAGAGGACTTCCCCACCAACCGCGTGCCGACGTCGGTCCCAATCCCACTCCCACCGATGGCTTGCTGAGTGTCGCTTCACGCGTTTCGACGTCGACCGTCTCGAAAAGAGCGTCACCATATCGCGCCGACGCCGCGCCGTCGGACACGCGCAGGTCACCCACGACATCCGGGTTGATCGCGCCAATGGAGTTTCCTCCGTGAAGAGGGTTCCACACGGGCAATCCATCGACGAATACGCGATCTGGAATAGCGCCTGCAGCCGCGTCCACCGAGGTTCCGCCGAAGCCGTCTGAACGCATCATCGCGCGGGGATCGCTCACGAGCAGCCGAAACACATCAGGCTCTCCGCTCGTTTCTGGTGCACTGGCGACATCTCCCTTCCACTCCCAAACACCGGGTGTATGTGCTGGAACCCGCGCGGAAGTCTCAACTGCCACCAGCGTTGCGGATCTCACACGTACGGGCGGCAGTGACTCCGGCTGGATCGCCGACACAGATTGCGAAAGTATCACATCGACACGCACCCTTCCCACACTCGGCACCATTACCCGAACCGTCAATGGCTCCAGGCCTGTCCCGTTGATTTGCAGAATACTGATCCCAACCGGAAGCTGAGATAGGATGTAAGAGCCCACACTGTCCGCGATCGTCGTTTTGGAGGTTCCCACTACCTTGACAAGCGCGTGCCCCACGGGCGCGCCAGTCGATGCGCTGACCGTACCATAAATGGTGCCGCCGTACGAGCCCTTCCTCTCAGGAGAGATTGCCTGGGCCGCTCCCACACGCGCAGATACCGCCAGAGCCACCAGAGCCGCTACGCAGACCATCGCGGCTGACTCGATGATCGTTCGCGAGGACGCCATCCAGCAATCAATTGCTTGTGAGCATGCTCGAAGTGCAGTGCCTAGCGTCACAAATTGGGCCTCTTAGACGTTCCTCTTCTATCATGCCTTCCCTCTCCGCACGCGTCTCCCCTAGGTACAACCTAGTACGTATTCTCCCACGCTCCCAGTGATACCCGCATTCGTTGCATTCGCCCTCGCGATAGCCCCGTCTCAGATAACCCTGGCTTCGGATTCCGGCGCCAGGCCACCCGTCTCGTCGCTTGTGCAAGATTCGGGTAGCACCGGGCTAACTACGCAGGCCGGACCGCGCCCCATTCTGCTCGGCTTCTCGGTTGCTTACACCACTGGTGATACCACGTCACGCCGGCCGCGCGCAATCGAGTACAGCGACGCGTACTACACGCGACTCACGATTCACAGGGTGGCAAGCTACGCCGAGCTCCCGCTATTCGGCGCCGAGTATGTACTGGGCGAGCGCCTCCTGCGCGACGAGCGAACAGGGGTTCCACCATCATCGCTCAAAACGGCACATGTCGGGGTGGCTGGTGGCCTGGCCGTTCTCTTCGGGGTAAATACCGTGACCGGTGCGTGGAACTTGTGGGATTCACGTCATGATCCAGCCAACCGTACGCTCAGAATCATTCATTCCGTCGCGATGCTCGGTGCCGATGCAGGTTTTGCCTGGGCGGGCGCCATCGGCGGTAATGCCAGAAACAGCGCGCACGGCGCGCAGCAGCACCGCGCCGTCTCGGTTGGCTCGATGGCAGTGGCGACAGCGGGGACAGCCATCATGTGGTTGTTCGACAAGTAAGCAGCATCATCTAAACGGAATCATCAATGGTTTTTAGTTACACGACAGGGCTTCGGGCGCTCGCCGACGTACTCAAGCCCTGGCAGTCGCTCTTCAGCAACTCGAAAGTCATTTCTGACGGAGTGACTTTTATTCATCTTGCCGGACTGCTCTTTGCCGGAGGTTTTGCGATTGCCGCAGACCGAGCGACGTTCAGAGCGCTGCGTGGCACACCACAGGACCGGCTCACGCTCCTCAAAGAAGTCAAAGACGTGCATCGCCCAGTCCTGATTGGCTTGACCGTGCTATTCGTGAGCGGAATTTTACTTGCGACGGCAGACGTTAAAACTTTCGGGACGTCACTGGTGTTCCTAGTCAAGATGACGCTCGTCGCACTGCTCCTCGTGAACGGTCTTGCGCTCGAGCATACCGAGAGTGCGCTGCGCGAACGGTCGGCGTCGCATTCTGGGCCGGTCGAGGACCAGCCGCTCTGGAGCAAATTGCGCCGGACCGCTGTAGCAAGCATCGCTTTGTGGATGTCGATCGTTTTTGCGGGGACAATTCTCGTAAATAGTTGAATCGCTGAATTCATGACCAGCGCGCTAACGTCGCCGTGCGCTTGTTTCGTGTTGGATTAATTACTGGCCTTACACCCACTGGATGCTCTGGAATGACCGTCGATAATGGTAACCGGGATGGCGGCGACGCCCAGCATGAGTGCAATGACTGCGCACTCGTGCAGAGTCGTCGGTCATTTCTCCGTGACAGTGCGCTCGCGGCGGTAGTAGTATCGATGGGCGCGCTAGGCGTCTCCGCGCGCAAGGCTGGCGCAATGAGCGTGGGATTCGTCAGTGGACGCAGGCGTGAGTTTGACGGAGCGCAGACCGTCAGCTATCCGATGCCGAGCACCGACGGAGCGCAGATAGACCGAGACAATGAGGTGATACTCGTCAGGTGGCAGAACGAGTTGTATGCATTCAATCTGTCATGCCCTCACCAACACACAGCGCTTCGCTGGGACGACGCGGATCATCGTTTCGAGTGCCCCAAGCACCACTCCAAGTATCAACCCGACGGCGAGTTCATCAACGGCCGTGCCACGCGTAACATGGATCGATTCACGATTCGGCGTGACGCTGGCAACACGATCGTTGTGAACGTGGACTCCATGCTGCGCAGCGATCAGGATCTCGTTGCATGGACCGCCGCAACGCTCAAGGTTTGAGGTTTATGGCGCGGACCGACGACGGTACAAATGCAATGACGGTGACAGAGAGAGCGTCGCCGTGCGATGGATGCAGGGCGGCGAGCTCGGGCGCTGATTCGGTAGCCGTCACACGCGTCGACCGCCGGGTGTTCGTTACACGGGGTGCCATGGCAGCAGTCGGAGCGCTCCTAGTTACCGCTTGCGGGGGTGCCTGCGATTCCACCGGCGTCGGAGGCGGTGGTGGCAATGGGCCGCTCAGCGTGACGGTGTCGAATTTCCCTGGGCTCGCATCGGTCGGCGGGATCGCACGCGTTGATTCCGGTCAGGGCACACCCGTGGCAGCAGTGCGTACGAGCGCGACGACGTTCTCCGCATTCTCGCTTATCTGTCCGCATTTTGGCTGCACCGTTGAAATCGCGTCCGGAAGCTTCGCTTGCCCATGTCATGGCGCCCGATTCGCGGCCAATGGTCACTGGACGGGCGGTCAACAGACGGGCAATCTCAATACGCTTACGGCAACCTACGACGCGACAACCGGCGTTCTGACAATTTCACGTTAAGCGCGTTGCGGCAGTAGGATCAACCAGAGTGCAAGCCAGGCGTGTATTTGTAAGCCCGCTCATTTATGCCCTGACGAATCAGCGTTCACCATCTCCCACGCTCTCTCCAACATCGGCCTCAACTCCGATTGCCAGAATATCCACGAGTGCGTACCAGGAGTCTCATGGTACTCGTATCGCGCGCCATACATGCGCAACGAGTCGGTGAACGCTCGATTGCTCGGCAGAAAGCTGGGATAACCATCTCGCGTACCGATAGCGAGGAATATGTACGGCAGACTATCAGCTGGCACGTGACGGAAAATTCGGAGTGGATCGTATTCTGATGTGGAACCGACCCCACGCACTCCGAAAGCCTTGATGATGCTCTTGCCCGTACCGCGCCAGAGCACCGAATCTGCCTTTCCCATCGAACTAGCCACCGAAAGCGCGGCGCTGAGTCCTCCCGCGAATCGATATCTGTGCGGATGACGCAAGCCAAGCATCACGGCGCCGTAGCCGCCCATCGACAATCCCGCGATCGCCTGGCGGAGCGTGTCAATCGCGAATCGCTGCACAACGGCACTATAGAGATCGATCGTGACAAAATCTTCGTACGCGGCGGTTGAATCCGACGGTGCGTTCACATACCATGAATTGTCAGCGCTCGGCAATACGACTACGAAAGGATATCGCTCGATCTCCCGCAGCAGATCGGTGCGTTGCAGCCAATCGTCCTTGCCACCGCCGTAACCGTGCAGCAGCCAGAGAATCGGATAGCGCTTTCCCGAAGAGCCGTACCCGGCCGGCAACACAACGTTGTACGCCACTCGCCGGCCGAGCGATTTTGCGGAGAGGCTATCCGTCTCCACTCGCGCCACACCACCGATGGCGTTCTGCGTCACCGTAGCGCACGCTGAGATACCGAGCACCAGTGTCGCAATCAAGGTGCACGCGTACGGCGGCGTCGATCTCACGCGTTATGGCCCTTCATACGCCGCCGCGGCGATCTCGCCGAGTGCCTGGCCGACGATGGTCGTCGTCGCATTCGGATCCAGAGACAGCGAGACGTTGTTACTAGTTATCTGCTCAAAGGGAATGTTCAGGATCGGATAGTCCCGCCAATCCTTATAGTCAAAATGCCACCACTCCTGCGGGTTGGCTGCGAAGCCTTCGGACTCCATCGCGGAACGCAGCAGCGCTCTGTGCCAACGCTCGAGCGACGTGCCACCAGGATAGTCTGCGTAAGCCCTTTCGGTGCTCTCGTCATACGTGCTGACCATATCCACCGCGTGACCGGTCTTGAGATCGTAGAGCGTGAGATCGACGGCGCAACCGCGATTGTGCTTCGATCCGTTCGCCGGATTCGCAACCAGCCACTTCTTTTCGGCAGGAGTTGCATCCCAGAATATCTTGGTGACGTACCAGGGACGATACGCATCGTGGACGAGCACTCCGTATCCACGCTTGCGCAATTCACTACTAACGCGAACGAGAGCCTCGGCGGCGGGCCGTTGCATGAACGCGCGGGCTTGGGTGTACACGCGGCTTCCCAGGAAGTTGTTGGTCGTGGCGTACCGGATCTCGAGCTTGATTGTGGAATCGAGCTTGGTCAGCTCCACAAGATCCGCCGCACGAGCCGTCGGCTTTTCGATGGGCGGCGGCGCGGCGAGGGCGATGGAACGCAGTTGTTCCACGGGCCGCACGGGAGTTATGCGGAGCTGATTCCCGGACTCCGGGCCGACTTCCCGGTGCGGGAACACCACACCACCGATCGCGAGCTGCGTGGCGCGACCGCTGCCGTCACGCGTAAAGCTCACTCGCTCGCCATCGTACAATCCGGCGTGCGGCCACTCGAAGACATTCGCGGAAAGCTCATGCATCGGGTATGGCGTGAGCCATTCAACGATGGCGTACAGCGACCCATCGCGCTCAGAGATGAGCAGGTGATTCTCGCTGCCGTATTCGCCTATCAGTCCAACCCAACCAGCAGGCGGAGGTGGTGGCTCTGGCGTGGCAAGTAAAGTCTGCGCGCCGATATCGCGCGAGCCAAGCATCGAAAGTACGAGTGCCGCGCACACCACTACGGTGCGGCCAATGCGCGATCGCTTCGGTGAAGTGCTTCGCTCGTCTGGGATCATCAATGGACGGAAGTGATAGATTGTTCGAAACTTACCACTCGGCGGTTGGCGGAGCGCTTGGGGGTGAAGCAGCCGGAGATTTACTGGCACTTCAAGAACAAGCGCGATCTGCTGGACGAGATGGCTGCGCGGATGGTGACCGACGGACCGCCGATGGGCACTGTGACGAGCGCAAAGCCTACCCAATCGATTTTGTCGCCCGGTATCGTGTTACCCACTGATCGCTCCACGCGCCGAACGTCCCATCCCGCAGCGCCGCGCGCGCATCGCGCATGATCGTAAAGAGGAACGCCACGTTGTGAAGCGCGAGCAGTCGCTTGCCGAACATCTCATCGCTCGCAAAAAGATGGCGGAGATACGCGCGATCATACTTCACGCAACATGGACACTCGCATCCCTCCACCACGGGACGCCGATCTGTGCGATTGCTACTCTGCCTGATCTGGAGTTTGCCGTCTGGTGTGAAGGCCGTTCCGTCACGCCCGAGACGTGTTGGTGCAACACAGTCGAACAGATCGATGCCACGACGAACACCTTCGATCAGGTCGTCCGGAAATCCGACGCCCATCAGATAGCGCGGAACGTTGCGCGGTAGAATTGGATCGCAGACGTCGATCGTGGCATACATGAGATTCTTCGTCTCACCCACCGAGAGCCCGCCGATCGCAACGCCGCGCCAATCTCCGCTATCGAGAATTCCGGCCACTGACTCCCGGCGAAGTTCGGCGTGGGTGCCGCCCTGCACAATTGGGAAGAGCGCCTGAACTGGTGGAATGATGTCTCGCGCGACGTCGTGCGTCGCAAGTGCAGGCGCATCCGGATGCATCGCGAAATCCGGAGCCGGTTCGCGTCCTTCGGATGAAATGCGCTCGAACTCCACTCGGCATCGCTTCAACCATCGTAAGCTTCTTTCCATCGCCGAGCGCGCTGCTACTGCGTCACTCTGGCCCTGGATCAATTCATCTAGCTGCATTATCACATCAGCTCCAATGTTGCGCTCGATCCGCATCACGGTCTCTGGTGTGTACTGATGCGTCGATCCATCGATGTGACTCTGGAACCTGACGCCATCCTCGCTCACCGTGCGAAGCTTCGAAAGCGAGAATACCTGGAAGCCACCGGAGTCGGTCAACATCGGACCGTCCCACCTGGTGAACGCGTGAAGACCGCCGAGTGCGCGAACCATCATGTCACCAGGACGCAGGTAGAGATGATACGCGTTGGAAAGAACCATCTGGGCACCCGCCGCCGCGACTTCATCCATCGACAGTCCCCGCACAACCCCGTGCGTACCGACGGGCATGAAGGCCGGCGTCTCGACCACACCATGAGGCGTCTGGAACCAGCCCAATCGTGCGGAGCCCTCATCGTGCGACGTTCGGAAAGCGAATTCTGACATTGCGATTGGCAGCGTAGTTACCTTGCGATCTATGACGGCGATATCGTCAATGCAACATTAACCAGAAGCGGACATCATGGCGTTGTTGGGCATGCAGGACGTGACTATTGCGTTCGGTGGACCGCCGGTCCTCGATCGCGCGGCGTTCAGCATCGAGCGCGGCGAACGCGTCTGCCTGCTAGGGCGGAATGGCACTGGCAAGAGCACTGTCATGAAGCTGCTTGACGGAACCATCGCGCCAGACAGCGGTGAAGTAGTGCGCCAGACGGGAGTAACGGTGGCGCGCCTCGAGCAGGAGATCCCCACCGACCTCGGCGGGACGATCTTCGACGTCGTAGCCGCCGGACTCGG
Source organism: Gemmatimonadota bacterium (assembly GCA_003136975.1). Classification (GTDB taxonomy): domain Bacteria; phylum Gemmatimonadota; class Gemmatimonadetes; order Gemmatimonadales; family Gemmatimonadaceae; genus Fen-1247. The sequence continues at coordinate 6,485 of PLEG01000057.1, read as the reverse complement.
CGATACTGGAAGTCTGCTCGCGCGCTATCACGCGGCAAGCCACCGGGTCGCCAGTGGCGGCGGCCAGAGCGCCATGCGCGACATGGACCGGCTTCACCACGCACTCGCCGCCGCCAATGCGTGGCAGGTGCAGACGCGTGTGGAGACCGTGCTGTTCCATCTTGGACTGGATGGCGATGCGGCATTCGCTTCTGCGTCGGGTGGCCGAAAGCGTCAGACGCTGCTGGCGCGCGCACTGGTGGCGGAGCCTGATGTTCTGCTACTCGATGAGCCCACCAACCATCTCGACGTCGAAGCGGTAGAGTGGATGGAGAGCTTTCTGGTCGATCGCGGAATCACACTCGTTCTGGTCACTCACGACCGCGCGTTTCTGAGACGGGTCGCCACTCGCATCGTGGAGCTCGACCGCGGCCGGCTCGTCGATTGGGGCGCTGATTACGACACTTACTTGCTGCGCAAGGAAGCCGTGCTAGCCACAGAAGCGCGGGAGTGGACAGAGTTCGACAAGAAGCTGGCGAAGGAAGAAGTATGGATTCGCACCGGAATCCAGGCGCGTCGCACACGCAACGAGGGACGTGTTCGCTCGCTGGAAGCTCTCCGCGTTGAGCGAGGCGCGCGACGCGAGCGCACTGGAACAGCAAAACTCCAGGCCCAGGACGCAGATCGGTCAGGGCGGTTGGTCGTTGATGCGCGCGCGATAAGTTTTGCACGCGGCGATCGAACAATTATTCGAGATTTCACAACGATCATCACGCGTGGTGATCGCGTTGGATTGATCGGCCCGAACGGTTCCGGTAAGACGACGCTGCTTCGTTTGCTGTTGGGTGAGTTGACGCCGGACTCGGGAACAATTCGGATCGGAACCGGCCTCCAGATCGCTTACTTCGACCAGATGCGCGAGCAGCTCGATCCGGATCGCAGTGTATTCGACAGTGTCGCTGACGGCGCCGAGTTCATTGAGATCGGCGGCGCGCGAAAGCATGTGCTCGGATACCTGGAAGACTTTCTCTTCGCGCCAGATCGCTCGCGTGCCCCGGTGCGCGCGCTATCCGGCGGCGAGCGCAATCGCCTGCTGCTCGCGCGCCTCTTCACTCGGCCTTTCAATCTGCTGGTACTCGATGAGCCGACGAATGATCTGGACATCGAGACATTGGATCTGCTCGAAGAGTTGTTGCTGGAGTTCAGCGGAACGCTGCTAGTGGTGAGCCATGACCGCGCATTTCTCGACAATGTTGTAACTAGCACCCTCGTCTTTGAAGGCGGGGGGCATGTTGGCGAGTACGCTGGCGGATATTCGGATTGGGTACGCCAGCGCCGACAGCCTGATCCGATTGCCTCACCCATCAGTGCCGCAAAACGCGTTACGACATCGCCAACGCCGAATGCGGCGCGCAAGCGGCGGCTCACATTCAAGGAAAAGGGCGAACTCGACTCGATCCCGGATGAGATAGATAAAAACGAGCAGGACCGTGAGAGTATTTATGCGTCACTCGCAGATCCCGTTTTCCTGCGCGATGGAGCGGCCGTCGTCGAGGCTAAAGGACGACTTGACGCGATCGAGAGAGCGATCGCCGAGAAAATGAAGCGATGGGAAGAGCTGGAGACAATCGCGCGCGATGGGTAGCGCTACAGGTAGCGCTATGCCGCTACCGCAATCGCTTCCTGAACCTGGCGAACTACACAGTACTCATTGCAGCGGATCCGGCGCGGGCACTTGAGACAGTCGCGCCTGATCTTCTCTGGATACATTGCGCGATCTCCGATGACATAACCAGCGCTCTCGAAGAACTTCGGCGTGAGTGTCAGCGCGAACAGCTCGTCGATGCCACGCTTACAAGCGAGCCGCTCCACCTCGGCGACGATCGCTGTGCCAAGACCCAGGCCATGTGCATCGCGGGCCACAGCAACAGATGCAACTTCAGCGAGTGATGGAGAATATTCCTTGAGCGCACCACACGCCATGATGGCGCCTGTTGAATCAACCGCAACCACAAAGTCATGCAGCGTCATGCGCACCGACTCTGGCGACCGGTACAGCATTATGGCTTCGGCTGCGTAGCTGTTCACAAGCGCCACGATACCGGCAATGTCGGCATCGCGCGCTGGACGAACTGTTACCGCTCCGACGATATCGGACATCATCTCAGCACTTCCTCCAGGCACTCGAGTCCTTCTCGGAGCTCGTCGCGTGTCATCACAAGCGGCGGCAGCAGGCGAAGTGTGTATTCTCCAGCCGACAGGATGAGCAGCCCTGCATCCATCGCTCGCGATACCACGCCAGCCGCGGGCTCGACGACGTCCATCCCCCACATGAGTCCGATACCACGCACCGCGCGAGCTCGCCCCGTGCGGCGCATTATTGCGTGCAGCTCCTCGCCCATCCACGCGCCGTTATCGCGTACCTGATCGAGCAGCGATGGTTCAGCGATGCGTTTGACAACGTGAAGAGCCACGCTTGCAACGAAAGGTCCGCCGCCGAACGTCGTGCCATGATCTCCGGGCTTCATCACAGCGGCTACCTCGCCGGTCATGAGCACGGCGCCCATTGGCAGACCGCCGGCGATTGGCTTCGCGAGCGTTATCATGTCTGGAACGACGCCGGTCTGCTCATATGCGAACAGCGTCCCCGTGCGCCCCAGACCGCACTGGATCTCATCGAATATCAGAGCGATGCGCCGCTCATGTGTCATTGCGCGCAACTCGGCGAGCAATCCACGATCGATCACGCGCACGCCGCCTTCGCCCTGCACTGGCTCGACTATCACCGCGGCGACCGTGCGCGCGTCCAGCACCGCGTCCAGATCTTCGATGCTGCGCTCAGAGATCGACACGCCAGGCGCCAGCGGCATGAATGGCGCCTGATACGCAGCGCGATCGGTGGCGGCAAGCGTCGCGAACAGGCGGCCGTGAAATGCGCCGCGCAACGAGATGATGCCCGTCTTCCCGGGCGCGATGCTACGACCCAGCTTGCGCGCGAACTTGAATGCGCCCTCGTTGGCCTCTGCTCCAGAATTGCAGAAGAACACCGACGACGCAAACGAGTGATCGACCAGAAATTCGGCGAGCTCTTCGCCAGGCCGGGTGCGATACAGGTTCGACGTGTGAAGCATCCCGGTCTGGAGCGCATTCTGAATCGCACCCGCGATGCCGGGATCATTGTAGCCGAATGCGTTGACGGCAATGCCGCTTGCAAAGTCCAGGTACGCTTTTCCGTTCGCGTCGTACAGGTACATCCCATCGCCGCGAACCATCTCCGCGGGCGGGCGCTTGTAGGTCCCGAGAATTGCGGGTTGCGCTGAAGCGGGAACCGGCGTCGCGGCTTCGTTTGATATCTGCATCACAGGCAAAGTCATTGTCGTCACTTTGCGCCTACCGTTGCAAGCGTTATGAGTGTCCCGCGCTCCGGCTCCTCGAGCGCGCCGATGTCAGCAATTCGTACTGACCGAACTCCACCAACCAGCGCAGCGTGAGCCGCTTCCAGCTTGGCGGCCATTCCACCAACTGCAATTCCGGCCGCGACCAGCGAGCGCGCCTCGTCCACGTCGAGTTGATCAATCAACCTGCCCGATGAATCGAGCACGCCCTGGACGTCGGCAACAAGCAAGAGCTCATCGGCGCCGAGCGCGACCGCGATTGCCGCAGCCGCATCATCTCCGTTGACGTTGAGAGCGGTACCGGGCGTCTCCGCACTTGTCGCAAGTGGCGACACCACCGGAAGCAAACCGGCGAGCCAGAACGTCTCGATCAACTCCGTATTGATGCGGACAGGCATCCCCACATAGCCAAACTCGGCGATGCCGAGCGGTTGAGCGGAGATGAGATTCGCATCCTCTCCCGAGATGCCAACCGCGGGGGCACCGGCGGCATTGAAGCGAGACACCAGGCGCTTGTTGACGACTCCCGAGAGCACCATGCGAAGGATGTCGAGATCGTCCGCGGTCGTCATGCGACGTCCGCCAGCGAAGCGCGGCTCGCCGCCCAGCTTGCGTTGCAGCGCAGATATCTCGTCGCCGCCACCGTGCACGATGCACATTGCGCCGCTCGCATGCCATGCGGACGCAATGATCGCCGCGAGCGCTTCCGCGGATTGCGCGCGCCCGCCAAGCTTCACGACTCGCTTCATGGGTTCCATCAAGCCGGCAACCCCGTGATTTCCGGAAATCCGAAAATAACATTTGCATTCTGAACGGCCTGACCTGCAGCGCCCTTCATGAGATTGTCGATCGCGGCGACGATCACGAGCGTTGGTTTGCGCACATTTGAAGCCTGTACCACGCTCAGGCGCACGACGTTACGATGCACGACATCGCGCAGTGACGGCATCGCGTCGCTCACCTCGACGAACGGCTCATCACGGTACATCTCGCGCCAGAGTGCGAGTGGCTGCGCAAGCGGCTCGTCAATTGGAACGGTTATGGTAGCGAGAATTCCGCGCGCCACCGGAAGCAGGTGCGGCGTGAATAGAATGTCGTTATCGCCACCGAGGTCGCTCACCACCGCGCGCATCTCATTCAGGTGGCGATGTTCGTTACCGACCGCGTAGGCACGGAAGTCTTCCGCGACTTCCGCAAACATGAGCTCCGGCTTGGGAGTGAAGCCCGCGCCGGTGACGCCGCTGGCGGCGCTCACGTTGATGGTTGCGCCCTTGGTAATGAGCGAGCGAGCAAGCAGCGGTGCCAGCGCGATGAGTATCGCCGTGGGGTAGCAGCCCGGGTTCGCGACGATGTTCGCGCCCTGAAGTTGTGGCCGCATTAGCTCGGTAAGGCCATACGGAACTGACGCGATACTGTACGAGCGTCCCGAGCCAGTCGCGGCGCACGGTGGCGTGCCATTCCCGGGCCTGAAATCGGCGGACAGATCTACCACTCTGGCGCCAGCGGCGGCGGCCGTTGCGACCCACTGGGCCGATGTGCCGTGTGGCAACGCGGAGAAGACCAGGTCGGTGTTGTCCAGTCGAGCGTCTTCCGCGGCGACGAGCGTGACGGACCGACCGGCAGCCCGGATGTGCTCTCCGGCCCTGGAATTAGCCGATGCAAACATCAGTTCCATGGAAGGATGCCGAGCCACAAGCTCGCATAGCTCGCGGCCCGCGTATCCCGAGGCGCCGAGTACGCCGACCGTAATTTTATTCACTAGGAATGTATAAACAGTCAAACCAACCATCGCAATAGCCCGGACCGCCAGAGCGACAGTTTTGGACGCCCCCGCCCAACGAGGGCCGCGCTGGCGACGTACCAGGAACGACCCCCCAAACAGGAGCCGCTCTTATCGTGTGTATTCGTCTGCTCTCGACGCTGACTGCCTTCGCGATCGTTCTCCCCTGCACACCCGCCCCGTCCTTGGCGCAACGTGCCAGTACCGTAATTCCGTCGCCTGCCTCGGTGATCGGATTCGTCCCTGGCACCGATAGAAAGCTTCCCGAGTGGAAGCAGATCGTCGCGTATTTCCATGCGCTCGAGAAGGCGTCACCGCGAATTCAGGTACACACGCTCGGAAAGACGACGCTCGGACGGCCTTTTCTCGCGGCTTATATCGGTGACTCGGCAACCATCGCCAATCTTCCGCACTACCGGAATCTTCAGCGCCTGCTAGCTGATCCGAGGCTGACAACCGAGGGTCAGGTTGCGGAAATCCAGCGCGATGGCAAGCTCGTTGTACTTGTCACATCGAGCATTCACTCGACAGAAGTGGGAGGAATTCTCACGCCGCTCGTGCTGGCTCAGCGACTCGTGTCAGGCGAGGACGAGGCGACACGCGCGATCCGGCGCAACACGATTGTAATTCTCGTACCGTCACTCAATCCAGATGGCGTGGACATTGTGGGCGACTGGTATCGCAGCTCTCTTGGAAAGCCTTGGGAAGGCACGGGCCCCCCGGTGCTGTACCATCACTATACGGGACACGACAACAATCGCGACTGGTATGCGTTCACGCAGGTCGAAACGCAGATGGTCGTGGATTCGCTGTATGATCAGTGGCATCCGCAGATCGTCAACGACATTCACCAACAGGGCTCCAACGGCACGCGCATCTTCATTCCGCCATACATGGACCCGATCGAACCGAACATCGATCCGATCCTGATCGCTGGCGTCGCACAGATGGGCAAGGCGATGACGTGGCGCATGACGGCCGATGGTTTTACCGGCATCGCCAACAACACGTCATATGATGCGTGGACGCCCGCGCGCGCGTTCCAGCACTATCACGGAGCGATTCGCATTCTCACCGAGACGGCCAGCGCCTCGCTCGCATCGCCAATCACGATTGCGTTCGACTCGTTGCGTCCAGGCTACAACGTTGACCCCAAGGTAACCGGCGTGGATTTCCTCACCACGTGGCCCGGTGGAACATGGACAATCGGTGACATCGTTCGCTATCAAACCGAAGCGAGCATGACGCTGCTCACGCAGGCCACGGTGGATCGCGCTGAATGGCTGCGTAGCTTTGCTCAGGTCGAGCACAACGCGGTCATGGGCAATCGC
>PLEG01000186.1 GCA_003136975.1 Gemmatimonadota bacterium | reverse complement strand
AGATCGGGACGAACTTCGCCAATGACTACTCCGACTTTCACCGGGGCGCGGACCACAACGGAAGACTCGGCCCTCTTCGCGTAACGCAGAGCGGTTTGATCAGCCACGAGACGGTTCGGCGCGGCATCTTCGTCGCCTTCGGAGCCGCCGCGTTGCTCGGCAGCTATCTCGCCTGGGTAGGTGGCTGGCCAATCATAATCATTGGCGCGTTGTCGATCATCTGCGGACTCGCATATACTGGCGGCCCATGGCCATTCGGCTATCACGGACTCGGCGATGTGTTCGTCTTTGTTTTCTTCGGCCTGGTCGCGGTAACCGGCACGGCATATCTGCAGACTGGTGTGTGGACTGCGGTGGCACTTGCGGCGTCGATACCAGCCGGCCTGCTTGTCACGAATATCCTGGTCATCAACAACCTGCGTGACCTCCCGACCGATCGCGTAGCAGGGAAACACACGCTCGCCGTCAGGCTCGGTGAACGCGCAACACGCGCGCAGTATGCACTGTTCACGGCACTGGCGTACCTCGTGCCGACTGTCATGGCGTTCAACGGAGCAACAGCGCGCTACTGGCTCATGCTCCCCTGGCTCACGCTGCCACTGGCGGTGGTCCTCGTGCGGAAGGTGCTCGGCGGGTTAGCGGGTCGCGACCTGAATCCTATGCTCAAGCTCACAGGCCAACTACTGCTGTCGTTTGGCCTGCTGTTTAGTGCCGGGCTGATACTCGCGCGCGCTCACTAGCCTTCCGCAGCGATCACAGTCCACCAAACACTCGCGATGTCAAATGCGGTAGTTCCGCTAACCGATTGGCTCACGCATCGCGCAACTAACACTCCTGATCGCGTTGCACTCATGGTGGGCGGCCGATCGTGGAGCTTTGCCGAACTGGATATTGCCGCAACACGCAATGCGCGGCAACTCGCGGGACTCGGCGTACGCAGCGGCGACCGCGTTGCCATGCTGCTGGGCAACTGTGTTGACGTTGCGATTCTGGTGCACGCCGTGCTCCGGCTGGGAGCAACGCTCGTTCCGCTCAACGTGCGACTCGGCGCTGATGAGCTCGCATGGCAGATTGGCGATTGCCGCGCGCGCGTGCTCGTCGTGCAAGCGGCAACGATCGCGCTTTCGGATCGCGCCCGACGCGAGCGGCCGGATCTCGTGTCGGTGAGCGTCGACGATGCTGGCGCCATCATTCTCGAGTGCGCAACACTCGGCGCGCGTGATGAACTCGACATCCCGTTGCATCTTGTGCACGATCCAGCCGCGGTCCTGGCGATCGTCTACACGTCGGGCACGACGGGCCAGCCCAAAGGTGCGATGCTCACCGTTGGCAACTTCTGGTGGAGCGCTGTTGGCTCAGCGCTCAATCTGGGGACGCACGCCGATGATCGGTGGCTCGCCTGCATGCCACTCTTCCACGTCGGCGGCCTGTCGATTCTGCTGCGCTCCGCGATCTACGGCATCACAGCAGTGATACACGATGGTTTTGACGCCGCCGCGGTGAACGCCGCACTGGATGATGACCGAGTGACGATCATCTCCGTCGTCACCGTGATGCTGCAGCGAATGCTCGACGCGCGCGGCGACCGGCCGTATCCGCCATCGCTCCGCTGTGTGTTGCTTGGCGGAGGGCCAGCGCCGCGCCCGCTGCTCGAGCGATGTGCACTGCTTGGGATTCCGGTGGCGCAGACGTACGGGCTTACAGAGACGACGTCGCAGCTGGCCACCCTCGCGCCGGAGGATGCGCTCCGAAAGCTTGGTGCTGCCGGACGGCCGATCTACCCGAACGAGCTTCGTGTCGTGACCGACGGACGCGATGCGAGCGCCGGCGAGGCCGGTGAAATTCTCGTTCGCGGTCCCGTGATCATGGCGGGATACGCCGGCCAGCCCGAGGCCACGTCGCGCGCGATCGTCGACGGCTGGTTGCACACCGGCGACATCGGCGCGCTCGATGCCGACGGCTATCTCAGTGTCCTGGATCGCCGCGATGATCTCATTATCACGGGCGGGGAGAACGTCTATCCCGCGGAAGTGGAGGCTGCGCTGTTGGCACATCCGTGGATCGCCGAAGCTGGTGTCATCGGAGTGCCGGACGCCACCTGGGGACAGATGGTCGTCGCGATCGTACGCCTCGCCGATCTTCCCGACATGAACATCACCAGCGCTCAGGACGCGTTACGCGCCCACTGTCGAGCACAGCTCGCTGGTTACAAGACGCCGCGCGAGATCCGCATAGTCACGGACCCACTTCCGCGAACTGCATCCGGCAAGCTGCGCCGAAGCGTGCTTCGTGCGAGTCTCGCGGACGACAGCGAGCTGTGAGTACCGCAGGTTCCGACAAGTTGTTGGACTCGCTTCAACGAAAGTCCTTTGATTACTTCGTCAGTGAAGTGAATCCCGCCAACGGCTTGATACTGGACCGGACCGACGGCCACGCACCGTCGAGCATCGCCGCCACCGGACTTGGGCTCGCCGCCTATCCGGTTGGCGTCGAGCTCGGATTCATCTCTCGCGCCGACGCGATTCAGCGCACGCTCGCATGTCTGCGTTTTTTCTGGAATAGCCCGCAAGGGGCCGAACGAGATGCGACGGGCTACAAGGGCTTCTACTACCACTTCCTCGACATGCAGACAGGCCGCCGCGTGTGGAAGTGTGAGCTGTCGTCCGTGGATACTACATTCTTGCTCGCCGGCATGTTGACGGCCGCAGAATATTTTGCGCTTGACACACCGGACGAGAGCGAGATTCGAACGCTCGCGCATGCGTTGTTCGCCAGAGTGGACTGGCAGTGGATGCTCAACGGCGGTCAGGCGGTGTCGCATGGATGGAAACCGGAGCGCGGTTTCATCAAGTATCGCTGGCTGGGTTACAGCGAGGCGTTGCTGCTTTACATACTCGGCCTCGGATCGCCGAGTCACCCCTTGCCGGCGGAAAGCTATACGGCGTGGACGTCGACGTATCAGTGGAAAAAAATCTACGGCACCGAATTGCTGTATTCTGGCCCGTTGTTCACGCACCAACTGTCTCACATCTGGGCCGACTTTCGCGGAATTCAGGATCCATTCATGCGAAGCAAGCAGTCGGATTATTTCGAAAACAGTCGCCGAGCCACACGGCTTCAGCGCGAGTACGCCATTCGGAATCCCATGGAATTCACGGGTTATGCCGACTGCTGTTGGGGCCTGAGCGCGAGTGATGGACCAGGATNNGACCCGACGACGGAACCATCGCACCGTGGTCCGTGGTTGCATCGCTGCCGTTCGCACCGGACATCGTCCTGCCTGCCATCGAACAGTTCGACAAACTGCAGCTCATGGAGTCGAATCCGTACGGATTCAAGACATCATTCAACCGAACATTCCCGAACGCTGACGGCGGATCATTCGGATGGATCTCCACGGGACACTGCGGCATCAATCAGGGACCGATAGTGTTGATGATCGAGAACTACCGAACCGAGATGATATGGGCGTTGATGCGAAAGTGCCCGTACCTGACCGCCGGCCTGCGTCGCGCCCAGTTCGCGGGTGGATGGCTGGAAGAGGGTGTGCACGCCAAGTAACTTGAAGGGCTGTCACAGGCGTTACCGCAATGATGTATCGCTCTCATCCAAATAGCATTTCAGTGACCGAAAAGATCAAAGACCCATCTCTTTCCGCCCGCCTCCAAGCCGCCGCCGAGCTTCTCGAATCCATCGTCGAGAACCGCGCATTGCTCGCCGGCGTTCCGGAAGAAGACCGCACTCGGCTCCTACAGGCGGCTGGCCGCATCTCCCGCCCCGATGCAGTTGATCGACGGCGTCTCGTGCAGGCGACCAAGCGCGATCGCAAGACCGCCAAGGCCAACCGCGCCGAGAGCGTGTTGTCGAATACCGGCATTCGCAAGCTGCGCCGCGAAACTGTGTTCATGACACCGAACGTATTTCCGCCGCCGGACTTTGCGCAGCATGAGATGGAATCGGATGTGGATTTTCGCGAAGCTGTCGAGCCGCAGAACTGTTACATCTGCAAGAAAGATTTTTCGACGCTGCACCATTTCTACGATCAACTCTGTCCATCCTGCGCGGAATTCAACTTCGCCAAGCGCACCGAATCCGCGGACCTGCGCGGTCGCGTTGCGCTTCTCACAGGAGGACGTGTCAAGATTGGATACCAGGCCGGCATCAAGTTGCTTCGCGCCGGCGCGGAGTTAATCGTCACGACGCGTTTTCCGCGCGATTCGGCCGCGCGCTATGCACAGGAGCCAGACTTCGCGGAATGGGGAGACCGGCTCACGATCTACGGACTCGACCTGCGTCACACGCCGAGTGTTGAAGCATTCTGTAGCGAGCTGCTCAACACGCGTGACCGATTGGATTTCATAATCAACAATGCATGTCAGACGGTGCGACGTCCGCCCGCGTTCTACGAACATATGATGGCTGGCGAGACCGCGTCGCTTAACCACATGCCGGAGCAATCGCGCAAGCTGCTCGGAGCGTACGAGGGATTACGCGGTTACCACATGCTTCCCGAAGCGGAAGTCAACGCAAATGCACCAGCGACACTGGACTTGCGCATTTCCGAAGTCGCGGGACTGACACATGCGGCGGAACTGTCGCAAGTTCAGTTGCTGCCTGACGAAGTAGCCGCGCAGCGCGCGTTATTTCCCGAGGGGCTGCTGGATCAGGATCTACAGCAGGTTGATCTGCGCGAGCGCAACTCGTGGCGCATGCTGATGGCAGAAGTGCCGTCTGTCGAGCTGTTGGAAGTGCAGCTTGTAAATGCGGTGGCGCCGTTCATCATCAACGCACGCCTCAAGCCGCTGATGTTGCGCACCGCCGAACGCAACAAGCATATCGTCAATGTGTCTGCTGTTGAGGGACAGTTCTACCGCACATTCAAGACTACGCGCCATCCACACACTAACATGGCGAAGGCCGCGTTGAACATGATGACGCGCACGGCGGCCGCAGATTACCACGCTGACGGTATCCACATGAACAGCGTCGA
>PLEG01000244.1 GCA_003136975.1 Gemmatimonadota bacterium | reverse complement strand
GGCTGCGGCGCTGCGTAGCGCATGCAGCTGCTCGCGGAACGCCTGCACGTCGCCAGCCGCCATAACCGCGGTAAGGCTGCGCAGCACCTCGGCCCCGTCGTCGATAAACTGTGTCGCAATCTCGTCGACGAATTCTTTGCCGCCCAGGCTTTCGAGCGCATTGAGGGTATGAAAATCAATGGTTGCAGACGTTGCAGAACGATTGAGCGGGGGCATGGAGATGTGGTTCGCAGGCTCGCTTGCGTTCGATCCCGATAGTGGGTCTTTGCTCGCATCCTGAACGAGCGTTCCGATGATCTCGAGCAGACGATGCGGCTCGATCGGCTTGGTGACGCAGGCATCCATGCCGGCTTCCTCGCAGCGCCGCGCCACATCCTCTGTCGCATCGGCCGTGAGCGCCACGATCGGCAAGCGCGGCCGGCCGAGGGAAGCGAAGCGATAGAGCTTGGTCGCCTCGATCCCGTTCATGACCGGCATGTTCACGTCCATCAGCACCAGATCGAATTCACGCACGTTGAGTAAATCGAGCGCGGCTTCGCCGTCGTCGACGATCATGGCACGGTGGCCGGCACGCTCGAGGATTTTAGCGACGACCTTCTGGTTGGTCCGGTTATCCTCGGCAACCAGGATCGAGAGCGAACGGCTGGGTGCGATATCCACACCGGCGCGCGCATCGCCGGGGCGTTCGGCCGTGTCGATGCCGCGCACGATCCGCAAGCCCGCCGCGAGCGTGATCAGATCAAGCGGACTGGCCAGCGTCGTGACGAAGCGGCTGCGCACAATACCGGCCGGCAGCCCAGCGGCGGAAACATCCGTGAGCAGAATAAAGGCGGGCGCAAATGTGAGGTTCTCGCCCGCGAGCCGACTGAACGCGGCTTCGTCCAGCGTGTCGCATATTTTGTCATGCATGATCGCGACGGGATGGCGCACGCCGATATTGCGTAACGACGCCAATATGGAGGCGGCCTCGTCCGCGCTCGCAGCGAGATTCACGCCCGGCACGCAAGACTCCACCAGCGCGCGGACCTCATCCCTGCCGTCCACTAAAACGACAGGCCCCGGTCCTGTCCGAAACTGGGCCAGGTCCTGTGCCTGCGCCTTGAACATGAGCTCGAACCAGAATGTGCTGCCCTTGCCGGGAGCGCTATCGACGCCAATGGTGCCGCCCTGCAATTCGATCAGCTGCTTGACGATGACGAGCCCGAGACCGGTGCCGCCGAAGCGATCGATGATGGTCTCGTCGGCTTGCGTGAAGCGCTCGAATACGCGCGCCTGCGCGTCCGCGTTGATGCCGATCCCGGTATCCGTTACTTCAAAGCGCAACCGCACCTGGTCGCCATCGCGCACAATCGCATCGACCGCGATGACGACGTAGCCGTGTTCGGTGAACTTTACTGCATTGCCGACGAGGTTAACGAGCACCTCCTCGAGGTGTTGCTTGTCCCCGACAACGAGTTGCGGCGTGCGCGCCGTGCAGTGGATCGCAAGCCGTATGCCTTTGCGTCGCGCCTCTCCCGCGAGCATGTTTCGAATTCCCATGAGCACGGGAACGAGATCAAAATCGACGCTCTTGATTGTTACTCGACCAGCCTCGGCGCGCGAGAAATCGAGGATCGAATTGATCATGGTGAGTAGCCGACGGCCGGACTGCCCGATCGTCTCGGACATATCTTCTTGCTCGGCATCGAGCGAAGTGTCGCGCAACAGGTCGCTCAGTCCGATGATGGCGTTGAGCGGGGTGCGGAGTTCGTGGCTGAAGCTGGCGAGGAATGCGCTCTTGGCGCGGTTTGCTTCTTCGGCCTGATGCTTGGCCTCCGACAATTTGCGGATCAGGGTCGAAACATAGAGTGGCAACAGGATGAGGCCTACGGTCAGGCCGGCGGCAAGCCCGATATGCTCCTGCCAGAAGGCAGTTGTCGCGATTACGACACCGAAGGTGAGGACGCTGATGCCGCAGGCGGCAAACAGGAAGGGGACGCCGAAGCGAAATCCGTTTCCGAAGATGACCCACAGATAGATCGGGTAAAGCGGCGCGAAAGTCTCTCCCCCGACATGCATTCCATAGGAGAATATCCCGAGGTCGATGGCCATTCCGACGAGGCGACGCGCGACGGAAATGTCCGATCGATAGAGAAGATGACAGAACAGGACGATTGAGGCCACCTGGTAGATGGCAAAATACGGACCTTGTGCGTGCAGCATCGCTTCGGCGTCAAAATAGCCGAGGCGGGCAGCAACGATGAGGTAACTGAATGCCGCCCCGCTGAGCACGAGCCGGTTGATGGTCATCTCGTGTTCGGAATCCGGCCGATTGCGCAGCCTGCTGGCGACCCAGGACAAGATGTGAGCGGCGCGCCAATGGGTTGGTGACGGCGGAATGGCATTTCCGTAGTGGCCCGCGCGCATTTTGCGCCTCACGCACTGCGCGCTTGCACGCAAGTTTCGCCGATGAACGCCATCAGGTCTTCAGCCGGCATCGCCTTGGCGAAATAGAAACCCTGCACCTCATCGCAACCTTCGTTGCGCAAAAGCGCGAGCTGTTCGGCGGTCTCCACGCCTTCCGCCGTCACCTTCA
>PLEG01000067.1 GCA_003136975.1 Gemmatimonadota bacterium | reverse complement strand
TTCGCTTCGAGGGCAACAACTATTCGGGCGACTGGGTGATCGAGGCGGAAAAGCGCGGGTTACTGAATCTGCGCCGGAGTCCGGAGGCGCTGCAGCAGCTCGTGACGAAACAGTCACGCAAGCTCGTAACGTCACTCGGAATCTTCACCAACGAGGAGCTTGACTCGCGCTATCATGTGCGACTGGAGCGCTACTCCAAGGACATGCTGATCGAGCTTCACACGCTGCGGGAAATGGTTGACACACTGGTCGTGCCGACTGCGTTGGCGTACACCGGGTCGCTGGCAGCATCAGCGGCGCAGGCGAAGACAGCCGGAATCACTGCCGTACCGCAGGCCGGCATAGCGAACAAAGTTGGCAAGATCATCGAGGACTTGCTCAAGCGTCGCGACACTCTCGCTGACGTAATAGCAAAGGCCGAATCGATGCACGACGATCCCGGCGCGCAGGCGAAACTGCTCACGAGCAAAGGGGCGGATACAATGGCGGGAGTCCGCGAGAAGTGCGACGAGCTGGAGTTGATGGTGAGCGACAGAGAGTGGCCGCTTCCCAAGTATCGCGAGATGTTGTTCCCGGTCTGACAACGTCAAACTACGAAAAAAAAACTCACGGGCCAACACTTTAGGTGCTGGCCCGTGAGTTTTTTGATCCTCAGGATTGCATCTCGCTCAACACATCCCTACCCAGTCGCAGAATCGCATCGATCACGATGTCGATGTCAGAGAGTCGCGCGCGGTGATTCACATTAGCCATACGAATGGCGAAGCGTCCGCCAAGTATTGTGCTTGATGGAACTGCGATACCAGTCTCCTGGATTCGCAGCAGCACTTCGGTATTGACGGCGTCGAGCACTTCACCAGGCACGCCGGCGGGTGCGTATCTAATGCACGCTATGTTGAGCGGTGCGGGTGCGAGCAATTCCAGATCAGCATGTTCTTCAACGCGCTTGGCGAGATATTCTGTCTGCGCGACATTCTGCTCGACCAGACGTACGAGTTTATCAACGCCGTCGGCCTTGAGCGATAGCCACGCCTTGAGAGCCTTGAATCCACGCGTCAGATCGATGCCGCGATCCGCGAACGGAAGACCGCCAGCTATCACTCCGCGCGTCGCCGCGGCGAGATAGCTCGCCGGTGCGGCGTACGTTGCCTTGTGCAGCTCGGGATCACGCACCAGAACGCATGCGCACTCGAATGGGAGGCAGCCCCACTTGTGAAGATCGAAGCCGAGTGAATCCGCCAATTCGAGTCCGGCGACCTGGGGGCGCAACCGTTCGGATAGATACGCGAGCGCGCCGAATGCGCCATCCACGTGGAACCATAGCTTGTCTCGCCGACAGAAGTCGGCGATCGCCGTGAGGTCATCCGATGCGCCAGTATTCACAGTGCCCGCAGTTCCAACAACGCAGAACGGAATCAATCCAGCTGCGCGATCGGCGGTTACCATCTCGGCGAGCGCCGTCATGTTCATTCGGTAATCGGTATCAACGGGTACACGCCGGAATGCTCGGTTGCCGAGTCCCATGAACTCCGCGGCCTTGCGTGCCCACCCGTGCGTTTCAGCTGATCCGTAGAAGACCAGTGGGCCATGGCGGGGATCGTTTGTCCACGCCTGAACGCCATCCTCGCGAACATTGATGCCAAGCTCACGCGTTTTCGCGAAGCGAGCGACGCCGAGTGCGAGCGTGCTCGCCATGGTTCCACCGGTGACGAGCACGCCGCTTCCGCCAGGCATTCCCAGCAGCTCTGCGAGCCAGTCAATCAATTGCTGTTCGACGAGCGCTGGCGCCTGATTGAAGCCCGCCATGTGCGGGTTGAGGCCGGACGCGAGCATGTCGGCCATCATTCCGAGCGGTGTTCCGTTTCCCTTGACCCAACCAAAGAATCGCGGATGAAGATTTCCATCCGGGTATGGCAGAACATTCTGCACGAAGTCGAGATAAGCCGCCTCCGCGCCAACTCCCGTGCGAGGAATGGGTTCCACGAGCGCTTTCCGCACGGAGGCCGGCATCTCACGCCAGGCTGGCTGCTCCCTGAGACCTGCGAGATGAGTGAGCATGTCGTCCACCATCCGGTGCGAGAGTGCGCGGAAGGCAGCCCATTCTTCGGGAGAGCGTGGGTCGAAAGTCTCTTCGGACAGTTTTGGGGCGGACATCGTCTGGTGTGGTTCGGAAATGGATCACGACCGGTTGCGCGATAACTCTGAATACTAGCGAACGTGCAGAACGAATCTGCTACCAAACGAACCCGCGGGCGTTGAGTCCGATTTCGCTGTTCCGCCATCTGCCATTGGCATCATCATGCCACAGCCGTTATTGATTAGCCCATCATGACACCATACCTGGCGCTCGCGGCGGCCGGATGCCTCTGGGGCACTGGCTTCTTCTTTGGGAAGATAGATCTCGCGGAGATGAGCGTTGGGCACATGCTGCTGTACCGATTTCTGTTCGCGTGCCTGGGATTGTTGCCAGTTGCATTGAAGGAGCGCGTTACCCCACGACGCGAGGACTTGCCACTCTTTCTCGTGGCGGCCGCGGTGTATGTGCCGATTCAATTCCTCGTGCAGTTCCACGGGCTCGATCATACGACGGTTTCACATGCGTCGCTCATGGTCGGGACGCTTCCATTATTGCTCGCCGTCGGTGCTGTCGTGTTCACGCATGAACGCCTCGATCGCACCGGCTGGCTGCTGCTCATCGTATCAACCGTGGGCGCGGCGCTCATCGTTCTCCAGGCACACGACAGCAACAACGCAAGCGGTGGTCCGAGCTTACTGGGCGACGTGCTGGTGCTCATCTCGATATTCGGCGGCGCGGCCTGGGTGCTTCTCACGCAACGTATGATGCACACAGGCCGAGGATATTCCGCGGCAGTTATGAGTGTCTACGTGCTGGTCATCGGCACC
>PLEG01000292.1 GCA_003136975.1 Gemmatimonadota bacterium | reverse complement strand
GTGGCTCCCGGCGCCGCTCGCGCGCGTGCTCCGCGCCACGCCGCGCGCCGCGCACTAACCTGCCCGCGTGAGGATCCTCGTCACCGGCGGCGCCGGCTTCATAGGATCCCATGTCGTCCGCGCGTTCGCCAGCCAGGGCTCGGAGGTGACGATCCTCGACGACCTCTCTTCAGGCAAGCTCGCCAATCTTCCAGAAGGCGTAACCTTCGTCAAGGACGACGTCCGATCACCCTCAGCTGCCCGCGTCGTCCGCGAAGGCGGCTTCGACGTCATCTGCCACCTCGCTGCGCAAATCGATGTCCGCAAGAGCGTCGAGGACCCCGCCTACGATGTCGCCGTAAACATCGGTGGATCGCTCAACCTCCTCGAAGCGATGCGCCAGAGCGCCAAGAAATCGACCCGCTTCATCTTCTCCTCCACCGGCGGCGCGCTCTACGGCGACGTGGAAACGATCCCCACCCCGGAAAGCTTCGCCAAAGACCCGCAATCCCCCTACGGCAATGCCAAGCTTTCCGTCGAGTTGTACCTCGGCTACTATGCACGGGTGCACGGTCTCGACACTGTAGCCCTCCGTTACGGCAACGTTTATGGCCCGCGCCAGGACTCACATGGCGAGGCCGGTGTCGTAGCGATCTTCTGCGAACGCGTCCTCGCGGGACGCCAGTTGACCGTCTTCGGCGACGGAAAACAGACCCGCGACTACGTCTATGTAGCCGACGTGGCCAACGCAAACGTCCTCGCCGCCACAAAGCCACTGCCACCAGCAGGCCCGCTCGACACGCGCTCGTTCAACATCGGCACCGGCGTCGAGACGAGCGTTGTCCAGCTCGCCGAGCTTATTCGCGACGCGTCGGGTACAACCCCCGCGATCGAGCACGCACCAGATCGCGCCGGAGAAGTCCGCCGCTCGGTACTCCTGGCTTCAAAGGCCAAGCAGGTACTGGGCTGGACCCCGCGCATGTCCATCGCAGATGGAATATCCGAAACGTTCAGATGGTTCGCGGCTGAACGAGACGGCGTGGCAAGCACCGCGTGATCGTCTAGAGGAAAAGTGGCAACTGAGCACGTCTTTACAGTAGATGTTGAGGACTATTTCCAGGTCTACGCGTTCGAAGGCGTGGTTGACCGCTCGGCGTGGGACGGATACCCGTCACGTGTCGCGCGCAACACCGATGTCATCCTCGACCTGCTCGCACGACACAACGCACGCGGAACGTTTTTCACGCTAGGTTGGGTTGCCGACAGGCATCCTGAAATAGTGCGCAAGATCGCCGATGCCGGTCACGAGATTGCGTCACACGGATGGTGGCATCGCAAGATCACCTCACTCACCCCCGCACAGTTCCGCGAAGACGCACACGCCTCGCGCGCGATCCTGGAGCAGGTGAGCGGCCATCCCGTCGTTGGATATCGCGCGCCAAGCTTCTCGATCACGCCCGGCAACGAATGGGCATTCGACGTGCTGCTCGAAACCGGATATCGGTACGACTCGAGCCTGTTCCCGATAAACCGGTCGAACTACGGCTATCCAACCACTCCGCCGCTGCCGCACCTGATTCATCGCACCGCGGGCGACCTCATGGAATTCCCGCTCACGACTACACGGTTCCTTGGCAAACGCATTCCAGCTGCCGGCGGCGGATATCTGCGACACTTTCCGTACAGCATAATCCGGAAAGCGTTTCGCGAAAAAGACCACTCCGGAATTCCCGGCGTGTTCTACATCCACCCATGGGAAATCGATGAGGATCAGCCACGCATGCCCGTTCCGTGGCTCACCACCGTGCGACACTATCGCAACATCAGCAAGGTGCTCCCGCGACTCGAGCGTTTACTCGGCGAGTTCAAGTTCACCTCAATCGCACAACGCCTCGCAGGCGACGGTAAATGGTTTCGCGCGACCTCGCCGCTCCCCGACGTATCACCACAAGCCGTAGCCCGCGGTTGACGTTGCGCGTAGAGCGCTACGCCGGGACCGCCGAACACTGGGATGAATTCGTTCGGACTCAGCCCGGATGNNACGTGATGCAGTCCGCCATGGGGCACGACGCACCGTATCTCGTCGCAACCAACGACGCAACCAACGAGATTCAGGGCGTGCTTCCGCTAGTTCGCGTCAAGAGCATGCTGTTCGGACACTTCCTCGTCTCCATTCCGTTCCTCAACTACGGCGGTCCCCTCGGCTCGGCTGCCGCTGTCACCGCGCTTGCGGAACATGCCGCCAACATGGCGACGTCGGACAACGCGAAAGTCCTCGAGCTTCGTAGTCGTTACGACATCGGCGCAATTCCCAACTTCGCCGTGTCGCATCGCAAGATCACCGTGTTGCTCGACAGCTCCGGCGGATCCGAAGCCCTGTGGAAACGCCTCAGCTCCAAGCTGCGCAGCCAGGTTCGCCGACCCCAGAAGGAAGGCGTCACGGTGCGCATCGGCGCAGACCAGGTGAGACCATTCTACAACGTCTTCGCGCGTCACATGCGAGACCTCGGCACTCCCGTGATGCCGCGCAAGTTCTTTGACGAGGTAGCTTCCGAATTCGGAACCGACGCTCTGTTCGCCGTGGCGTATCACGACGGCAAGCCAATCGCCTGCGGTGCCGGCTTTAGTTGGGGAAGCAAAGACGACCGCGAATTCGAGATCACGTGGGCATCCGCACTGCGCGAATACAATCGCATGTCGCCCAACATGCTGATTTACTGGGAGTTGATGAAACAGATCTCAGACGACGGCGTCAACACATTCAATTTCGGCCGCTGCACTTCCGGCGGAAACACGCACAAGTTCAAGACTCAGTGGGGCACCACAGACCAACCACTGTGGTGGTACGAGCGACGAGCCGTCGGCGCCGCAACCCCATCGGAAGGACATGGCGCCGCCGCGCGCGGTCCCCAGATGTGGAAGCGTCTTCCGCTAGGGGTCGCAAACACGCTCGGCCCCCGCATCATCCGCTTCATACCATAGCGAGCAGATGCACATCCGCAGGCAGCTCACCGTCGCATCACCACTCACCGCCGCGAATATCGCTGGCGCGACGATGGATACGATCGCGCGCCGAGACCGGAGCGAGCAGGTGCGCGGCGCACTGGCGACAGAGTTCAGCGCGCGTGAAGTCGTGCTCACAGACAGTGGGACATCTGCGCTGGTTCTCGCATTGCGCGCGCTCGTGAAGCCAGGCGCGGTGGTGGCAATGCCCGCCTACGCATGCGTGGATCTCATATCGGCCGCGCGTCGTGCAAATGTTCGCGTCCGACTCTTTGACCTCGACCCGCTGACGCTCAGTCCCGATATGGACTCTCTCCAAAGAGTTCTCGCGGAGGGCGTGAGTGCCCTGTTGGTAGCGCATCTGTATGGATTCCCCGCTGACATGACAGCGGTCATGGGCGCAGCGCGTGAAGCCGGCGTACCAGTGATCGAAGATGCCGCGCAACACGCGTGTGCGACAATTGGCGGCAAGTCCGCCGGCTCATTCGGCGACCTTACGGTACTGAGCTTTGGCCGCGGAAAAGGAACCACATCCGGTCGCGGTGGCGCGCTACTGGCGCGTTCTCCGTCGATCGGATCGATCTCAATGCTCACGCGTAATTCAACAAGCGCCTCCAGCGCGAAAGATCTCGCGATAGCAAAGGCAAGCTGGATGCTTGGCCGACCGTCAATCTACGGCCTGCCGGCGTCCATTCCCGCGCTTCACCTCGGCGAGACCGTTTACCACGAAGCCGGCGAGCCGCAACGAATGTCGCCCGGTGCCACGGCCTTGCTGCACAGAACACTCCCAGGTATGCACGCCGCCGCCGCCGCCCGCCGCGCCAACGCCGTCGTCTTGCGCGACGCATCTGACCAATCGCGGCACCTGAGTGAAGTACGCGAAGTTGAAGGTGCCGAGTCCGGCTACCTGCGCTTCCCCGTACTGCTGCGCGGCGACATACACGACGCCCCAACTCTCGGGATTGCGCGCGGATATCCCCGCCCGCTTTCCGCCGAACCTGAGATGCAGCAATGCCTGGTTGCATCGGATGAACCGCTGCACGGCGCGCTCAAGCTGGCGAACCGGTTGGTTACCTTGCCGACACACCACATGGTGACGCCATCCGACATCGCAAACATGTCGAAGTGGCTTCAACAACGCTGATGAGCCTTCGACCATAAGTAGCCGATACTTCCCCGGACGTTTAGCCGATCTGGCTAACTTGACGTACGAGCCATTTTATACTGAATTTCACGCAGAAAGATGAGCAACACTAGTCGGTCGATTGTATATGTTTGGGACGCAGATTATCCGTGGGACGTGCGTACCGAAAAGGTCACGCTCGCGCTCACTCGCGCAGGCCATACTGTGAACATTGTCGCGCGAAACAAGGCGTGGCGAGAGACGACTGAGTCACTGCCGGAAGGCACGGTTCACCGGATGACGCCGTGGAAGTCAGTTGGGCAATCTCTCGACGGCCATCTCAGTTTCCCCGCGTTCTTCAGCCCCCGCTGGATCAAGCTCATCGAGCAAACGTGCCGCGAAGCACACGCTGACCTGATCATTGTCCGGGATCTCCCGCTATGTCCTACTGCGATCGGAGTCGGCAACCGGCTCGGAATACCAGTGATGTTAGATATGGCGGAGAACTACCCCGCCATGATGCGCGTCTTGTGGGAAACCGGTCGCCACACAACACTCGATTACTTCGTGAGAAACCCGGCGATAACGCAACGACTGGAACGCAGCTGTGTTCGTCGCGTGGATCACATTCTAGTCGTAGTGGAAGAGTCCGCCGACCGTGTTGCAGCGTTGGGCGTTCCACGCGACAAGCTCACCATCGTTTCCAATACTCCTCCACTTGCCCGACTCGATTGCGCCACACGCGAGCAGCATGCTGTGCGTGACAGGATCGACGTCGTGTACATGGGCAATCTGGAAGTAGTGCGCGGATTGATTGAATCAGTTGATGCAATTGCGCATCTCAAGTCCAAAGGCAAGCGAGTGCGGTTACGCGTTATAGGTCGCGGCCGCGACGAAGCCCTCATCAAGCAGCGTTGCGCATCGCACGCGCTCAGCTCGGACGACGTTGAGTTCCTCGGCTACATCGCGTCTCATTCCGAAGCCCTGCAAGTGCTTTCGGAGTCAGACGTAGGTCTAATGCCTCATCGGAAGAACGAGTCCTGGGATACTACCATTCCCAATAAGCTCTTCGACTATATGGCAGCGGGGTTACCCGTTGTCAGCTCGGACGCCGCACCGTGCGCGCGGATCCTCCGTGAGACTGGAGCAGGACGTGTGTTTCGATCCGGCGACGCGCTAGGGATAGCGGCGGCGATCGAAGAGGCTAGTGAGCCCGGTCTGGGGCGCCAGCTTGGCGATGCCGGCCGCGAATCCATCCGGGCGAGGTATAACTGGGAGTACGATACCGAGATCCTGCTGAGGGCCGTCGCAGAGACCAAATAAGACCCTGGTATGGAGCAAACTTCTGTATTCGGGTTACGATATTAACAGTTAATCGTTCCATACCGGGACGATAAGCCACTTCACCTTTATCGCTCTCTAGCAGTTCGGCCCTTAGGGGCCACGACAACGGCAAACCCGCCGAAAGACGGGGACGCAAAACCACGAGGCTAAAGCGTGCTCAGGCACGCCATGCTAGTCGGGCTTCCGAATGGCGATTTACCCGAGGACCAGACTGTGAACATTAGGACTAGTACTGTGCTAATAGCACTCATTCTTGCCGCCGCCGCGTGCGCCGGTACCGACGCAAACAAAAACGGATCGGACGTCACCGATCTGACATCGGCGGCCTACACCCTGCCGCCGGCAGCCACTGTACAGGTCGCTCCCGATGCCTCAACGGTCGGGATAGGTGGCACTGTTAAGCTGGCCACGAGTATCGTCGACGCGAGCGGTCAGCCCCTGTCTGGGATGAGGGCGGTTCTCGCCCGTTGGACGTCGAGCGACACCACTGTAGCAACAGTGTCCGTCACAGGCCTGGTCACAGGCGTCCATGATGGCACGGCTACCATCAGTGCCACGACGGATAGGCAGACTGCATCTAGCGTGGTGACTGTAGGAGCCGAAAGTACGGCAGCCCAGCCTGCTGCCGCAGCACCAGGCGTCACAACTCCAGCAGCCACAACCGCAGCTGTTACGACTCCGGCTGTTACGACTCCGGCTGCTACGACT
>PLEG01000146.1 GCA_003136975.1 Gemmatimonadota bacterium | reverse complement strand
GCGCCGGATTCCAGCAGTAGTACAATTCCGCGCTGATCCGCCAGCTCAGCGCGCTGCATGCCCGAGCCAAACGTAGCGGACACGTACTGGTCCATGTCTTCCGACCGGTTGTCGCATTGGAACGTATCACGAAAAGTTCGCTCGGCGAATTCGGCGAGGGCGGACGAGTCGTCTGGGGTCGCCACGCGAATCGTTGGTCCTTCAGGTGTCTCCACCGACAACGCGACGCGTTACCGGTAGTTGCCGAACTTCAGCTCGACACCAAAGTCGCCAGCCCGAAGGACTCCCATCGCCGTCTGAAGATCGTCGCGCGAAGGTGAGCTCACACGGACCTGGTCCGCCTGAATGGCGGCCTGCACCTTGGGGATCTTCGCTTCCTTGATTGCGGCAGCAACTTTCTTGGCCGTGTCACTGTCCAGTGCGGTCTTGAGCTTGATCTCGCAGCGCACGGTATCGCCGCCAGCCGGTTTTATCTCGCCAATGTCGAGATTTTTCACAGGTACGCCACGTTTGACGAGCTTTCCCCACAACACGTCGGTGAGCGCCTTCATCTGATACTCACTATCGGCAACGAGCGAGAGCAGCTCCTCGGCGCGTTGAAACTCGATCGTTGACTTGGAACCCTTGAAGTCGTAGCGCTGGCCAATCTCCTTCTGCGACTGATTGACGGCGTTATCGACTTCCTGCATGTCGACGCCGGTCGTAACGTCGAACGAATTCAGTTGTGCCATGGCGTGCGTAGTGGAGAAATGGTTAGGGAACTTCCGCGGCGACAGCGGCCAGATCGTCGCGACCGTAGCCAGCAGCTATTATCTGATCGAATCGTTCAGCGATGGCGGGAAGAACGTGCAATGATGCGCCGGCTGCAGCAGCGCTGTCGAGCATCAGTCGCACATCCTTACGCGCGGCGATCAACTCGAATGCTGCGGGCGAGAATTCGCCATTCGCCATTCGCTGCCCGCGTCCGCTCACCTGGCTGGCGGGATTGAAGTCCGCGAAAACAGTTACGGCATCCTTCGGATCGATACCGACTGCGCGAGCGAGCGCGAAGATGTCGGCGATACCGCTCGCTATGAACATGATCATCATGTTTCCGAACAGCTTGTAAGCAGCCGCAAGATCTGGCCGCGCGCCGAGATAACGGACGGTTCCAGTCATCCGCTCCAGCTCCGGACGAACTTCATCGAAGATCTGTTGCGCGCCAGCGACTAAAATCGAGCCAGTCGAGTCGCGTGCATTCGACGGTCCCATGAACACGGGCGCGTGGAGGAATTTCACGCCGAGCTTCTGCAGCCGTTGCGCACGCGCCGCCGTGGATTGCGTCGCTGTAGTCGAGTGATCGAGGATGACGGCACCCATCTCCAGCGCTGGAAGCAGCTGGTCGAGCACTTCATCCACGGCTGCGTCATCCAGAAGCGATAGATGGACGCGACTCGCGCCGCGTACCGCAGCAGCCGGATCGGTTGCAACTCGAGCGCCTTCGGCCGCCAGCGGCACAGTTCGGGAAATCGTCCGGTTCCACACTGTTACAGCTTCACCGCGGGCGAGCAGCGCGCTCACAAAACCGCTGCCCATCAGGCCTGTCCCCAGGAATGCGATCATGAGGGAAAGCTAGCGATCCGTGAGCGAAACATCATCGATTCGAACATTTGTTCGGGAGATGAAAGTAATAGTATCCGCGTTCAAATCACCTTCGCTCAAGAAACCAATCATGGGCCGCGATAATCAATGGAGACACCATCGCGATAGTTTCAGTAAAGGTGGCTCGCAATTCGCGGGGAGTCGAGCAACTGCCGCTCCGGGTGAACTAACCCCGAGTGGCCATAAGCAATTCAGGTATCCGTAAATGTTGAGTGTGATCATCCAATCGTCTGCCAGTCTGTGCGTAACGCAGTGACCATTGAGCGGCAGGGGGCGAGTCGCGACGTTGCCGATGCCCAGGGGAAAAAGTGGCGCGTGCGGGAGATGGAGATGGCCGAGGGGGATGGATCTGTCGCCAGGAAGTCGCTCATCGCCCTCAATGACATGGTTATCAGACGCTTTTGGGTGTTCCCGGCCGGATGGCGCGAATTGAGTGATCCTGCGCTGTTGGCGTTGATCGACGGGCCGGCGCAGCCTCATCCAGAGTCGAGATCGGATCTGGAGTAGCACCGCACGGAAAGAAAAAAAGGAGACACCGGACAGATCCATCCGGTGTCTCCTTTTTTTGGGCCCCCCTTGCAGCGCCTACTTCAGACGCGGCTGCGTTGTGCGCGGTGCCTTGACGCAAGCGGGCCAGGTCGTTGGCGCACGGAAACGGCCTGCGGCGGCATTCGGATTTTGCTGAGCCATACGGGCTGCTTCGGCCACGAGATCCACGCGCTCGCGCGTGATCATCGCTGGATCCTCGGAGGCGAGATAGGCCAGCATCGCCGTGAGAGTGGCGTTGGACTTGAGGTCGTCGAAGACGATCTTGTCGTACGTGTCGCGGTTGGTATGCCAAGTGTAGTTGCCATAATCCCAGCCAAGCGCGCCGAGTCCGAAGGCGGGGAGGCCGTTGCAACCAAAGGAGAAGTCATCGCTTCCACCACCAGCCGGGAAGCCGGGACCGCCAAACTTGACCTGTTCCTGAAAGACCGTGGGAAGTTTGGAGAGCCATTCCGTGATGTGCGTCGCGGCGTTGGGTAAACCTGCGCCGCCCATGCGAACGACGCGACCGGTGCCGTTGTCCTGATTGAAGAGCGCCTGCAACCCTTTCAGAACCTCGGGGTGGTCTTCGGTGAACGCCTTCGATCCAACTTCGCCTTCTTCCTCGCCACTCCAGTGACCGACGAGAATGGTGCGCTTGGGATGCGGATAGACCTGCTTGAGGATTCGCATCGCTTCCAGCATGGTGATCGTGCCGGTTCCGTTGTCGGTCGCGCCGGACGAGCCGTCCCACGAGTCGAAGTGAGCTGAGAGCATCACATACTCGTTCGGCTTCTCGCTTCCCTTGATCTCGGCGATCGTGTTGAACACGGGCCTCTCACCCAACAGGTCCGCGTCGAGGTTCATGCGAATCTTGGGATTCTGCTTGCTTTCGGTAAGACGGAAGACGAGGCCGTAGTCTTCGCAGCTGAGCGCGACCGTTGGAGCCTTGGTGTTGTAGGTCTCGAAAACCTCGATCGTGCCCCATCCGTCCTTCGGACGGGACGTGATGAGTCCAGCGACTCCGCCTTCTTCGAGGCGTTTGCCGAGCTCACCGCCGCCGAGTGCCAGGCTGTATCCGGTGCCGCGCACGTCGCGACCGCCCCACTCGCGGTTGACCTGCGCGCGCAGACTGTCCATGCGAATCTTGGACTCTGGCGTCGCGTTTGTCGCCCAGTCGTCGCGAGGGCGACAGGTTGGCTGCGGAGCCGAGACAAGGATGAACTTGCCACGCGCGTTGGGTAGCCACTTAACGAACTCGGTGCTGTCGGCAAAGCGCGGGAGGATGATCGTCGTCGAGGTGACGTCACGCTTACCGGTGCCCGGACTATAGCCAACCATGAGTCCCTCAAGCGAGCGCACGCGAGGCTCGATGAGATCGATGTGAGAATAGCCGCGGCGCCATCCGCGCCAGGTGCCGTACTGCTCATTTCGCGCATCAATGCCCCACGACTTGTACTTGCTCACAAGCCAGTTATTGCCGCCGCGAAGCTCATCGCCGCCCTGCAGTCGTGGTCCGACCGAGTCGAAGAGGGCCTGAGAAAGCTCGTACACATGCGTGCTGTCCATGCCGAGCGCCCAGATTCGTTTGATGATCGGGTCGTCGGTTGGGAATGATTGGGCGTGGAGCGGGACGTACGGCGCAGCGAGCAGAGCACCGAAAAGCAGAGTCTTACGAAGCATGCTGACCAGAGCTGGAGTGAGCCCGCTCACCGGAGCGGCGATCTCCGGGCGCAGCGGCGCCCGGATCGTGCCCTACATACGCCGGACACCACGATAACGTGGCGTCCCGCGGCAACGGATGCCAGGAGGCGCCAATCCACATCACCAGATCTGAGGTACCACGGCAGTCGGACGTACCATGGGATCACCGGGCTGGCAGTGGAACGCTTGCGCGAACGCCGTCATATTGGAGACGGGGCCGTTGGTGCGCCATTCCGCCGGCGCGTGCGGATCCACGGTGACTCGCGTGAGCATTGTCTGGGGCCGCGAGTGCTCGCGCCACGTCTGCGCATACGCGATGAAGAACCGTTGCTCTGGTGTGTAGCCATCGATCGTTTCACGCTTGCCGGTACGATTGAGTGCGCGTTCGAGCGCGTCATACGCGGTGAGAAGCCCGCCGTAGTCCGCGATGTTCTCACCAAGCGTGAGCTTGCCGTTGACGTGCGTCGTATCGACCTGGATGTAGCCGTCGAACTGATCGACGATGCGTTGCGCCTGCTCGCCGAAGCGTCCCGTGTCACTCGCAACCCACCAATCACGAAGATTGCCGGTAGCATCGTAGTGCCTGCCTTCGTCGTCAA
>PLEG01000162.1 GCA_003136975.1 Gemmatimonadota bacterium | reverse complement strand
TCTGGAACTGGTCGCAGGAACGCCCGGCCTCCACGTACCTCATGAGCGTCGTCACCGGGAACTACACTGTAGTGAAGGATCACTGGCATAACGTGCCTGTTGAATACTGGACCTATCCGGACTCAGTAGCCGCAGCCAAGCTCGGATTCGGCAAGACGCCGGATGCGATCGACGTGTTCTCCCGCAAGACGGGCATTCCATATCCCTGGGCCAAGTACGCGCAGAGCGTGGTGCCGGATTTCATCTTCGGCGGCATGGAGAATGTCAGCGCGACCACTCAGAACGATGATGGCATCCTGCATCCAGCGTGGGCCGAGCCGCAGTTCAACGCCGATGGCTTGATGTCGCACGAGTTGGGGCATCAGTGGTTCGGCGACCTCCTCACCACGCGTGACTGGTCCCATGCATGGTTGAACGAGGGATTTGCAACGTTCATGGAGCAGACTTACCGCGAGGCCTCGGGTGGCGTGGATGAGGGCATGTCGGACCGGATGGACGCGCAGCAGGAGACAATCGACGCTGACCGGCGGAACCGCCGTCCAATCGTTTACAACAAGTACGTGAAAGATCCGATCGAGATCTTCTTCAGTGGGCACATATATCCCAAGGGTGCGACTGTTCTGCAGATGCTGCGGCACCAGCTCGGCGATTCGCTCTTCTGGTCGTCGATGCACCATTACGTCACGTCGCACGCATATGGCAACGTCGTGACTGACGATCTGAAGCGTGCCTTCGAGGAGAGCACTGGCCGGAACTACAAGACGTTCTTCGACCAGTGGGTTTACGGCGCCGGATTTCCGGTGTTCAGGGTCTCTTCTTCGTACGATAACTCATCCAGGCGGCTTTCCCTGCACGCCAACGAGATCCAGCCGCGCGACTCGCTCACTGGCTACTTTGACGCTGACGTGGATGTAGAGGTGCTCACCGATGGAGCTCCCGTGCGCGGCACCATGACGGTGCGTGACGGCAAGGGCGACCTCGCTATCACGCTTCCGTCGGCGCCACGCGCCATCGAGTGGAACAAGGGCGCCTGGATCCTCGCGCTGAGCGACTTTCCCCGTTCGACAGCGATGCTGGACTACCAGCTCCTGCACGCTGACGACATAGCCAGCAGGCACGAGGCGGTCACGCTACTCGGCGCGCGGAAGGGTGACGTGGCGGCAGTTCGTGCGATCGCGAGCGCCGCCGTCGGTGACCGGTTCTGGGCGGTACGGACCCACGCGTTACACGCGCTCACGGCATTTTCGAGTGATTCAATGGCTCGCGCAACCGTCTTCGCGGCAACTCGCGATAACGACTCGCGCATCAGGCAATCCGCCGTTGACGCGCTCGCGAGCTTCCCGGGATCTGACACCGAGGCATTGCTCGTGAGCGAGATACGCCACGACGCGTCGCCCATCGTGCGCGGCGGAGCACTGGCTTCGTATCTCAAGGTTGCCGGCGACTCGGCATTGCCGCTTGCTGGGGAAGTGATGGCGGAGACATCGTGGCGCAATGTGTTGCGCAGGCCGGCGCTGACCGTCTTGAAGGGGATGCAGAGTGGCGCGGCGCGCGAGCTTTATCAGAAGTACGTGAAGTAGCGATGGCTGTACACGCGTCAAACAGACTGATCCGTCGCACCAATCGAGACAACGTGAGTTTGCGAGAAAGACACAAGTGAGAATTGCTCTCTCTACCGGCGGCGGCGACGCACCGGGCTTGAACGCGGTAATTCGCGCGGCAGTACTTGGCGCACTCGACCGGGGTTGGGAAGTATTAGGCGTAACCAAGGGTTACGCCGGATTGCTTGGCGAGGAGATCGTATTTCCGCTTACGCGAGAGACAGTCCGCGGCATCGGGCATCTGGGTGGAACCATCCTCCGCACCACCAATCGCGGGAATCCGTTCTCGTACCCGGTGCTTCAGGCTGACGGCGGATATGCAGTCGTCGATCGGTCCGACGAGTTGATCGCCCGCGCCGCCGATTTGGGGATAGAAGCTCTGATCTCGATCGGCGGCGACGGATCGCTGTCCATCGCGAAGCGACTCTCGGACAAGGGGATGCGAGTGGTCTGCGTGCCCAAGACGATTGATAACGACGTGAGTGGCACTGTCACGACATTCGGCTTCGATACCGCCGTTCAGACCGCGCTCGAGGCGATCGACAAACTTCACACCACCGCCGAGTCGCACGACCGCGTCTTTGTGCTGGAGGTGATGGGTCGAGATACCGGATTCATTGCTTTGCACAGCGGGCTCGCGGGATCGGCGGACGTCATTCTGATACCAGAGATTCCGTACGACCCCGATCGCGTCTGCGAGAAGATCGTGTCGCGTAGCCTCGCGGGGCGGCACTTCTCGATCGTTGTAATGGCTGAAGGTGCACACGTTGCCGGACACGCCGCCGGCGTGCTTGGCGCGTCGCTTCCCGGGCAGGCTGTGCGTGTTGGCGGCGTTGCGGCGCAGCTTGCGGAACTGATTCAGGAGCGCACGGGTAAGGAATCGCGCTCGATGGTGCTCGGCCACTTGCAGCGTGGCGGCCAGCCCACCGGTTACGACCGATTACTCGCGACGCGTTTTGGCGGCGCTGCGGTTCGGGCGGTCGCGGACCAGAAGTGGGGTCACATGGTGGCGTTGCAATCGCCGCATATCGTGACCATCCCAATCGAGGAGGCGTTACGCGAGCAAAAGCGCGTGGATCCTTGTCATGACACAGTGTTGACCGCTCGGGCCACCGGGGTCTCGTTCGGCGACTGACGCCGCGGCGCGCCACCTGGCGCGCCGCGCCCGTCCGGCGGTCCAGGGCAGGCCCCTCCGTCAGCAAAACCGCTCCTAAAGCGCAAGTTTGTAGCCAATTGGCGAAAGTCGTCATATATTCCCAGGATGACTCGGCCTAACCTGCTACGGTTGGCGGTGGTGAGCACGCTGCTCACGCTCGCATTCCCGCTCGCTTCATATGCGAACGCCCCGGGTCCAGTACCGGTGCATCCAACCTCGCCGACGGACACGCTAACCAAGTTGGACAAGTCCAAGTCTGAACGGCCAGCGCCCGCTCCCAAAAAGAAGTTGAAGGCGCGCCCAACCGCGCCCGCAACGCCCCGCTCCGATTTTGTACCTGACCAGCCGTGGGAGACCGAGTTCTACGTCGAGAACGACATCTCCGGTCGCCGCGCGATCCAGCTCGCGCTCGCTTCATTCTCACCGCGACGGTAGAACCGTCGCTGGCGCAACGTGATTGAGGACCCGCGAGGGTCCTTTTTTATTTCCGGTATGACGCTGCGACCGTGGCGCTCCGCGCAGTGTACATGGCCGCTTTCTTGATATCTTGCAGGGAGTGACGACTCCCCGTGCGGTCCATGACCGCTATCTTCCGCCGGACCGCGATGCATTCGTGGCCGCTGAGCCGCCGAACGGCCGCGTGATTGTCATCGCGCCCACTCGCGCGGCGTGTGAGACCATCGAGCTCGCCTTGGGCCTGCATCTGGATACGGTGCTCGCGCGTGAGCACGGTGAGCAGATCAGGCAGCTCGCGGAGAGCGGTGCCGGATTCGGAATTGTTGCCGGCACCGGAACTGGGAAGACGCTCTCCATCCGGCCGATCGCGGAGACAATCCTCAAAACGAAGTCGCTTCGTGTTGGTGTAGTCAATCGTGAACGCGAAGCGACGCCTGACACGCCAACGTGGAACGTCATAATCGTCACGACCGGGATCGCGCGACGCTGGTTCCAGGACAACGACATCCGTGCAACGGACACGCTCATTGTCGATGAGATCCACCAGACGTCCGCAGAGCTCGAGCTGTGCCTCGCGCTCGGCAAGCGCGTTGGGTGCCGGTACATCTGGCTTTCGGCCACGGTAGATCCGTCGTTCTATTCGGAATACCTGGGTTCGTCCTCTGTCATCGAAAGCAGCGCATTCGATCCTGAGAAAGCGGCGACTGTGAAAGTCATCAACAAGGATCCGCTCGAATTTCTGGACGACAAGTTTCTGCGCGCGATCTTCAAGGAAAAACGCGGTGTAGGAGTGTTTCTTCCAACGCGTGCAGGGGTGGAGCAGGTGGCGGAGACAGTGCGCTCGCTTTTCCCGCGCATCAATGCCGCCTTCTATCACGGCGGTGAGCCGATTCGCGTTATCCGGCCGTTTCTGGA
>PLEG01000248.1 GCA_003136975.1 Gemmatimonadota bacterium | reverse complement strand
GCAGACCTCTTCATAGGTCGGGTTTGGCTTTGTGCCGCCCTCGTATCCCGAAGCCGTGCCGGCCACCCCCGGGATCTGTCGAAACGTTGCTTCGGTTCCCCAGAAGCATCCTGCGCCAAATGTTGCTTTGGCAGTCATCATACCTCGCTTGAACGAACGATCGTTCCAGGTGTTAGTGTCGCTTGAAATATTGCACGTCGCGCTCGTGCTTTTCTGCTGCCGCGCGTGTATTGAAGGTACCAAGATTACGACGCTTGCCGGTCTTCGGATTGGTCTTTTTTGAGTACAAACGATACTCGCCGGTTTTCAGTTTGCGGATCATTGCACCTCTCCTTTTGGGCAAAGAATTGGCAAGGATCAGTCCAGACCGCTCGATGAGCGAGCGTGCTTTATTCGTCCGGCAAGTCCAGTAGCCGGAGTGCCTGCACGGCGTCGGAATGCTTCACCGCCAGCCGCACTCCATTGGAAAAAGTGAGAGCTGGGTAGGCTCCCCCGGCATCATCGCCTACGACGATGGACTGAATGTCGTTAGCGTCGAGCGCTGCTTGCGCGATGTGAGCCGAGATGGCGTCGGAGAACGTCCGAATCACTACTATGTCGTCGTTGGCCTCAAACATCGAACTCCCCGACGAATCCAATTTCGGGTGTGAGCTCATGGCCTAGCTCGCTTTTTACTCGATGCTGAGCGAGTGCTATGAGCTCGCGCACATCGCGGGCGGTGGCACCGCCCAGGTTCACCATGATATTGGCATGGATGTGCGAGATCTGAGCGCCGCCGATGCGATGCCCTTTCATTCCAAGTTGATCGATGAGGCGACCGGCACCCACGCCCTCGATCTTCCTGAAGATCGATCCAGCGGATGGATGAAACTGAAGCCACGGATGCCGAGCGCCCCGCCAGCTGAGGTTCTCCTGGATGATTCGATGCATCACCGCTGGATCACCTGGTGAGAGGCGGAAGGTGACAGCGAGGGCGTAGTCGGCGCGATGATGAAATACCGAATCGTCGTATCCGAAGCGCAGGTATTCCGCATCGACGCTTTGCCTGTGGCCTTCCGCGCTCAGTATCTCGCACGACTCCACAACCTCAGCGATAAACATCGTCCGGTCGCGTCCTGGTGCTGGGCTGAGGAAGTGCAGGTTCTGCCATGCGGCACCGCCAACGGTGCTTGGGATTCCAACGTAGTGCTCGAGACCGGACCATCCACGTTCGACCGCTTCCGGAATGAGTTCGCCCATTACAACGCCACTCTCCGCTACGAGGCGTCCGTCCTCGTAAAAATCGAAGTGGCGGGCGCAATTACGAATGACCAATCCGCGAAAGCCGAGGTCGCCGACCAGAATGTTGGCGCCGAGTCCGAGTACGAAGAACGGGACGTCGAAACGCCTTGCAACGCTGATTGCTTCAGCGAGATCATCGGCGGAATCGGCGGAATACAGCAGGTCAGCTGGTCCGCCAATGCGGAACGTGGTATATGGCGCGATAGGCTCGTCGCGAGTCAGTCGCGACTGGTCGAGATGCGGCGCCAGCTTATCGTACGCATATTTTTCCGACGGCCCGTTGCTGCCGATCTTCACGCCATGGCTCTGAGTCATACTTTATGGTGCGGATGCATAACCAATCAAATATACGGTGTGAGGATCGCACCCCAATCAGCCGCCTAATTCACCAGGATTCCCTGATGCCGAGTCGTGCTACCCTTCGTATCGCGCTGCGCATGCGTGCGCTATTCACAGTCTCAATCGTCGCCGCGTTTGCGCTTTCGATTCCCGCAAGTGGGCAAATCGCTCAGGAGCGCGTTGATCTTGATGCAGTATTGCGCATTCGTCAGGAAGGACTCGAACGCTCGCAAATTCCTGAGCTCGCGCATCATTTAACTGATGTGATTGGGCCGAGGTTGACAGGGTCGCCAGGAATGAAAGCGGCGAACGAATGGACCGCGGCGACGCTGCGCATGTGGGGGCTCACCGGCGTCGAGATCGAGCCGTGGGGCCGATTCGGGCGCGGCTGGGAAAATGTGGCGTACGAGGGGCGTGTGCTCACCCCATACAGCCAGTCAATGCCAGGTCAGGCGAGCGGTTGGACCGGGAGCACCAAGGGCACCATAACGGCGCCCGTACTTGTGGTCGAAGGCGGCGTGGATAGTATCGCGAAATACGGAACGAAGCTACGCGGTGCGCTCGTGCTCGCGACTCCCCCGCGCGCGACAGCTCCGGAGTTCCGCGACTACGAACGCCGTACTCCACTCGATTCGCTACTGGCGCCGGCGAATCAACGTCCTGAGGCGCGGATTGGATGGGATACACTGCTCGTCAAGATCCAGAAGCAGCAAGCCCACCGCGACTCGCTGCTGAGCGCGGCCAGCGTGGCGGGAGTAATCACGGGATCGGGTAGCCCGTACGGAACGATTCGTGGCGGCGGCGATTGGTCAGCGACAAATCCGGATGCGCCGATCCCGGTGCCGACCATTGTCATAGCTCAGGAACAGTACAATGAGATGTACCGCAACATCATGAGTGGAGTACCGGTAAAGGTTCAGTTGAATGTTCAGAACCGATTCCTGACAGACGACCTGAACGCGTACAACACGCTTGGCGACATTCGCGGCAGCGACAAGGCCGAGGAGTATGTGATGATCGGCGCCCATCTCGATTCATGGCACTATGGCAACGGCGCGACCGACAACGCAGCAGGCTCGATTGTGATGATGGAGGCCATGCGTATCCTCAAAACGCTCAACCTTCACCCGCGGCGCACAATTCGCATTGCCCTGTGGAGTGGCGAAGAGGAGGGTATCTACGGATCCCGCGGATGGATCAAGAACCATCCGGAAATGACGCCCAAGATCTCGGCGTACCTCAACCTCGACAACGGGACTGGCAAGATCCGCGGGATATGGGATCAGTCGAACGAAAAGGCAGTGCCAATCTTCGAGCAGATTCTGTGGCCGTTTCGCGACCTTGGAGTTGTTGCGGTCCGTCGTGGCAATACCGGGAGTACCGATCACGTATCGTTCGATGACGTGGGGATCCCCGGGTTCAACTTCATCCAGGATCCAATCGAATATGGACTCCGCACGCACCATTCATCGGCTGACGTGTACGATCACCTGATGCTCGACGATCTGAAGCAGGCAGCCGTTGTCGTGGCTGCGACGGCCTACGAGCTCGCCAATAGAGACGAGATGTTTCCACGCAAGTGAGGAAGATGAAAGCAGGATTGCTTCGCCGGGCGACGATAGCGTTTGTCACGACCATATGTCTGTTGCCGGCCGTGCTACCGGCGCAGCGCGCGGAGCTCGACAAGATCATCAAGCGGCGAGTGTTGTCGAATGGACTGGAGATTATAGTCATCGAGAACCACGGTGTGCCACTCGCGACGGTCGAGGTGAATGTGCGGAACGGATCGTTCACGCAAACACCGGAGTATGCCGGCCTCGCTCACATGTATGAGCACATGTTTTTCCGCGCCAATTCCGAGTATCCGCAGAGCGAGATGTATCTGGATCGCGCGGCGCAACTTGGCGCTGTGTTCAATGGAACCACGCAGGAAGAAACGGTGAGCTACTATCTCACCGTTCCCGCAGACTCCGTTCGCGGTGCTATTCAGTGGCTGACACCGGCACTTCGCGCTCCACTCTTTCTCGAGAATGAGCTCGCGGTGGAAAGGCAGGTGGTGATTGGAGAGTACGACCGGAACGAATCGAGTCCGTTCTTTCAGCTACAACGGCAAATGGACACGAAGCTGTATCCGGGCAACTACTCGCGAAAGAATGTGATTGGCGATCGCCAGGTTGTGGCGACGACCACACCAGAGAAGATGCGTTTTATCCAGCACAAGTATTACATCCCCAACAACTCGGTATTAATAGTTGCGGGTGATGTGAAGCCGGATAGCATTTTCGCAATCGCAGAGAACCAGTTGGGGAGCTGGCCGCGTGGTCCTGATCCGTTTGCCACTGATCCCATACCAGATATTCCGCCGCTTACCGCGAGCGATGCCGTAGTTGCGGAAGCGGGCGTCAACGCGGTCAGCGTGTTGCTTCAATGGCAGGGACCGAGCGTTGGTAAGGATCCAAAGTCGACGTATGCAGCAGATGTGTTCTCCGATCTTCTCAACGATCCACGGTCGCGCTTTCAGCAGCGACTGGTTGACAGCGGTCTGTGGCAGGGCGTGGTAGTCAACTACTACACGTTGAACCACACGGGCCCGATCACGATAAGCGGACAGACCTCGCCGGAGAAACTACGGCAGGCACTTGCCGCGCTAGACGCCGAAATCAAGAAGCTGGATGATCCAGCCTACTTTGATCCGGACGAGCTGAAGGCCGCGCAAGCGCACCGTTCGGTGACTTCAGCATTCGGGCGAGAGGAAGCATCCGCGTTTGCGCACACACTCGGTTTCTGGTGGAGCGTCGCGAGTCTTGAATACTACATGGGCTACGTTGACAACATGGCGCATCAGAGCACAGCGGACATGCGTGCATACGCAGACAAGTACATCGTTGGCAAGCCACGCATTACCGGCGTTCTCATCTCACCAGAAGGGCGTCAGCAAATACATCTCACAGTCGACGAACTGAAGGGGCCAAAGTGATGCTGCGCAGAGTCATCACAGGTATTGGGCTCGTGTGTGTGGCCGCTGGCGGTGTTGCTGCCCAGACAGCCGCGGACACTCTCACATCGAGCTTCTCCGTAGACGGAATGCCGGTGATCCTTCGACGTAACACGTCGAACAATGTAGTTGTTGCCAACGTGTATCTATTGGGCGGGGTGCGCCAAGTAACTCGCGCGAATAGCGGGATCGAGCCATTTCTGCTATCAGTCTCGGAGCGTGGGACGACGCACTATCCCAAAGCAGTTCTGCGCAGCAAGACTTCCGCGTTGGGGAGTGACTTTGTGGTGGCACCGAGCACTGACTGGACGATGTTCGGGGCGCGCACGATAACGACAGTGCTTGACTCGACGTGGGCGATATTCGCCGACCGGCTGATGTATCCGGCTATTCAACCCGCTGAAGTCGAGCTGGTGAGATCGCAATTACTCAGCGCCGAAAAACAGGAACGGGATGATCCGGATTCGTACGTATCGAATCTCGCGGATAGCATCGCGTTCATCGGGCACCCATACTCGGTATCGTCGACGGGTAATGCAACCTCGCTCGCCAGCATCACGCCGGCCAGTCTACGGGAGTATCAGCGCTCACAGATCGTGAAGTCGCGGATACTGGTCGTTGTGGTTGGGGATGTAACGCGAGCGCATCTGGAATCGTTAATTCACGGGACGCTCGGCCGTTTGCCAGCAGGTTCGTACAAGTGGTCGCTTCCCGATCCGATTCCGCTCACGCCATCTTCGACCGTGCTCGTGCAGCGTGAGCTTCCAACGAATTACATACTCGGATATGTCGCAGGGCCACAGGCATCGTCGCCTGACTACACGGCACTGCGTGTTGCGGCAACCGTACTGACCGGGCAGATGTTCGCGGAGATCCGCGGGCGCCAGAATCTGACGTACGATGTACACGCACCGTTCCTGGAGCGCGCCGCCAGTGCGTCGGGTCTTTACGTGACGACGGTTTCGCCGGACACAACGCTCAAGCTCATGAAGTATTTCATAGATCAGTTGAAGAACGAAACCGTGACTAGCGAAGGATTGCAGCGGTTGGAGCTGCAGTTCATTACTCAGTATTTTCTGGATAACGAGACCAACGCATCTCAGGCTGACTTTCTTGCCAGGTCGCAGTTGTATCAGGGCGACTACCGACGGGCGATGTCATTCGTCAATGATCTGAAATCGGTCACGCCAGAGGCAGTGCAAGCGGCGGCTCGAAAGTACATCAAGAGCTTTCACTGGGCGTATCTGGGCGATACGACAAAGGTGAATCGAAATTTGCTGGAGAGTTTCTAACGCGTCTGATGTGGTTCGGTTCAGTAGCGTAGATTGACGCGGAGGGAGAGGACAGTCGCGGGTCCTCGGTCGTGGTTGTAACCTGGATTGCGAATGTACTGTACGTCTGGGCTGAGTTGGAAGTACGCGCCCAACTGCGCGCGATAGTATGTCTCGATGAGCTGCTCGGGCCTGTAGTTGAGCTTGCCGTCACCGAGTAGGAATCCGAGACCACCGGCATTGAGATATTCGCGGTGGATCTTCACAATTTCTGTCTTTGCACCAGCGAGACCGATGCGATCATCCGTCCGGCTCCAGTGACTGCCGCTTACCTGAACGCCCGCGCTGATGTGACGATCGACCTCGGTGAATGCGAAGCTCTCATTCTTACCGTCGTTACCGCCGATCCGGGCGAACGCTCCCGTCTCACCACCATCAGCAAACGGTTGCTCGAGATTGACCCCCCATCCGTATTTGCTACGGCCGGGTTTATCGTCCGCAGAGATATTGGGGGTTGACTCTGTCGCACGGGCGATCATCAACGCCTCGGCGTAACTTCCCATGCGCGCGTGGTTCATATACCCGAGGAAGCGCGCGATTGTGCCAGTAGCAGGAGCTATCACTGTGAGCTCGAGGTGATCGCCACGTGCGCGCCGAAGGTCATGATCACCAGAAGCATGATGAGCAGGGATACGACGTCACCGAGCATCGTGAGTAGCAATGTGACGATGGAACGCTTGCGTGGTGACGCCATGTGGATCGTCTATTCCGCGCGGCTCGCGAGTACACGTCGCACGTCGTCAAGCGTGACACTCTGTGCACGCAGTGCGACCATCATGTGATACAGGAGATCAGCCGCTTCTTCGGCGGCGCGGTCGTTGTCGTCGTCTGCCAGCGCCAGCACCAACTCGGCGGTTTCCTCACCGAGTTTTTTCAATCGCAGATTGCGATCAGCGAGTAGGCGCTGAGTGTAGCCATGGCCGGTTTCCGCGCCATGTACACGTGATTCGATCAGCGCCGCGAGCGCTGTGAGCGCGTCGCCGTTGGCCGGCTGGTCGAAGCAGGATACGGTGCCGTTGTGACACGCAGGACCGGCGGGTGTCACGCGTGCGAGAATAGCGTCCCCATCGCAATCCGTGGTAAGCGAGATCACCCGTTGAATGTTGCCGCTACTTGCGCCCTTGTGCCACAATCCGCGCATCCGTGAGCGGTAATGCATCTCGCCAGTCTCGATGGTTTTGTCGAATGCTTCGCGGTCCATGTGGGCGACCATCAACACGGCGCCTGTCTGAGCGTCCTGTGTTACCACGGTGACCATGCCGCCGCTCTTGTCGAAATCGAGGTCGTCTACTGTCATGGAACCTGTACCAGAATGTCACGTACTGGCTGTGCCAGCGCAAAGGTGGTCGCTATGATGTCGCCACCGAATGCTGTAGAGCGACCGCGCCAATCAGTAAACGAGCCACCAGCTTCAGTGATGATCGGATAGAGCGCGGCGGAGTCCCACGGAGAGACGATGTCGTCGACCATGACATCGGCGCGTCCTGTAGCCAGAAGGAGATAGCCGTAGCAGTCGCCCCATGTTCGTGCTACCGCGGCCTTTGAAGCCAGCCGGCGCCACGCTGAAGCGCGATCGGGGCGTTCGGCGAATCGGTCGTCGGTGATAAGTACGGTGGACTCGGCGATGGTCGCGCGCTCCGACACGCTGCAGCGGGCGCCGTTCCAGAAACAACCCTCGCCCAGGGCAGCTACTATGGTTTCGGCAATCGCGGGAAAGTACGCGCATCCAGCGAGAACTGAATCCCCCTCCGTTACGGCCACGAGCGTGCCCCAGAGCGGAACCGTTCTCACGAAGCTCTTGGTGCCGTCTATCGGATCGATAATCCAGCGTCTTGGAGCATCAGGCCGAACGTCGCCGAACTCCTCACCCAAAATCCCGTCATCCGGAAAGCGTTTCTCTATCCACGCTCTTGCACGCTCCTCGGCTCCGCGGTCCGCGATGGTTACTGGCGAGCCGTCCTTCTTTACGTCGACTGTCAGCTCCTTTCCGTAATGCGACATCGCGAAGTTGCCGGCGAGCGATGCAACCTCGGCAATGGCGTCAAGGTATGATTCGGTCACGCCGCGTTCCTCACCGGTAGGAGAGCCTCTCGCATGTGCGCCTTGATCTCGGCGACGGTTGTGACGCGATCGTGCAGAATGCCAGCGACAAGCGCAGCGTCGGCGTTCCCCGATCGAATAGCGACGATCACATCGGCAGCTGATCCGGCTCCGCCAGAGGCAATGACAGGCACGTCGACCGCATCAGAAACGGCGCGTGTCAGATCGATGTCGTAACCGTCGCGAGACCCATCGCGATCGACGCTGGTGAGCAGGATCTCCCCTGCTCCGCGACTCACGCACTCCCGCGCCCAGGCGATAGCGTCCAGATCCGTCGCGGTTTTGCCACCGTGGGTGAAGACTCGCCACGAGCCTTCAATCAACTTTGCATCGATGCTAGACACGACGCATTGAGCGCCGAACATGGCGGCGGCATCGCTCAGTACTTCGGGCCGAAGCACAGCAGCCGAATTGATGGCCACCTTGTCGGCGCCGGCGCGCAACACGCGCGCGACGTCATCGGCAGTACGCACGCCCCCACCAATGGTGAGCGGGATAAATAGCCGTTCGGCGGTCCTCTGCGCGACATCCAGCAGAGTGCCGCGCTCCTCGCTCGTCGCAGATATATCGAGGAAGACTATCTCGTCCGCGCCTTCGGCTTCATATCGTGCGGCGAGCTCCACGGGATCGCCAACATCGCGCAGATCTACGAAGCGCGTGCCCTTCACCACGCGGCCGCCCTTTACGTCCAGGCATACGATAAGCCGGCGCGTGAGTGTCACTTCACCTTCAGTGATACGGGCCCTTTGGTGCTGAATACAGCACCACCGCCCGTGTCGTGCATGGCGTCGCGGATGGCCAGACCCAATGCCTTGAAAGCAGCTTCCACGATGTGATGCCGGTCAATCCCCCGCAGCACGCGAAGATGCACTGTTGCCTTCGCATTGTCAGCGAACGAGCGCATCCAGTGGTCGTACAGGTCGCTCGGCAACGGTCCGCGATAGAAGGGTCGGCCACCCATATCGACGCACGCCTGCACGAGTGCCTCGTCCATTGGGATCGTGCGCTCACCATAACGCGCGGCTGATTGGCTGATCACCTCGCCAACAGCCGCGCCCATCGCGATCGCGACATCCTCGATTGTGTGATGTCTGAGATCACCTTCCGCGCGGAGCATCATGTCGAGACCGGCGTAGCGGGCAAACGTAACCATCATGTGATCCAGGAATGGGACTCCGGTTGTGATGTCGCCCTTCCCTTCTCCACGCTGAAGCTCGAGCCGGATCTTTGTCTCACGTGTCACGCGTTCGATCACGCTCTTGTCACTCATGCAGGATTCTCCGTGGTCATTCCGCAAATTCCTCAGCAACGACGGCTGGCTCCAGCGCTCCGGTGTAGAGCGCCATGCCTATTACGACTGACGCGACTCCGCGGTCCTGGAGTGCACGCAGGTCACCAATTGTCCCGATGCCACCGCTGGCGCACACCGGATGCTCGCTCTCCTCCACCACATCTTCCATGAGCGGAAGATCGGTCCCTTCCATGAGCCCTTCCTTGTGCACCGCCGTAACCATCACGCCGGCCAGCGGCAGTGCATTGAGTTCCTCTATCAGATCCAGTATGTAGCGATCCGAAATACGCGCCCATCCACGCGTGAGTACATGGCGGTCGCGCACGTCGGCCGCAACGATCAGGGTGCCGGGAAATGCTTCCGCCATATCTCCGAGCCAGTTGGGACTCTCCACCGCCTTTGTGCCGAGCACGATACGTTGCGCGCCGTCACGAAGAAGCGCCTCGATCCGCTCCTCATCGCGGACGCCGCCACCTACCTGAGCCTCCATGGAAGTGGCACGTAGCACCTGCCGTATGGTTTCAGCGTTGCTCCCGCGGCCGGTAGCAGCGTCGAGATCCACGATGTGTACACGACGAAAGCCGGCATAGTCCCAGCGATGCGCCACACCAGGCGGATCATCGAGCCGAACCTGCTCGGCGTCGTATGATCCACCGACCAGCTGCACGCATGCGGCTTCGCGAATGTCTATCGCTGGTATCGCAATCATCGAATCACACCGTGGACGAAGTCTCGTACGAAGCGAACTCCGGCACTGGAGCTCTTCTCCGGATGGAACTGCACACCGACCGCGTTGGCTATCGTCACCGCCGACGCAAAGCGATCGCGCTCGTGAGTGGTGTAGGCCACAACGCAGTCTTCGTTGTCAGGCTCGCATACATAGCTGTTTGCGAAATATGCCACTTCGGGAAGCGCTTCATCAAACGAGTCAACTTCATTCCATCCGATCTGCGGAATTCGCCGTGCTCTGAGTCTTCGCACGCGTCCGGGAATTACGCCAAGTCCGGCCGGTCCTCCTCCCGGCCCCTCTTCGCTCTCCTCGAACAACAGCTGCATGCCGAGGCAGATGCATAGAGTGGGGAGGCCCGCGAGGATTGCATCGCGCATGGGTCCGGCTCCGCTCGCAAGGCGAGCCGCGGCATTGCCGAATGCGCCGACACCCGGCAGCACTAGCGCGTCAGTAGCCAGTGCGGCGAGTGGATCGCGCTGTAGCCGGATCTCAACATTGTCACCGACATCGAGCGCCTTTGCCAGTGAATGCATGTTGCCGGCGCCGTAGTCGAAGATTGTGACAATCGTCTTCGCGCTCACCTGGCAACGCTCCCAAGCACATCAATGCATTGCTCCAGCATGTGCCACGGGCCAACTGATATGCGCAGCGCGTCGCCTATGTTCGGAAGCGAATTGAAAGGCCGAACCGCGATGCCATGATCGCGCAACCGGCGGTCCCACTCTGTCGCGTCGTTCACAGGCACCAGTATAAAATTACTGTCGCTTGGCATTGGTGCGAGACCGATTGCTACGAGCGCGCGAGCAAGCCTGTCTCGGTTCGTTACTGCTTCCTGAACATGCTCCTCGACCCAGGTGCGGTCATATGTGAGCGCCGCTACAGCTGCGCGTTGAGCCAGTGCGTTCACCTTGTAGGGGCCGCGCGATTTCTCTATTTCCGCGACGACAGCCGGATCGCCTATCGCGTAGCCCACGCGTAGCCCGGCCAGGCCAAATGCCTTGGAGAGCGTACGAGTTATCACGACATGAGGATAACGAGCTAGCAGATCAAGGCAGTTCCACGATGCGAACTCAGCGTACGCTTCGTCGATTACCACGATGCCGCTCACACTCGATATCACCTGCTCGATCGCCGCGCGCGTGAAGGACGCACCAGTTGGATTGTTCGGAGAGCACAGGTAGCTAATTGTAGCGTTCGCCGAAACGTATCCGTTCACGTCCGCATCATTGGATGAAGTGAGCGGGATGGGTATGCTAACGAGCCCGTTCATCTGAGCGAAGATTGGAATCATCGCGAACGACGGATCCGGATACGCGACAGTATCGCCGGCTTCCCCGAATGCACGGATCGTGGAGTCCAGTATATCGTCCGATCCGCAGCCTGTCACCACCATATCCGGAGTAAAGCCCACGTAATCGGCGATCGCCTGCTTCACGTCAGCCGCGTACAGCGCCGGGTACCGCGTGACCGTTGATAATGCAGCGTCAGCGATGGCGCGCAACGCAGCTGGCGGAACACCCCA
Source organism: Gemmatimonadota bacterium (assembly GCA_003136975.1). Classification (GTDB taxonomy): domain Bacteria; phylum Gemmatimonadota; class Gemmatimonadetes; order Gemmatimonadales; family Gemmatimonadaceae; genus Fen-1247. The sequence continues at coordinate 1,707 of PLEG01000248.1, read as the reverse complement.
GAGATTGGTGTTGTCGCTGAGATCGATCGCCGCTGGTGCGCGGTTCGGCGCGTAAAGGGAAATGGATCGATATGTATCACGAGCCACGTCGAGAGCGACGCGACTGGCTGGCCCGAAATCACCAGAACGTGAGGGTTTCATGACTGACGCACTCCCGTTGAGGCCCATTGACGAGCCGCTGCTGCGTGTGCTGGAAGTCCTTCGGCATCCGCGAAAATTCCCACGTCCTGCGCCAACCGATCTGCGGCTCCGGCGTCTATCACCTGGTAGGTAGTCCATCGAATGAAGTCGAGTACGGAGAGGCCGGAGTACGAGCGCGCGAGACCGCCGGTAGGAAGAACGTGGTTGGCTCCGGTCATGTAATCGCCGAACGCGACAGAGCTGTGCTCACCGACGAATATCGTTCCAGCATTGCGGAAGCGCGGAAGCAGATCGCCCGCGCGAGCCATGGCGAGCAGAAGGTGTTCGGGCGCGAATTCGTTGGCGAAGGTAATGGCCTGCTCCACGTCAATCGCCCACAGTACGGCTCCGCGGCTGCGCAATGATTCCTCGATGATGTCGCGACGTTGCTGCGACGGCAATGCGTCAATTATGCAGCCGAGAATACTTTCGGCGACGGCCTGACCGATCGCGATCACAACAGCTACTGCCCGCGGGTCGTGCTCGGCCTGCGCGAGTACCTCGCGCATCACGACGTCTGGATCAGTGCTCGAGTCGGCGACGACCAGCAGCTCGCTGGGGCCGGCCGGAGAGTCTATCGCAACAGCACTTGCGACCTGAAGTTTGGCCTCCGCCACATACGCGTTACCAGGCCCCACGATCCGATCGACCCTCGGCACGCTCTCAGTTCCGTACGCCATCGCAGCGATCGCGCCGGCACCTCCGATGGCGAATACTCGGTCGACGCCGGCAAGCTCAGCGGCCGCAAGAACGACCTGCGACGGTAATCCCAATGGTCCTGGCGGTGAACACAGCACTATCTCCCGAACGCCAGCCACGCGCGCAGGCACGGCTCCCATCAGTACGCTACTCGGATACGCGGCTCGGCCTCCGGGGGCATAGACCCCTACTCTGTCGAGCGGATCAGGCCGCCGTCCCACTACGATTCCGAGCTCCGGGGTCGCTTCCGTGGACGTGGGCAGGAAAGCCCGCTGTACGGATTCGATGTTATGGATGGCGCGCTCAAGAGCACGGAGGAGCTTCCTGTCGAGCGAGTCGACGGCTGCCCTGCATGCCTCCCGCGGTACCTCCAGGCGTTCCAATTCCACCCGATCGAACCGGAGTGCCATGTCCCTTAGCGCCAGGTCGCCCCGCTGCCTGACATCGATGATCAGCTTGGAAGTCGTGATGCTGACTGATTCATCATCGGAAGCTGAGCGCGCCAGGAGTGCGTTTCTCCGGGTAATCGTTAGGCTGTCAATACTCTGGGTAAGAAATAGCTTCTCTGAGTAACCATTTCGGCTCATCGCATCAACCTCTCGATGCGGATCACGAGGATGCCTTCTCCACCGATCGCCTTGAGGTCCGCGATAGTTCGATATATCGCGGACGCTGCCACAACGGCATGCACGGCCACGTGCTTTCCACCGTCGAGGACGTCGATTACAGTTGGACCATTCAAGCCCGGAAGGATCTGACGGACGTCCTGGAGGCGATCTCGAGGGACATTCGCCATCAGGTAACGTTGGCCGCGCGCGGAGGTGACGG
>PLEG01000180.1 GCA_003136975.1 Gemmatimonadota bacterium | reverse complement strand
GCTCCTTGTAGGCGCCCTTGCAGATTCGCACCCGTGCGCCGAGTGCGTTCATGTGCTCCACATCGGCCTGCGTGCGGTAGAGATAACTCTGAAGAACAACCCCAACAGTGCCGCGAAACTCGGGATAGAGACGATTCTCGAACAGCTCGAGGGTCTTCTGCGTGTAGCCACTCGCTTCCATGTCGAGCCGCACGAAGCTGTTGTACTTTCGCGCGCGCTCGAGCACGTCGCGCATGATCGATACGCAGAGCTCTTCGGAAACGTCCAGTCCCATCGCGGTGAGCTTGACGCTTACGTTTGCGTCGAGCTTCTCACGTGCGATGCGGTCGAGGATCTTGAGATATTCAACGCCAGCCGCTCGCGCTTCTGCCTCGTTGTGAACGCTCTCGCCAAGTAGATCGAGCGAGGCGGTAATGCCGCGGCGGTTCAGCTCACGTACGGCGGGAACCGCCGTATCCAGCGTCTCGCCGGCGACGAATCGCGATGCGAATCCCTTGGCAATGCGGTTGGTCTTTACGAACTTGAATACTCTTGGCTGATTCGACAGGTACAGCAGCGCGTTACGGATCATGTTACTTGTAGAGACGAATTACGGGAAAGGTCTTGCCGGCCTTGAGCGCGGCATCGTAGAAATTCCAATCGACGAGTCCGTCGTCGGACTCAGGCTCCAGAAGATACGCCGCGAGCGGACTAAACCGCCCCGCGGCCGATACGATGACGTATCCATTGGCGTTCGCCACGGGAATATCCGACGCAGCCGGTGTGCTCCATCGCCCGCTCACGCGTGTTTCGCGATGACCCTGGAAAGCACGCGGCGCGGTAATGATGGAATCCACCGTGAACACCGAAGCGCGACCGGTAGTCGACGGTGACGAGAACGGTGCGACAGTCAGGCCGTGAAGCCGTAGAAGTGCGACGATCGTCGAGTCATTCGGAAGCAGATACGCATCCGGATGCCGGATGGTCAACGACGGCTCGAAGCGATCGTACACAGGCATTACCTGGGTGACGAACCGGCCAGTGCGCCTGACGCCCTTCGGGACGCCTGCTTGCATGCGGGTCGAGTCACCGGTATGCCGGAGAATCTCGAATGGAATCGGCGCGTCAAACGGTTTGGTCGTCAGGCGCGAGCGGATTGGAACGTCTGCTTCCTGCACAGTGTTCGCCGTCGAGCGAATGCGCTCGAGCTCAGCCGCGTGCCGCGCCGTCGCGGACAGGATTTCCTGCACAAACGCGTAGGTCGAGGCGACGCGACGCTTGAACGGGTCGTGCGAATACGCCTCGCTCAAAATCGAAACGCGGCCTCGCAGCCCGTAATAGTTGGTTCCGTAACGCGGCTTGTGCTCGTACGTGTACCAGCCGCGCTTCACCGTGTCGGTAATGTCCCGCTCTTCGTAAATACTGTCGAAGTTGCCATAATCGAACACTTCGAAGCCGCGCGTGTGCATCCGGGCGCGCAACTCCGGTAGAATCGCGTCGCGAGTGAGGTCACCGGCGAATCCCGGCGCGTATGACGCCGGATTCAATGAGGGCGAGTACGTGAGCGCGAAGCCGTGGAAACTTCCGTCGGTCGTGTGGAGATCCACGTACACATCCGGATCCCATTTGTTGAACATGGCGAGCGCCGCGCGTGTCTCTGGCGCCTCGGCCTTCACATAGTCGCGGTTCAGGTCGAGATCCTGACCGTTGGGCCTGCGACCAACCAGTGTTGGTCCGTTCTGCTCCGTGCGGTTGATTGCCTGATCGGCGAACTTCTCATTGCCGTCGGCGTTGTAGATGGGAACCGCTATCAGGACCAGTGAGTCGAGGACGTTCGGGCCGCGCTGATATGTGAGATCGCGCACCAGCGCGAGCAGCGCCTCCTTTCCTTCGACTTCGCCCGCATGAATATTCGCATTCACGTACACAATCGGCCGGCCAAGTTCTCGCGCCTGCTCCGGTGTCGTAACAAGAGGACGGGAGGCTATGAGATACGGTATGTCTCGCCCATCGGTCGTCTTGCCGATCACTCCAAATGCGAGCGGAGCGTTGCGCGACCGCAATCCATTAATGAACGCGGTAACGTCGCCGTAGCTGGATGTCTGGTTGTAATCCGTGGCCTCGGCGCGCGTCTGGGGCATCGGATAGATCGGACGCGACGGATCGATGCGCGCCGCGCAAGCAATGCCAAGCGAGGCGATGGTCGCAGCAGCAACGCCGCACTTGATAAGCGTGAATTCTTGCTTCATGGATCGTTGTGCGTGGTTGATCTACGGATAGAATCGCGAGTTGGAGCGCGCCATCTGCAGAAGAATCGGAGCAGCCTCGAACCGTCCAGGAAACCGAAGGTTCAGGTCATCCAACTGTTGCAGGAACGAATCGATACCGATGCTGTCCATATAACGGAATGGTCCGCCACGAAAAGGTGGGAATCCAATTCCGAATACAGCTCCGACATCTCCGTCACGTGGTGATCGGATGATTCCGTCTTCGAGGCAACGCGCCGCCTCGTTCAACATCGCATATACCGTACGCCACTGGATGTCCTCATCCGGAAGGTCCGTGCGCTCCCGTCCAGGTGCGAAGATCTCGTACACCGAACTATCCACGCTACCCTTTTTTCCGGTCGCGTCATAGATGTAAAAACCCTTCTTCGACTTGCGACCGAATCGGCCCGCCTCGATCACGCTGCGAAGAGCGTCCGACGGCGCAAAGCGCGAGCCGAAAGCGTCGAACATGATCTGGCCAACCTTGCCGGCGATATCGAGACCAACTTCATCGATGAGCGTTATGGGCCCGACAGGAAATCCGAAATCAACGAGTGCCTTATCGATGGTCTCGATCGCCACGCCTTCGTCGAGGAGGCGCCCAGCTTCGCTCACGTACGGCGTAAGAATCCTGTTGACATAAAATCCTGGAGCGTCGTTCACGACGATCACGGTCTTGCCAAGCTTCTTGCCGTATGCGACCGCAGTCGCCGTCACCGAGTCCGCCGTGCGCGGTGTGACAATCACCTCCAGCAACGGCATCTTGCTCACCGGTGAGAAGAAGTGCATGCCGAGCACTCTCTCCGGACGGTGGTACTTCCGCGATGCGCGAAACTGGAATCGTGCTCGTGTTCGTGGCAAAGATCGCCTGCGGTTTGACCACTGCCTCGACTTCGCGAAGAACAGTGTGCTTCACATCCAGATCCTCGAACACCGCCTCGATAACGAGATCAACGTTCGCGAAGCCACTGTAGTCAACGGTTCCGCTCACGAGCGACATCGTATCGGAGTACTCCGTGCGCGTGATCTGGCGCTTGGTGAGCTTTTCCTTGACGACCACGCTCACGGCGCTAAGCCCCTTGCCGATGTGCACCCAGTCCGAGTCCTTCATGCGTACGATCGTTCCCTGCTGAACCGCCACGCTTGCGATTCCCGCGCCCATAAAGCCGGAACCGATCACGCCGAGTCTCTCGACGCGTAATGGGGCCGCCGTGTGATCCGGTGGCAGCCCGCTGTCCTTCTTGAGTGCCGTCGTGGCGAAGAAGAGGAAGATCAGTTGCCTGGACACGTCGGTTGCGGCCATCTCGCCAAACAGGCGGGCTTCCTCGCGCAATCCCGCAGGCATCCCGCGGGTAAGTCCGGCTTCCACTGCATCGATCGCGGCAAGCGGCGCCGGGAAGTTGCCGTGGGTCTTCTTCTCCGTCTCCTCGCGCGCCTTCTTGAAGACTACGCCGCGTCCGATCGGGTTTGAATCCAACAGGAAGCCCATCGTACCACTCGAATGCGATTTGCGGTTGAGACGTCCCTCGCCAAGGGCGCGAGCGCGATCGATTGCGATACGACGCAGGATCGCCGGATGCACCATCTCGTCGATGAGTCCGATCTGCAGCGCCTTCCTGGCGCGCACGTTCTTGCTTGTGAGGATCATGTCGAGCGCAGCACGCACTCCAATCAATCGCGGCAGCCGCTGTGTTCCGCCAGCACCCGGAATAAGACCGAGTTGCACTTCCGGAAGCGCGAGGATCGTTTTGGGATGCTCGCTCGCAACGCGCCAGCGACAGGCCAGCGCGGATTCCAGGCCGCCGCCAAGACAGGCGCCGTGTATAGCCGCAACAAATGGCACGCGCGATTTCTCGAAGTGCTCGACCAGAGCCTGGCCGTCCCGGCTCAGTCGCTCCGCGTCTTCCGCACCCTTGAGCTGAGTGAATTCGTCAATGTCGGCGCCAGCGAGAAACGTGTCAGCCTTCCCGCTTATGAGCACCGCTCCCTTGATGGTCTCGTCGCGATCGATGCGATCGAACAACTCCATCATCGACTCGCGCACCGCGCGCGTGATCTTGTTCACGGGCTCACCGACAAGATCCATCGTCAGCACCGCAATACCGTCTTCCACTTCCATGGTAACGGGAGCGCCGTTGACGGTCCTCACATGTGAATCAACGTACAGATCGGTCATACGTCGCGCTCCAGCACCATCGCGAAGCCGAGTCCGCCGGCCGCGCACACGGTCATCAATCCGTATTGCGCATCGCGCCGCCCCATCTCATTGAGAAGGGTGGTCGTGATACGGGCACCGGTTGCGCCGAACGGATGGCCAAGAGCGATTGAGCCGCCCATCACATTCAATCGCGCACGATCGACTTCGCCTACCGGCTGATCGAACCCCGCCCGACG
>PLEG01000371.1 GCA_003136975.1 Gemmatimonadota bacterium | reverse complement strand
GGATTCCCGCATTCGCGGGAATGACGACGCTCGACTTAACTCCGCCGCCAGCGCCCCATAGATTCCCCACCATGCCCAAGCCGCAACGCAAGGAAGAGATCCTCCGTTCGGAGCTGCCACCGACGCTTCCGCTGATGGCACTCCGATCGACCATCGTGTACCCGCTCGGCACCATCGCGGTGCAGATGGGGGCGCCGGAGAACCTCGCACTCCTCAAGGCACACGAGGAGCCCGGGCTGATCGTCGCGCTCGTCGTCGCGACAGGCGATCACGATCAGGATGCGGATCTTGGGCGGTTCGTTGGACGGGTAGGTGTTGCGGCGCGCATTCACGAGCGCATCAATCTTCCGGGCGACACGGTACAGATCACGCTGCAGGGCCTGCGTCGCATCGTGATCGACGGCATCGTGCGAACCGAGCCCTATCCTGAGTCGCGCGTCAAGCCCGCGCGCGAAGTCGCACCGGACGCGATCGAGGTGGACGATCTCGTGTCACGGGTTGCATCGGCCGCCGAGACGCTGGCTGAGCTGATAGATCGAATTCCGGATGAAGTTCCGGCGATCCTCAAGATGAACATCTCCGATCCGGGACGCTTCGCCGATCTCGCGGCGACGAACATGAACTTCCGCATCGCCGACAAGGACGAGGTGCTTCAGCGGCTCGACATCGGACAACGACTTCGATTCATCCTCACGCGGCTCGAGCGTGAGGTTGCGCGCGCACGCGTAGTCGAGGACGTCAAGCGCCAGACCGAAATCAAGATCGAGCAGCATCAGCGCGAGTTCTATCTTCGCCAGCAGCTGCGCGCTATCCAGTCCGAGCTGGGTGAGACGGATCCGGGCGAGAAGGAATCTCTTCAGCTGCTGCGACGTGTTGAAGAGGCGAATCTTCCCGAGCGCGCACTCGCGGAAGCAAAGCGAGAGACCGAACGGTTGCGCATGCTGTCGCCGGCGTCGAGCGAGTATCAGGTCATTCGCACATATCTCGACTGGATCCTGTCGCTGCCGTGGAACGCATGCACCGGCGCCGATCAGATCGAGCTCAAGGCGGTGGAAGAGGCACTCGACTCGCGGCACTACGGGCTGAGTGACGCGAAGGAGCGCATCATCGAATATCTCGCCGTGCGAAAATTGCGCGGTGGAGAGCAACACGGTCCGATCCTCTGCTTCGTGGGACCGCCAGGAACCGGAAAGACCTCACTCGGCGAGGCCATCGCCACGTCGATCAGCCGGCAGTTCTATCGCATCTCGGTAGGTGGCGTGCGCGACGAGGCGGAGATCCGTGGGCACCGGCGTACGTACGTTGGCGCGATGCCGGGCCTCATCATTCAGGCCCTCCGCCGCGTCGCGGTACGCGATCCCGTGATGATGATCGACGAGATCGACAAGATGACGCAGGGTGGATCATCCGGAGACCCGACGGCCGCGATGCTCGAGGTGCTCGATCCGTCGCAGAACAAGACGTTCGTCGATCACTATCTGAATCTGCCATTCGACCTTTCGTCGATACTGTTCATCTGCACCGCCAACAACCTGTTCGATATCCCGCCGGCGTTGCGTGACAGAATGGAGATCATTCGCATTTCCGGCTACACTGTCGAAGAGAAGGTGGAGATTGCATGGCGCTATCTTCTCCCGCGCTTGCTGGAAGATCACGGCATCAGTGACAAGGACATCCAGTTCACCGATGAGACGCTGGCGTTCATCGCCAATCGATATTCGCGCGAAGCTGGCTTGCGCAACTTCGAGCGGAATCTCGCCGCAATCATGCGCAAGCGGGCGCGGAAAAAGGCGGAAGGCGAAGAAGGTGCATGGATAGTCGATCTCGCGATGGTCAACGAAGTGCTGGGCGTTCCGCGCTACACGCTGGAAGAAGCGGAGATGGAGCCAGAGATCGGCGCCGTAACGGGGCTGGCGTGGACGGCAACTGGCGGTGACCTCATGCAGATCGAAGCGCTACGAATGCCCGGCACCGGTCGCCTCATCGTGACCGGACAACTCGGCGATGTAATGCGTGAATCGGTTGACGCGGCGTATTCCTACGTGCGGGCACGAGGCAAGGAGCTAGGAGTACCAGCCGAAGAATTCAAAGACACCGACGTTCACATCCATTTTCCCGCTGGCGCGATTCCGAAGGATGGACCCAGTGCTGGCGCGGCGGTGACGCTGGCGATCGCGAGCGTGCTCAGCAGGCGGTTGGTGCGCCGCGATCTCGCGATGACCGGCGAGGTTACGCTGCGCGGAAAGGTTCTCGAAATCGGCGGCGTGAAGGAGAAAGTGCTCGCCGCGTATCGCGCTGGGCTACGCGAAGTGATGATGCCAAAGGCAAACGAGAAGGACCTGCGGGACATCCCGGCTGAAGTACGCAGCGCAATGAAGTTCACTTACGTGTCCGACATGGATGACGTGCTGCGCGAGGCACTGCTCCCGACGCCCGAAGCGCCGTTGGCCGATGCGCTGACTGAGCCGGATGCGCCAGCTGCGGCAGTCGCAGAGCTCGCCGACGTCGCAAGTGTCGAATCGGTGAGCGAGGCGCGATAGCGGCATGGGCCCCAACGCACTTACGCGCGAATCATAACGCCTGCGTAAGTGCATACAGCGCGAGACCGACCATTCCGCCGACGATTGTTCCGTTGATCCGCACAAACTGCAGATCTCGGCCGATCTGCAGCTCGATCTTGCGCGACGTTTCCTGAGGATCCCACGCGCTCACCGTTCCCGATATCAGTTGCGCGATTTCCACGCGCGATGCGTCAACGGCCGCGAGCACGGCCTGATCTATCCAGCCATTCAACTTTTCGGACAGGACAGGATCCTCGAGCGCATTGTGCGCAAGGGACGCGATCGCCACTTCCAGGCGTCCGCCTTCAAACTGTTCGTCCTCGCTGCGCACTGCGTATTCCTTCAACTTGCGCTTGATGTCGGCCCAGATCGTTCCGAGAAATTCGCGCATCGCCGCGTCCGCGAGAAGCTCGTCCTTCCATGCTTCAGCGTGAGCGATCGTCTCGGGTGATGATTGCAAGCGCTCAATGAAGTTTTTTACCGCGTCGTCGAACTTGTGCCGCAGCAGGTGATCGGGATCGTCGCTCACCTCGGCTAGCGTGCGACCGATACCGGTCACTACACGATCGGATATCCGTTTATCAACCGCATTTGGAATCCACCACGGAGTCTGTTCCTGCACCTTCTCGCGAATCAGCGTGTCGTTCGCTTCGGTCGCGCGCGCGGCAAGGCGGAGCGCCTCATCGAGGAGTTCCTGATGACGTCCATCAGCCGTGAGCAATCGAAGGGCTCTGCCGAGTAGCGGCGCCACCTGAACGCTGCGCAAGCGATCGCCGGCTGTGCGCTCGAGAAATGATTGTACATCCTCATCCTTGAGCACGTTGGCGGTGGAGGTGAGCGCGTGCGCCGCGGCGCGCGTAACGCTGCGCGCGTTGGCCGGTTCCGATAGCCATTGCGCCGCGCGATCACCAAGTCGGAGCGATGAGAGCTTGTACGCGACCACGGCGCGATCAAGAAAATTTTGCTGGACGAAATTGCCAAGCGCGCGGCCGATACGGTCCTTGCGCGCTGGCACGATCGCGGTGTGCGGAATCGGAATCCCGAGCGGATGGCGGAACAGCGCCGTCACCGCAAACCAGTCTGCGACGCCGCCCACCACCGCCGCCTC
>PLEG01000342.1 GCA_003136975.1 Gemmatimonadota bacterium | reverse complement strand
GCAATCGCGGCATCACGGTCGGCTGTCGTCGCCTTGCCCTTCTCGATTGCCTTGTCGAACGATTTGATGATCGCGGCGCGTGCTTTTGCGCCGAGCTCGTTGGAAACTTCGCGTACGATCGTCGTGTAGCCGCTTGCCGCGCAGACCTGCGCAATGCCGGAGCCCATCAGGCCGCCGCCAAGTACTGCAACTGTCTTGATATCGCTCATGTGCAGGAGTCCGGAAGGGGGGGAAGTGCTAGCGGAGTTGCGGACGCGGCATTGTCATCGCCTCGAGGAAGTTGGCTGGCCGTCGTGTCTCGCCGTACTCGAGTCTGTCCAGCACCTGCTCCAGCGCAAGCGTCATGCGCTCGGCGAACCCGTGATGCCGCCGCAGTATGAGATACGCACCGGCGCCAGCCACCGCAACCGGAAAAGCCGCAACGCCCACGGCTACGGCGAGCGCGGCGTGCGCCACCGAGGCAAGAGCGATGAACGTGCCTCCAGCGACGACACCAGTCGCGGTTACGGCGCCGCCCGCGCGCACGACGGTTGTACGCGATGGAGCGAGATCCGCGTCGAGTCTCACGAGCGAGCGACTGTCATCCACTGGCACAACTGTGGCGGCGACCTGTCCCGCACGGGAGAGCTGGTACGAGCGACCGCCGCTTCGCAGGCCGCGCTTGATTGCGGCTACCCAATCGTTGCGCGCTTCCCACGTGACGCGGTCGGTGAATCTGCGCTGAACCTGCATGCACTCGTCGCGCTGCATGTATGCATCCAGATACGCGATTATCGCCTCCGGATCGCCGGCGATGGTACGCGACGCTGATACGGTAGTGGGGCCGGCCACGCGAACAAGCCACCGACTGTCACCGTCAGCGTCGCTATTGACGCGCGTACGTTCCTCAGCCATCGCCTGGCGCACGCTCGTGACCGTGAGGCCGGCTTCCTTGGCAATGTCGAGCAGCCGGTCTTCGGTTATCGCGTCGCTGTCGGGTTCGCCGCCGCCGATGCCTTGCAGCTCCGCAGCGCGAGCGAGGACGCGCTCTACGGCTCGGCGATCCAGTCCGCGCTGACCAGTGGGCACGATTGCGTTGCCACTGTCGGCCGGCTCAGGCCGTGCGTTATCCGGAAGATTAGATGCCACTGTCCACCGTGTCGATCTGCCGCGCGATCGCGTCGCGGATCGCGTTGGGAAGCGGGAAGAGCGTCGCGAGCTGGACGCGTGGCGTTGCGTTGGGGACTGCGCCGGTCGCTGCGACGTAGTAGCGCGCATAACCATCAGCCAGCTCGGGAACGAACTTCTCCAGCAGCATCAGGCCTGCGCGCACCGATGCCGCGCTCGCGTAGCGATCCGCGAGGCCACTGCGCTGATCGGCCGGTGACGTATTGTCTGTAATCGCCGCATTGGTGACGCTGCCGACCAACTCGTGGGCGAGGACGTACATCGCTTGAGGCACTTCTGAGGGACGGTTTGGAAATGCGACCGCAACCGACGTACGCACTCCACCCGATGCGCTGAGCGTGCGACCCTCGCCCGCCAAAGGCAGCGACAGCAGGATGTCGCCGTCACGCTGCTGCGTGTTGGTGAGGAATCGCGTGATGCGCGGGCGCATGAGATGCTGCCACATTGCGGTGGTCGAATCAATTACGTTGGCGCGCTCGCGTTGTTGCTGCACCCAGTACGCGTGGTAGAACTTGGCGTCTTCATCCCACAGGGATGACGCGAACAGGGCGAGCCAAGTGCGGTCAGCTCCACTCTGGAAGTAACTGCTCAGCACGGCAAATTGTGCGGCTTCAGTCTGTGACCGGCCTGCACCCGGGCTACCATTCGATTGGACGAACCGATCGATGGTGGCGTGCATCTCTTCGAGCGATGAGAAGTAGAACGGAACGAACTGCGCGTTGATCAGAAGGCGGCTCGACGCGAGCTGGCTGCCGAGCCGGTCGCGGTTGACGTCGAGCTGAGTGAGGACGTTCGCCTTGTTCTTGAGGACGGTCAGCTCATCGCGGTGGCCGGTCCGGAAGAGCGGAACCTGGGAGCTATCGTTGGAGAGCAATGCGAATCCGTGAAGCCAGAGGTCCACGTGCTCGCGAGTCTTGATCGGCCAGAGTGTGGCAGTGCTGCGGCCGGTGATGATCGGTTCGACCGGCTTCGGTTGTGATCCAGTCGCGGATGCACACCCAACGGCGCCGACGATCGTCAGCGTCGCCAGCGAAGTTACTGCTGAGTAAAGAAGTTTCTTCATTCGTTCGGATTGCGTGACGATCAAGCGGGGAGCGACTCCACTATTACCGCGATACCCTGACCACCACCGATGCACGCGGTGCCGAGCCCGTAGCGCTTGCCACTGGCACGCAATGCGTGGAGCAGGTGTACCGTGATACGCGCGCCGGAAGCCGCGAGCGGATGGCTGAGGGCTATCGCACCACCGTGGATGTTCAACTTTTCGCGCGGAATGCGCAATTCGATCTGTACCGCACATGTCTGCGTCGCGAACGCTTCGTTGACTTCAATCATGTCCATGTCGTCGAGCGACATGTGGGCTCGTTCGAGCGCGGCCCTGGTTGCTGGAACCGGACCGATCCCCATGATGCGCGGATCAACGCCAGCGAGACCCCATGACACGAGGCGCGCGAGCGGCTTGAGACCGTTACGGTCCGCGTACTCGCGACTCGCGATGACCATCGCCGCGGCGCCATCGCCGATGCCAGAGGCATTTCCTGCTGTCACGACACCGTTCTCACGAAACGCCGCGCGCAGCTTTGCGAGGCCTTCGGCCGTTGAGTCCGGGCGCATGTGCTCGTCGCGACGGAAGTCTTCGGTCTGGCGTGTCTTTGGGTTCTTCACCGGGACTGGGATCACTTCAGCGTCATACACCCCAGAGGCCCAGGCGTCCCGCGTGAGATTCTGCGATCTGAGCGCGAATTCGTCCGAAGCGGCTCGGCTTATCTTGTACTGCTCCGCCAGGTTCTCCGCGGTGTCGGCCATCGACACCCCGGCGAAGGAATCCTTGAGACCTTCCGTGAGGGTATCTTCCAGCAGCGGCGATCTTCCGAGGGGAACGCCCCATCGAATGCCCCGTACCGCGTGAGGGGCCTGGGACATGGACTCGGAGCCGCCCACGAGGCAGACTTCGGCTTCGCCGGTGATGATTTCCATTGCTCCGCTCACGACTGCTTGGAACCCTGAGCCACACAAGCGGTTTACAGTGAGTGCAGGCGATTCGGTCGGACAGCCCGACCGGAGCGCTACGTGGCGCGCGAAGTAGAGCGAGTCGTTGGTGGTATACAGTACGTTTCCGAAGATCGTTTGCTGTATTGATGCTGGCGCTATACTGGCGCGTTCTAACGCGCCTTTGGAGGTGATGACGCCGAGTTCTATGGCTGAAACGTCGCGGAGAGCGCCGCCAAAGGTACCGAACGGGGTGCGAACACCAGAAAGAAATACGACTTCGCGATTCGAGTTTTGAGTCCCCATCTGGAGTAATATACGGGACAACATGGTCAGAGATTCTATGAGCCGTTCTGCAATCCTCGCAGCCGCTGCGGCGGTATTTTGCCTTTCGTTTTCGCATGTCGCTGAGGCGCAACGGACGGTCCCACGTACCTCGATAACGAAGAGGCCGGCCGAGCCGGCGACGCCATCGAAGAGTGTGGCCGATCCAACTCTGCTGGGAGCAAAGGCTGCCGCGATTCTCCCCGGAACCGGCAGCATCATGGGCGTGGCGGTCGATTCCCTTCACGACCAGCTGCTGGTGCAGGCAGGAGTGTCGGTCCTAGGACTTAAAGGACGCCACACTGTGACAACGGCTGGGGGATTGTTTCGAATCGATTCGGTTCCGCCGGGCCGGTACGTACTCGAGTTGACGCACCCGACTCTGGATTCCCTCGGAATCCGGGTGCTATCGGACACGGTCGCGGTGACAGACGGTCAGATTCAGACGATTGAGATTGCGATACCGAGTGTTCGCACGGTGACAACGACCGTGTGCTCCGCGGCCAAGCTGCGTTTTGGTCCGGGCGTGATCCTGGGGCGAGTCGTGGATGCTGATACGGACAAGCCGGCGACGGGGGCTGAGGTTTCTGTCGCGTGGACTGAAACGGAGGTCAGCCCGGCCTTTGGTGTTCGAAACTCGCCGCGAGTACGAAAGGCGACTGTCGCGCCGGACGGTACGTATCGCATCTGCGGTGTACCGCCCAATTTCACAGGGTCGCTTCAGGCGATTCGTGGCGACGCGAAGACCGCCGAGGTCCCGGTGCAGGTGCTAGATCAGGCCCTGTCCATGCGCATACTGTTCATGCCGCCGGCTGGTGTCGCTGCCAGTGACAGCATGCAGACGGGTCCGGTCCGCAAGGTTGCGCGGGGCGTGATAACGGGCAAGGTGACCAACGCTGGTGGCGTACCCGTATCCGGCGCGCGCATATCGGTGCAGGGAAGCGTGTCGTCGACGTCCACGGGGCCTGACGGTAAGTTCACGTTGACTGGG
>PLEG01000343.1 GCA_003136975.1 Gemmatimonadota bacterium | reverse complement strand
TGGGCATTTTTCCATGCTCACGTAGCTCACTGCGCGCCGGCCGTCGCATCGTGCTCCTACTCGGCCTTTTTTGAAGGAAAGTGTACGCCGCCACACGAACAGTGCCCGAATCCTGAGCACACTTAGTGCGTACCTGGCAAGCATGCGCGATCGCTTCCACGCCATGGCTGTCCCCCCTTGTGGCCCAGGGAACCTACGATACGTTCAGGTATACCCTCATGGCGCATGTTGACCGGAGGCATGGGACAGGTGGCATTTCGGGTGAGAGTAACGGCATGAACGAGCTGTGATGGCTCCAAGGCGAGCAAGGAACGGCAAGCGCACGCTGCCCGGCCCAGAAACGGAAGACGGGCCATCGGTGGACGCCACTGTTGCGCCCAATACCGGTGTGGCCGAAAAGCCGAAAGCGCGCTCCAAGGCCAAATCTCCTGCGCCTCGTGCAGCTGCGGCGGAAGATTCGTCGAACGAGTCCGAGCGTCAATCGGTGCGCAACTCGCCCGTATCCGTCGTTGGCATCGGTGCTTCCGCGGGCGGGCTTGAGGCTCTCTCCGAGTTCTTTCGAAACGTTCCGCCGGATACGCAATTAGCGTACGTGGTGGTTCAGCATCTGAGCCCGACGCACGGGAGCGTTCTCGCCGAGCTGCTCGCGCGCCAGGCATCGATCCCCGTGCGTCAGGCCGCGAACGGAGACCGCGTCGAAGTTGACCACGTGTACGTGATCGCGCCGGACACGAAGATGACGCTGACTGATGGCCATCTCAAGCTCGTGCCACGTGACCCGGACGATCGCCCACCGTTACCGGTCGACGCGTTGTTCCGTTCACTGGCCGAGGTGCAGGAGAACCGTACCATCGGTGTCATTCTCTCCGGCACAGGATCGGACGGTGCGCTCGGCGTGCGTGCAATACGAGGCGTTGGAGGGATCGCGTTTGCTCAGGAACCCGCATCCGCTGCCTCGGAAGGAATGCCGCGAGCTGCCATCGCAACAGCTTGCATCGACATTGTCGCAGCACCAGCCGAGATCGCGGCACACATCGCGCGATTGGGCCGCGATCCTTACTTGCGATCCGGGTCCGATCTATCCGCAGCTGAGCGTGGCGACTTCGTAGGAAACGAGCAATCGGCCGGCGACGATCACCCGCAGCGACACCGCGTCGCGTCCCTGGACGGATTGTCGAGCGATGGACGGAAGGACTCCAACGGCGTGGCTGCGCGAGCGCCTCGGAATGACGGCGATGCTCCGAGCGATAATGACGGCGATGCTCCGAGCGATAATGACGGCGATGCTCCGAGCGATCTGGCAGAACGGCACAGGTATGCCGGCGCAGTGTCGGCAATCTGCGGACGGCTTCGTAGTCAATTCGGTGTCGATTTCGATCTCTACAAGATGGGAACTGTAGAACGTCGTATCGGGCGTCGCATGGCACTCCGTAAAATCGGTAGCCTTACCGATTACGCTGAGATACTACGTCAGGATCTCCAGGAACTGACCACCCTGTACGGCGATCTTCTGATTGGCGTAACGCGATTTTTCCGCGATACGGCGGTATTCGCGGAATTGTCCGCGACAGTGTTTCCAGAGTTGCTCAAGCAGCGGGCCGTAGAAAGCGATGGCGACGGTACTATCGGTGGCGCTGATGGGACTCCGCTGAGAATTTGGATCGCCGGCTGCTCGACCGGTGAGGAAGCATATTCAATTGCGATTTGTCTGCTGGAGATAATCGAGCTTCGTGCACCGGGCACACGCATCCAGATGTTCGCAACCGATCTGAGCGCGGCCGCTATCGCTGTGGCGCGTGCCGGTATGTATCCCATTGGCATCGAGGCCGATGTCACGCCAGAACGCCTGGCGCGGTTCTTCAGAAAGGAGCAGCACGGCTATTGCGTTAGTAAGGCGGTGCGGGATTGCTGCATCTTCGCGGTGCAGAATATCACGACGGATCCGCCGTTCTCGCACCTTGATATTGTCAGCTGCCGCAACGTACTCATATACTTGCAACCCAGCGCACATTCCAGATTGCTCTCGGTATTTCACTATGCCCTGAAGCCGAGTGGGGTACTGATTCTCGGGACTTCGGAGTCGGTAAGCAGTGCAGCGACGCTGTTCGCGCCTATCGACAAGAAGCATCGCATCTACGCGCGCGCGCCCGGTGCCATTCATCCGCTCCACCTGAATTTGCCCTCAGCGCACTCAACGGCCGCACTCGTTCCGCTCGACGCAGATGATTTCCGTACGTCCAGGCAACCGGCTGTGACAAGCGATTCGCCGGTGCCTGAGTTTGGAACGGCCCAGGTACCAGACATACAACGCGCGGCGGATCAGGTCGTGCTCGGGAGCTATGCACCCGCCGCGGTGGTGGTGGACGATCAGCTGCGCATCCTGCAGTTCCGCGGTCAGACGGGGATGTACATCGAGCCAACTGCTGGAACTGCAAGCTTTCACCTGCTCAACATGGTGAAGCCGGAATTGGCGACCGAGCTTCGCATGGCGTTGGAGACGACACGAAAGGAGGCATGCTCGACGCGGGTCGAACACGTCCCATTCCATGACGGCGCACGCCTGGCGCACGTCACGCTCGATGTGACGCCGTTCAGGGTTATCGGATCGGTTGCCAAGTTCTTTGTTATCTCGTTCGAGGACGGAGTCGCGCCAACCGGAGACGCAGCGACTCCTGATACGAGCAAGCGATCGGCGCATGAGGTCAACGGCGCGAAAGCAACGCGAAGCTCGCGCAGCGGCGCCAGCTCGCAGCAGAAGCTTCATGATAACGCCAAGGAGCTTGGCGAGCTGCGGCAGGAGTTGGAGGCCGTAAGGCGGCATCTCCAGACCGTGGCCGAAGAGCATTCGGCGGTGGTCGAAGAATTTCAGGCGGCGAATGAGGAGATCCAGTCGAGCAACGAAGAGTTGCAGAGCACCAACGAAGAGATCGAGACATCCAAGGAGGAATTGCAGTCGCTCAACGAAGAGTTGACGACCCTGAACGACGAACTGCGTGTGCGTAACACCGAGGCTGATGGTCTCAACGACGACCTGACGAACCTACTCAGCGCGATGCGTGTTCCCGTGATAATGGTCGGGACGAATCTGCACATCCGTCGCTTCACCGCCGGCGCGGAGCGCATGATGAATGTCATTCCGACAGACATCGGACGGCCGATCGGAGACATCAGATCGAACGTCGATGTGCCCAACATCGAAGAGCTGATCACTCACGTGATCGCCACACTCGATGTAACCGAGCGTGAGGTACGCGATCGCGACGGTCACTGGTTCATGATGCACATCCGGCCGTATCGTACCTCGGGACACAAGATCGACGGTGCCGTCATCGTGTACCACGACATAGATGCACGGAAACGAGCTTCAGAGGAGTTGGACGACGCGCGCCGCTACGCGGAGGCGATAGTGCAGACAGTGCGGTCGCCCTTGTTAGTTCTGGATGGGAAGCTCTGCGGAGTCAGCGCGAACCGAGCTTTTTACGACTGCTTCGGGATCTCGTCCGAGGATATCATGTCCCGTAGCCTGTTCGAGTTCGCCGGCGGAGAGTGGAACATTCCGAGCCTCCGCGTATTGCTCGAACGCGTGCTTTCCACAGGCGAGGCGTTCGACGACGTCGAGGTCAGCCACGATTTTCGGACTCTTGGCCAGCGTACGATGTCGCTGAACGCGAGACCAATCGCTTCTCAGCACGGCGGCCCGCAACTGGTTCTGCTGGCAATCGAGGACATCACGGCGCGAAAGAACGCCGGTGTGTTGCTCACGCGCGCCAATGTGGAGCTCGCGGCGCGAGCCGACCAACTCGAGGCTACAGGTGTCGAGCTGCGAGGAAAAACGGCTGAAGCGCTAGCAAGTAACAGGGCCAAGGCTGATTTCCTGACCACGATGAGCCACGAGCTGAGGACACCCCTCAACGCGATCGGCGGCTATGCGCAGCTCATCGACATGGGTATTCGTGGTCCAGTGACTGACGCACAGCATGCCGATCTCTCCCGGATCACGCGCAGCCAGGAGCACCTCATGGGGCTCATCAATGAGATCCTGAACTTCGCCAAGCTGGAGGCTGGTGCCGTCTCGATCGCTTATGCCGATGTGGACGTGAACGAAATGCTCGTCGGTGTGAGAGAGATGGTCGCGCCGCAGATGAATCGCAAGGAATTGCATTACGAAGTTCGCAAGCCCGACGGACCTGATGGTGCGACACTGACGGTGCACGGGGATCAAGATAAGGTGCGCCAGATTCTGCTCAACCTTCTGACCAATGCGCTCAAGTTCACCGCGCCGGGCGGAAGTGTCGAGGTAACGTGTGACTCGAACGAGGACTACGTTGCGATTCGTGTGAGCGACACCGGGCTCGGGATTCCGGGCAGTGAACTGAACACCATATTCGAGCCTTTCGTCCAGGTCAATCCCTCACTCACTCGCTCCACAGAAGGTGTGGGGTTGGGTCTCGCGATCAGCCGCGCGCTGGCTCGCGCAATGGGCGGCGACGTGCTGGCGGAGAGCGCTTTTGGGACTGGATCGACATTCACCCTCACGCTACCGCGCGTTGCGGCGCCGGTCGATTCCGTCAGTGCGTGACAGGGTTTCGGTTGGGCTATTAACATCTGAACCTTCCTCTGGCGCCTGCTGCGGTCCCGAGTGCTGCGCATGACGGGTGTCATTGGCGCGCCGGCTTACCTGTAGGAAGTATGCGTTACGATTCGTCGTCCATGGATCCCCGCCTTCGGCGAGGATGACGAGTTCAGGATGACACCCGTCCAAGACACGCCACCCATCGTCATTCCCGCGAACGCGGGAATCCATTGGCTCGCGCCGATAACTGGTATGTTCGCCGCCGCGCAGCTCTACGAATGGCTTCGCGGCGCCGGCGCGACAGTTGTGCCGCGCGGCGTCGCGGTCGGAACGGAAGGACCAATCACCCGTGAGGCG
>PLEG01000031.1 GCA_003136975.1 Gemmatimonadota bacterium | reverse complement strand
TGCCGATCTTCCCGGCTGGTACGACTCCCATTACGGTCGAGTTGGCTTTTGATTGCCAGGACGGGAGAGTGACCTACCTGAATGGACATTTGCCCGTGTTTCAGCATGCGCAAGAGGACTTGCCCGCTTTCCGGCTGTTCACCAGTCAACTGGTGGTTAACGGTACGGTGAGCCAGGCCGAAATTGCGCGAGCGTTTCACGTGCCGCCGAAAACGGTGAAGCGTTACGTGNNGTGCTCAAGGGCGAGGTGAAAGCGCAAGCGCAAGCCCTGTTGGACGAGGGGCAGGCAGTGCCGGAAGTGGCGAGGAAGTTGGGAGTGTTGCCCAACACATTGCATAAAGCTATCCGCGCCGAACGCCTGCATCAGCCAAAAAAAAGAATGTAGCCGGGGCCAGCGAAACCGAGGCGACCAGCAAGAGCCAGCGCAGCGAAAGCGACAGCGCCGCAGTCATGGGCTATGCCACCACGCGATNNTTCGAACTGGATCGGCGCCGATCCAGTTCGAAACCGCGTGCGACGTTCCCAAAGGCGGTGTGCTGCTGGCGCTGCCGGCACTGCTGGCGGTGGGACTGTTGCGCCACACCGCGGCACTGTACCAGATACCCAAAGGCTTCTACGGAATCGCCAGCATTTTTCTGCTATTGGCCCTGCAGGCGTTGGCGCGCATTAAATCGATCGAACAGTTGCGCTATGTGGCGCCTGGCGAGTGGGGCAATCTGCTGGGGCTGGACCGCATTCCGGAAGTGCGGACCTTACGGCAGAAGTTGGAGATCTTGTGCCAGGAGGTGGGGCGCGCCATGCGTTGGAATACGGAACTGGCCAAGGAGTGGATCGCCGGACAATGCGAAAACGAAATGATCTTTTATGTCGACGGCCACGTGCGGGTCTATCACGGAGACCTGACGCCGTTGCCGCATCACTACGTAGCGCGCCAGCGGCTGTGCCTGCGCGCCACCACCGATTACTGGATCAATGCCATGGACGGGCAGCCCTTCGTGTTTGTGAACAAAGAAGTGGACCCGGGACTGCTGGCGACGCTGCGCAACGATCTGGTGCCATGGCTGGAAACCAACGCCCCAGTTTCCGACGAACTGCAACAGCGCATGCGGGACGATCCGCGCCAGCACCGGTTCACGCTGGTGTTCGACCGCGAAGCTTATAGCCCGGAATTCTTCGCCGAAATGAAGCTCCGGCGCATCGCCATTCTGAGCTATCACAAATATCCAGGAGAAGACTGGCCGGTGGAGGAGTTCGCCGCTTGTAGTGTCCGGTTGGCGAGCGGCGAAGAGGTGACCATGAAACTCGCCGAGCGGGGCACGATGCTGTCCAACCATCTGTGGGTGCGCGAGGTGCGCAAGCTGTCCGAGGGCGGCCACCAAACCTCCATTCTGAGCACCCACTACCAGGCCGATTACACCCTCTTGGCGGTCTCCATGTTTGCCCGATGGTCCCAGGAGAACTTCTACAAATACATGCGGCAGAACTATGGTTTGGACCGCCTCGCCGAGTATGGAACCGAACCGGTTCCTGACCCCATCCAGGCCGTCAATCCGGCTTGGCGCAGGCTCGATTCCGAGATCCGCGCCCAGGGCGAAAAACGGCGGCGGCAACTGGCGCTGTTTGGCGCTTTGGAACTGTCAGGGCTGGCCGAGCAAGAGGTGGATGATTACCAACGGAAAAAGGGGCAACTGCAGGAGGCCATCGAGGACCTGGATCGCCAGATCCAGCAACTCAAAGCGCAGCGCAAGCAGACGCCGCATCACATTCCCGTCAAGGAGCTGCCGGAATCGGATCGCTTCAGCCGCCTGCTCACCGAGCGTAAGCACTTCATCGACACCATCAAACTCATCGCCTACCGGGCCGAAACCAGTATGGCCTCGCTCCTCCGCGATAAGCTCAGCCGGGCCGACGATGCGCGCGCACTGCTGCGCCAGATCTACGACACGGAGGTGGATCTAATTCCAGATCTCGAGAACAAAACCTTGACCGTGCGACTGCATCATCTCACTCAGGCCGCCCACGATGAAGCGGTCCGCTATCTGTGCGATCAACTCAACGCCACCGCCACCATCTTCCCCGATACGGAACTCAGGCTGGTCTACCAGTTGGGGGCATCGCAAATTCCTTGAGATCAGGAGTTCTGAATGGGTTGGGTGTTTACAAGCCAAGTGGGTTCCCACCGGGCACCGAACTGCTCAGAGGCACTCGCCGACTTTCAACGCGTATCCGGTCTGGCTGGGCTGAACTCTTTACTCCTTGGCGCCGCAGACAACCGCGTATCCGAGGGCGCCCTGCCGAATCGCAGTGGTGGCCGCCTGGGCCATCTGCTCCGCCGTCGACAGATCAACGCCCGGCAAATCGAGCTTTTTCAGCTCGACCATGATCTCAGCGCCCAGAAGTTTCATCCGTATCTGGTTCACCATTTCCAGCAGAGCTTCATCCTGCGGTTCCGTTGTTTCCACGCGGAAGCCCGCGGCGCGGAGACATTGAACGTAGATTTCGACTGGTTGGGCATCGGCGATGCACGCGATCCACGCCAGCAGCCCATCCAACTCTTTGGGTAGATCCGGGCCGCGAGTCAGATCACTCAGGCCGATGCCACCGCCAATGCGAAGTACCCGCGCGAACTCACTCGCAGCGGCAGGTTTGTCAGGGAACGTGCAGAAGGCGCATTCGCAGATGATCGCGTTGAAGGATGAATCCGACACGGGTAAACGTTCCGCATCGCCTGACTGAAAACTCACGCGCGAGTCCATCCCCTTCGCCGCGGCGGCTGCGCAGGCCTGCTCGACATTCTGCCCGCTGTAGTCGATTCCAAGGACCTCACAGCCAAAATGCTCCGCAAGGAATAGAG
>PLEG01000285.1 GCA_003136975.1 Gemmatimonadota bacterium | reverse complement strand
GCTGCCACAGGTCTTGATCACGTGAGGGTGCTCGTTATGGGTGCATCGGGCCTTGTCGGCGGACGGCTCGTGGCCGCTCTCTCGCGCGACGGCGCGATGCGAGTGAGGGCGGGTAGTCGCATTGCACGTCCGTGGCCCGCTGGCGTCGAGGGCATCATCACCGATTCCGGCGCGTCCGAGACGCTCGCGTCCGCCTGCGAAGGAGTGGAGGTGGTCGTGAATCTGGCGTCGATGCCAGAAGCTGCCTGTGCGGCCGACCCGAAAGGTGCGCTACTCGTGAACGCCGGTGGCGCGATGACGCTCGTCCGCGCCGCGATGACGGCTGGCGTAACACGGTTTGTTCAGCTCTCGACCGCAAAAGTTTACGGCAATAATCCAACTGGTGTGATTACCGAAGAGACCATCACGCATCCAGCATCGCACTATGCAATCACGCATCGCATCGCGGAGGACTATGCCACACTGCATCCAGACGCGGTCGTGATGCGGCTTGCGAACGGATTCGGCGCGCCGGTAGCTGCGGGGGCGCAGTCATGGGACATCATTGTGAACGACTTTTGTCGTCAGGCTGCTACGACGGGCCGTATTGTCATCCGTAGCGACGGACTGGCGTGGCGCAACTTCATTGCACTTGATGACGTTATCATCGCGCTGCGCGCTGGGCTCGTCGGACTTCCGAAAGGGACGTATAACATCGGCGCCAGAACGTCGACCACCATTCGCCGGATGGCGGAGCGCGTAGCCGAAGGTTGCGAAGGCACGTTGGGATTTCGTGCTCATGTATGTGTTGGCGTTTCGGCGGAGACCGTCGGACCTGTTCCGCTTGATTATCGCACGGATAGACTGCGCAACGCCGGTGTGTCACTCGGCGATTCAAGCGACGGCGAGATCGCGCGCACCCTCCTCGCTGCGCGCGAGTTGTTTCCCCGGGTCTTCGCATGACTGAGCAGCCAAGTGTTTCCGTGTTGATGACGGTTTACAACGCCGCGCCATGGCTGCGCGAGGCCCTAGACAGCATCGTGCACCAGACGCTCGGGGATTGGGAGTTAATTGCAATCGAGAACGGATCGTCTGATGGGTCGCCGGACATCCTGGCTTCATACAAGGATCCGCGCATCCGAGTAATCGGCGTGCGCAAGAACATGGGACGAACGCTCGCGCTTCGTCACGCCTTCGATCTGGCACGGGGCAAGTACATCGCGGTACTTGACGCCGACGATGTCTCCGAGCAAACACGCCTCGCTAAGCAACTGGTATTCCTCAATGCGCATCCTGAAGTGTCTGTGGTCGGAACCTGGACGCATCGTATAGACGGTGAGGGCCGCGAGGTGGGGCGCTGGACACCAACGACTGATTCGGGAGAACTCCAAGACAGTCTGGGTTTTGAGAATCCCATAGTTCATTCCGCTGCGATGTACCGTGCGGATCTGGCGCGGGACGTTGGCGGATATCCAATCGAGTACCCCTACGCGCAGGATTCCGGCCTCTGGCTTCGACTCGCGCGGCGCGGCCCCATCGCCATGATCGGTGAGTGCCTGAGTAGCCATCGGACACTCCCGGGAGGCATGACGCGCAGCAAGGAATCGCGTGTGATAGTGTCGCGCGACACTCTGTCGCTGCTCGAATACGCGGCGAAGCATCTGCCCTTGTCTCCGGCGTCTCGCCAGCGGAATCGCGAGGAGCGCACGATCGCCGAGTGCCGTTACGCAATCGCGTTACTGCGGAGTCGGCGTATCGGGCTTGGGCTCACAATGCTTTTACGGGCTACAGTGGGCGATCCGCGGGGGATGATATGGAATCGAGTCTCTCGCGCCGCGCTGTTAGGTTGAAGAAAGACGCCACGGAATGAAATCGCTCACATTCCAGTTATGCTGCTGGAGCATCTTTCGCATGCTTGTCCGATGGCTTGCCGCCATACTTCCTAGCTTGCGGCCCGCGGTACTTTGCATGGCGGCAACGCACCGTGAACTTCTCGCACCACGCACGCACGCCGCGAGCACGATGTCGGGGAGTGCCGCCGTCGGAATTCTTAATCTTGCGCTAACCTGATCACCGGGCCTTGACTCGAACCGACCGTCCTTTGCGCGCCGCCGCCCCAGAGGGCATCGCAGAACCACCGATCTCAGAAGCCTTTTCGTACCATGGGTCTCATTTGCTCAGTGAGGCCATTGTGTGGTTGGCGTTGCTTTCGGATCTGTTTTTCAACCTGGCGTCTGCAAAGGTACTTCAGACTGGAACGGAGGCGCTTCTTCTCGCTTTGCTTCTATACGCGATCACCACCGTAAAAATCGGTCGCTGGGAAGCGGCGCTTGGGTTGCTGCTGACGGTGATGACTGCAATATCATTCGGAATTAATGACCTGTCGGTTGCAGTAACGAATGCTAAGCATTTTGGCTTGGCGATATTGACACTGATCTATTTCTCGCGAGTTAGGCACAGATCGCCGCTAATTGTCCCTGCTTTCGCTCTGAGTGTCGCGTTGATAGTGCTTGGTCGGATTGCGCCCGAGGCTGTCACTCCTTTGATGGCGCTTGCGAAGGACCCCGAGTTCAACGAGTCTCGGTTCGGTGGTCTATTCCTCAACGCGCATTACAACGCTTATTTCATCGCCGTTGCTTTGATTTACTATGGGTACCGCAAAAGACTATATGGGTTCGGCTCTGTGGTTCTGTATCTAACAGCGTCGAAATTCGTCTTCGTATCTTACCTGGCGAACGTAGCAGCACGATTCAGAGTCATTGCGTTGATGACTCGATACCGAGCGGTTACCGTAGGAGTTGGAGTCCTGCTTCTGGTGATAGTTGTTCAGCGCCAGGATGCAATAACGGAATACCTTAACACCCCAGAATTGGCTTCCGCATCTGTCATTATTACACAGCTGTTGGACAGCCGGTTTTACCAATTGATTCTCAACGCATTTCCTGCCGACTACCTTACCGTCGTCTCCAACCTAAAGCTCGACTACAATGCAGTTAGTATCTCTAACGAGATCGGGTTCTTCGCGATGTGTATACAGGGTGGGACACCCCTCGCGATTTTGTATCTCACCGTCTTAATGCGACACGCGCGCTTCTATCGTGTGTTTATCGTAGTATCCTTGCTGCATTACGGGTTTGTGCTTTCGCCACTGATAGTGTATATGATTGTGACCTATTCTCGGGAGATCGCGATGTTCGTGGATAGCGCGCGGGATCGCGGATATGACAGTGGTCAGATTCCAATGATGCCAGATGCTCAAGCGCAATAGCCACGAGAAGTCCAATGTCTCACTGAACATTCCACGCAAGCCTTTATACGATGACTTACCCGTCGCGACCTGGCAAAGTTATTGGGGATGTCGCCGATGGGAGAGAGATTGCTCCAACTGTTCCGATAGCCTATCTTTCGCACCGAGCCTACGCCACCGCTTATCATCTCGGAGTTCTAATCAGGTGGTGAACATTCGCCCGCCAACGCGACCAGACCACGATGCTCGGCGTCGGTCCAGGAGCACGAGTCTACGCACTATGACCGTCTAGCCCAGCCGGGTTGCGCGCTCATGAGGTTTATTATGACGATACGAGCCTCGGCGCGATCGCGAACCGATAGTCCATTTTTAGGGAGATCTTCCTGTGCCGCTCATGGCTGTGTTTCATTCGCGCTAGTGACTACAACGCTAGACGGAGCCGCGTCTCACCGGATACACGCCTGATGCCGAGTGACCGGCCCGCTGGTCTGCGTGCCACTGTTTGTGGCGCTGGATTTATCGGCATTAACCTCATCGGACACCTGCTCGAGCAGGGGTTCGAGGTCCGCGTGCTCGACCACAAGGCCTGTCCGCCAGAACTCGACGGCAAAGTGACCTGGTTCCACGGCGACTTCACTGACGAAGCCTTGCTGCGGGAGGCGCTCGCAAATTCGGATATCGCATACCACCTTGTCTCCAGTACGGTACCCGGAGATGATCGGAAGGGTATGATTACCGAACTCTCTGATAACATCTTCGCAACGATCCGATTTATCGATATCTGCATCGCGCTAACTGTCCCGCGAATCGTATTTGTGTCATCCTCTTCTGTTTACGGATTGCAGGAGCACACACCGATCGCGGAGACAGCCGCGACCAATCCCATAAGCTCGCACGGCATCCACAAGCTAACAATCGAAAAGTACTTGCTGCTCTACCGGTTTGACCATGATGTCGACGTGCGCATTATTCGTTTATCGAACCCGTTCGGGCCCGGGCAGAACCTGCATGGTCGTCAGGGCTTTATCGCTATCGCCATCGGCAACGTCATCGCGAATGAGCCCATCCTGTTGCGCGCCGCCGGCGCCCCTATTCGCGACTTTATATTCATCGACGACGTATCGTGCGCGCTAGTACTTGCCGGCGTCGCTGAGCGAGTGCCTCCGGTGCTCAACCTCGGGACGGGGGAGGGCCATTCGCTCGCCGCGGTGGTGCAAGTGATGGAGGACCTCCTGGGGCGGCCGCTGGCGACGACAGACGGTCCGTTGCGGAAGGCAGACATTCCCACGAGCGTGCTCGATGTCTCACTCATGCGCGGCAGTGTCGGCTTCGCGCCAACGATCTCGCTGCATCAGGGAGTGGAGTTGACGCTCCGCCACTGGCAGGTCGTGTAGGTACACATCATGCACGGCGCCGCCGGTTCCTTGTATTTCCGCCTCCAATCGGCGACTGCATGTCCGAGGAAATGTTGCTTTCGCATCTCGCCCAAATCTAGATGTGTCTCGTACGGATTAGTTCATGGCCAATACGAACTGTAGCGCGCGAGGATATCCGACGGTAGGAATATCCTCATCCTATGTTGCGACGACTTCGATCGTCATGGCCAAGAAATCTAGCATGTGAGTCACAAGGAAGTTGCTGTGCGATATCGCGAAGCTGCTCGTTACCAGTCCACGCGCATCACACATGCGTCGAGACCGCGCACCCCCACGCCGGAGACGTAAAGGCTACGTTCGACGCCGCCGTTAGAGGGGAAGTGAAGGGTGCCGGGAAGAAACAGCCTCCACGCAAGCCGCGACGCGCCAAGATCCTTATCGAACGAAGCAACGGTCGTAGCCGTTTCACCCCGAACAGCATATAACGTCGCCCGGGGCTCGGGCTGGATGTCGCAACGCTCGGCGCTGGAGCCGAAGAACGCGACGTCATCGATTTGCGCCGAATAGTAAATGGGCCCGTCAGTCTCGGCGATTGTTGTCCGCTCGCGCGAAACCCGATCGATTCTGGAGATCTGGTTCTGCCGGAATTCAGCATCTGTCGCGACAAGCCAGTCGCACTGGCGTGGCACAAGTGAGACGAAACGCCATGATTCGTCTCCGGCGCCGAGCGTTTCGAGAGTGGCGAATTCATCCCGCGTTCTAAGGAGACGGCACTCATCGTCGCGGTCCCCAGTGAGGCAAAGGAGGCTTTGGTCTACCGGGTCGACCCGTACGGAGTGTACGTGGTAGATCGCCCCCCGCGGGAACGTGTACACGACTGACGCACGATCTTCGTGTGGATCCCAACGGTAGATGTGGATCTCTCCACGCTGGGCGTTATCGAAGTATTCGCCCCAGTATATGGCGCCGTCGGCGGCCAGCGCACAGCCACCCCGCAGTATGCGAGCGGGGCGTAGTAGTCCGTTGAGTGGCGCGAACGTTCCGTTCGCGAAAACGCCGACGTTGCGACCGTAGCTCACGAATAGGCGTCCATCCTGAAGTGGAAGCACGTTGTAGTAAAGCTCCCGTAGCAACCGCTGACCAAGTCGGAGCGATGACATGACACGGACGCCCAGGGGTCTGGGAATTCGCCCTAGGACACGGCGTGAGTTGCCGTGCAGATCGCATTCATACAGTGAAGGTCCCCGTGACACAATTAGCTTGGATTCCCCTGCCCACTCGACGGCGTAGCCCGTCAAGGAGTAAATTCTCGTCGTCCGAAAAGTTGGCATCATGCGGACGGAGTCGTCGTCGAAGGGGGATTACGGATTCGGCAGACCCGGATACGAATCCTAGAGGTGCACGGGTGAGCACGTCGATCTGGTCGTCCGAAGTTATTAGGCACAGCGAAGCTACGCCAGCGATAGCATCTGTTTTTCACACCCCAGGTCGATCACCAAATGGATACATGGAAGCGAAGAAGGCAGTATCGATCACTTCAGCAGACCAAAGACTTCGTGTTTTCGGCTGCCAAAACGGTACCATGATCTCCTTAATCATGCAGCAATTCGAAACACGTAGGCACGCGTCACGGTGTAGTATAATGTTCTACATGCCCCTCAATTACGAGATCCTTGTGCGGCTGCGTTGGAGCCATTCTTCGCTGAACTGCCCCTTGCTTCACGCGGAATTCGTGCAGCGATCTTTGGTCGCCAAGCTCTTTGCGTAGCGCGACGCGGGAGATCAGACGCGCCTTGGTGTTTGCTCCGCCCCCACCGCCTCCTGGTGGAGTGCCCGGAGGGGTCGGTGCCATTACAGCAGTGCTTATGCGGGAGCTCGCACACTGTACGGAGATCGCGTTTGCGTCGCCGGTGAGGAAAGAGGAGAGTGGCCAATTTGGGATTCGTCGGGGCGTTGTGAACATCGCCAGGCTCGTGCGCGAGACAGCCCAAGTCCGGCTGGGTGGCACTGTCCTCATTTTCTCTAGCGCCGGATTCTCCTTCTGGGAAAAATGTCTCTGGTCATTAGTAGTGCGGATGATGGGTCGTGCGGTTGCTGTCGTCATGGTCGCCGGAGACTTCCCGGATTACTTCGCGTCGCTCAGGCCACCGCTGCAGGCGCTTGCACGGGTTCTTTTCCGTGGCGGACGTTTCACAATTGGGGCGCAATCGCCCACGTGGCGCGACTACTTCAGGACTACCTTCCCCGAAACACACGTCGAGTGTGTTTCGGCGAGTGTGGATCGAGAGTTCTTCGAGCCACATAATGGG
>PLEG01000156.1 GCA_003136975.1 Gemmatimonadota bacterium | reverse complement strand
ACCAGCAACCGTGGACGCGTAACACGCCTCCCAGTTGCGCCGTTCATTCCGACTTCCGGGTCGTTCGGTAGCCGTTTTGGTAACGCCTGGATTCAGCAGGGAGTTTCCACGACGATCATCCAGGCAGTCATTGGCTGCTCGGTTGCGGTTGCTCCCGGTGGATCCTGCGCAGCTGCGAATCGCGTGACCGGATTCGCTGGCGATCAGAATCCTGATTTCACCATGGGCTTCTCGAACAATCTCACGTTGGGTCGCTTCTCATTCAATTCGCTTCTGGATTGGAGAAAGGGCGGCAACGTCGTCGATCTCACGCAGAATTATTTCGACGGTAACAACATCGCGAAGGACACTCTGGTATCGCAGCAGCGCCTCGCGTTGTTCAGCGCCGGCAAGCCAGTGTACGTCCAGAAGGCAACGTTCCTCAAGCTGCGCGAGATCAACCTCTCGTACCAGCTCCCGGATCGCTTCAACGACGCGCTGTTCCATGGCAAGGCATCACAAACACGGATTGAAGTGAGCGGACGCAATCTGAAGACGTGGACGCCATACACCGGGTTGGATCCTGAGGTCTCGAACTTCAGCAACCAGGCGCTCGGGCGTATCCAGGACGTCACGCCGTATCCACCGTCCCGGAGCTTCTTCTTCTCGGTCAACGCAACCTTCTAATAGACGAGTGATCATTCACATGAAGAAATCCATAGCTGCACTCGCAACAGGGGTGATACTCGTTGCGGGCTGCGCGGATAACCCAATCACCAACCCGGTGGATAGTCCCACCGTCGGGCAGGTGAGCGGCGCGCTAACGCGCTCGGCACTCCAGACTCTCGTCACGGGAGTCGTGGCCCAGGATCGCGCTACGTACGGTAGCTCGACCAATTACATAATCCTCTCGGAAGTAATGGCGCGCGATCTCTATCGCATCGATGCGTCCGAGATGCGCTACGTCACCGAGACACTCGGCGGCAATCCGGATCCGGGCAGCTTCGCCGGCGGCGCCACGGTGTGGAACAGCTCGTACGTCGAGCAGCGCGCGATCAGCGCGATCCTGCTCGGACTTCCGGGTGCTGCATCGACCGAGCTCAGCACTACGGAACGCGCAGCGACGTCGGGCTTCCTCAGGACGACGAAAGCTGTCTCGCTGTATCGCCAGATCGAGCTTCGCGACACAGTGGGCGTCGTGATTCAGGGCGACAATCCGAACACAGTCGATCCGATCGTTTGCAAGACGAAAGCGCTCGCATATGTCGCCGCGCTTCTCGACAGCGCGAACACGGACTTCACTACCGCTGGTGGAACGACCGCTCTTCCGTTCAAGCTTCCTGGCGGCTTGACCGGTTACGGCGTGGACTACACCAAGGTATCCAACCTTGTGTTGTACAATCGCGGTTGGAAGGGCAAGGTAGATCTTTACCGTGCTCTCGATCATCAGTCTCCAGTGGCTGGCGCAGCGGCACAGGCCGTGACTGAGCTCACCGCCGCGCTCGGTGGTGCAGCGGCCGGCGCCGTTCCGGCGTCCACGTTCGCCACTGGCGCTTACTGGAACTTCGTTCCAGGCGGCACAGAGAACACTCCGAACATCCTGGTCGATGCCAAGGTCGGCATCAACCCGCTTGTGAAGGACAGCCTTCAGGCCGGCGACACGCGTGCTTCCAAGATCGTTCCGCTGCCGAGCACCATCAGCGGATTCGGCCTCACGACCAGCTTTACGTATGTCAACGCACTCGCAACGGTCTCGTCGAATCTGTCGAAGCCGATCCCGATGCTGAAGACGGAAGAGCTGGTGCTCCTCCGCGCACAGGCTTACATCGAGACGGGTGACCTGACGTCGGCTCGCGCCGATATCAATGACGTCCGGACAAACTACGGCCTCGCCGCGTACACAACGCCGTTCGCGTCGAAGTCGGCTGCGATCGATGCAGTCCTCTACGAGAAGCGCTACTCACTTCTCGCCGAGGGGCCACAGCGTCTCGTTGACGTGCGTGCGTACGGTCGCATCAATAGCACGTTCATGCGCAAGGAGACGACAAACGACGTCTTCGCATCAGGCTTCCCAATTCCTAAGGGCGAAGCGGACGCGCGACAGGGCCAGACCGCTCCAAGCTGCTCTTAAGGGCTGGAAGAGGGCTGGACAGCTTGTGATCGTGGCGGCTCGGGTTTCTTCCGGGCCGCCACGATTTTTTGTCGTACATATGCGTCCGCGCCAGTCGCGGTGTATGTTCACCGTTCGATGTACGGGCCGGTAATTCCAGCCTCGTGAACAGCGTCGATTCGACCATACCAGGCATGAAACAGAACCAGATACGAGCCAGGATCCGGAGCCGGCTACGTGGGTGGCGTGATCCACATCCAGCAACCATTGCGCGCGTTGCTGCGCTGTGTGCCATCGCAGCGACCGCGGGTGCATGCCGCGCGCCGTCCAACAGCGCTGCACCGGAGAGTGGAATCAGGGAACAGATAGCGGTCCGTGTGGCACGAGTACCCAACGCGCTGGTCGGCGTCGCGTACATCGATCTGGCTCGCGGCGACACCATCTTCATCAACGCCGATAGCGTCATGCACGCCGCGAGCACCATGAAGGTGCCTGTCATGCTCCGGCTGTATCGCGAGGCAGACGAGCATTCGCTGTCGCTCGACCGCAAGATCCTGCTTGTGAATCAATTCACATCCATCGTGGATGGATCTCGCTACTCCCTCGACTCTACGGTCGACGGCGATACGGCGATGTACCACTACATCGGCGACTCCGTATCCGTGCGGGAGCTGATCCGGCACATGATAACGCGGTCCAGCAACCTTGCCACCAACACCCTGATCGCGCTCGCCAACGCCGATAGCGTCAACGCGATGATGCGCTCCCTTGGCGCCTCCCGCATGCGCGTGCTGCGCGGAGTCGAAGACGAAAAGGCATTCGAGGCCAAGCTCAACAACACATCGACCGCCCGCGACCTTGCCACACTGTTGCGCGCACTCGAGACGGGTCGTGCTGCATCACCGCGTGCCACCGTCGAGATGCGTAATGTTCTCACGGCGCAGGAATTCAACGAGAAGATTCCAGCAGGCCTTCCGCGTGGCGTCCGCGTTGCTCACAAAACGGGCGACATAACGGCCATCGCGCACGACGCGGCGATGGTATACCCCGCCGGCCGGCCGCCATACATACTCGTCGTCCTGACCAAAGGGATAGAGCCGGAGCCGGTTGCTGATTCACTCATCGCGGACATTTCTCGTGACATCTACGCATACGCGATGCGCCACTAGTGTCATTCCCGCGAATGCGGGAATCCATGGCCGACGGTGACGCGGTACACCGTCACTGCGCAGGAGTGGTGAGTCGCGCGGTGTGTCCTTTACCCCGCCTTCGTCTCTCGCTTGGGGAACAGCGACGCGCCCTTCGCGACACGCCAGCCTGTCGCGTCGAAGCTCATCGCGCCCGCATCCCCGAGTAATCCCGGAGTCGCAAGAAAATCCGCGGGCGCACCCAGCTGCGACAGAAGCTCAGCACATCGGCCCGGCATGAATGGCGACAACACTACCGCCTGCCGCACCAACTGTCGCACCAACGCGGCCAGCGTGGTGTCGAGTTCGTCGCGCATTGCCGGATCTTTTGCGAGTTTCCATGGCGCTTGGCGATCGACGTATTCATTCCCGCGCGCGACCGTTGCCCACACATGCTCCAACGCGCGATTGGGAAGATTCTCCTGCATCGCCGCCGCGTATGCAGTCAGGTCCGCGGCGTCGGCCGCATCGACTTCATTCACCTGCGCCGCTGGAACGATCGCATTACGATACTTTTCGACCATCGCGATCGTGCGACTCGCGAGGTTGCCCCACGCGTTCGCGAGATCCGAATTGTAGCGCTCCTCGAAACGTTCCCACGAAAAATTGCCGTCTGCATCGAACGGCACCTCGCGCATCAGGAAGTACCGGAACGGATCGGCGCCGTACCTGCTCACCGCATCCTGCAGATCGAGTGTCAC
This sequence comes from Gemmatimonadota bacterium, assembly GCA_003136975.1. Taxonomy (GTDB): domain Bacteria; phylum Gemmatimonadota; class Gemmatimonadetes; order Gemmatimonadales; family Gemmatimonadaceae; genus Fen-1247. Next base: position 2,091 of record PLEG01000156.1, on the reverse strand, counting down.
GCCAGCAGACTTGCTGAATCTGTCGCCGCCGAGCAACACGAATCCGTGCGCCCACACAAGGTGAGGTAGCGGCAACTCCGCCGCGATGAGCATCGCGGGCCAGATGAGCGCGTGGAAGCGCGTTATGTCCTTTCCAATTACATGCACATCGACGGGCCACCACTTGGCGAACTCGCCCACAGTATTGGGAAAGCCAATCGCCGTGATGTAATTCGGGAGCGCGTCAAACCATACGTACGTGGTTTGTGGCTCACCGTCGCCAGTATCGCGGGGGAAGGGAATACCCCATCCCTTTCTCGCGCGACTGGCGGAAACGTCCTCCAGTCCCTGGTCAATGAGCGAAAGTATCTCATTCGCGCGGCTTCGCGGCTGAAGAAAATGTCCGCTGGCGAGCAGCGACCGCAACCGGTCCGAGTATGCGCTGAGCCTGAAGAACCAGTTGCGTTCTTCCACCCACTCGAGCGCGCGCGTCGGATGCAGCACGCATTTTCCGTCGACTATTTCTTCTTCCGTCTTGAACGCCTCGCACCCCACGCAGTACCAACCAGCATAGGTCTTGACGTAGAAACTATCAGGCGCCCGTTCGAAGATGCGCTCGATCAGAGCGCGGACGCCGATCTTGTGTGACTCGCCAGTAGTGCGAACAAAGCGATCGTACGAAATCCCGAGCGCGGCCCACGCATCCTGGAACCGGCGCGCGATCTCGTCAACCTGCTCCTGCGGCGTCCGCCCTTCCTTCGCCGCCGACTGCGCAACCTTCTGACCGTGCTCGTCCATGCCCGTGACGAACAGGACCTCATCGCCTCTAAGACGATGATACCTGGCTAGGACGTCAGCACCGATCTTCTCGAAGGCGTGTCCCAGGTGCGGATCGCCGTTCGCGTAGTCGATAGCAGTAGTGATGTAATACTTGTTGGCCACGTCGCAATTTAGACCGGTCAGGCGTCTTTTGCTGGCCCCTTGCCGCCGTTGGGTCCGCCGGCACCGCTGTTGCCGCCGCCATCACCGCTTCGGCGGCCGCGTCGCCTTCGCTCCGGCTTTCGCGGAGCCTCAGCCGGAAGTGGCTCCGTCTCCACGGTCTCCGTGAGAATTACAAGCCGCGGCTCCGGGATGGCAAACTCCGACGTGTACATCAATTCCGGCGAGATCTCCTCGTTGGAGTAGTAGGTCTCATCCTCGCCAATGCTCAGCGTTGGAGCGGGACGTCCCTCGACCTCGGCGCTGAATGCCGCGAGCGGAATCATGCGCGCAGCGCCCTCGACATTTCGCAGCGTAACCGTCTCGCGGAACAGATCGACCGTCAGGATCTTCTCCTCGCCCAGCATCGTGGTCACGATGCGGCCCTCCTTCGGGAAACGGCGTCGCGTCTCCACGTAAAACTCGTGCTCGTACCGCAGGCAACACATGAGACGACCGCACGCGCCCGAGATCTGCGACGGGTTGAGTGACAGTCGCTGATCCTTGGCGACACCCAGATTTACAGGGCGAAGCTCCGGAAGCCACGCCGCCGAGCAGTACTGCCGTCCGCAACGTCCGATCCCATCGAGCCGCTTCGCCTCGTCGCGCACACCGATCTGCTTCAGCTCGATGCGCGTTCGGAACGCGGCGGCGAGATCTCTCACCAGATTGCGGAAGTCAACCCGCTTCTCCGCCGTGAAATACAACGTGAGCTTTTTCTTGTCCCACTGCCACTCAGCATCCGAGATCTTCATCTGAAGATTCGCGGCGCGAACCTTGTCAGCCGCTCGCTGCCGCGCATCGTCGTTCGCGCGTTGCAGCGACTCGCCCTGTCGTACATCACGCTTGCTTGCAACCCGCAATGCCTTGCGAACCGGCTCGCCACAACCGTGCGCGCAACCGGAATTGCGCTTGGCCGCCAGATCGCCAACAGCGTGCACCGTCCCGAGGTCCTCTCCGCGATCTGCCTCGACGATTACAGGCGTGAGCGTGGCAGGAGGCGCCTCGCCTTCCCATCCAAAGAATTCCTTCCGATTACCGCGAAACGCGACTTCTATGAGGTGCATGACTCTATTGATAGCAGTAACAGACTGTCGTCATTCCCATGTCGCCATTCCCGCGAACGCGGGAATC
>PLEG01000092.1 GCA_003136975.1 Gemmatimonadota bacterium | reverse complement strand
GGTGACGTTCCGATTCGAGGGACCTGACGCGACTGACGTAGACTATGAGGACTACCATTAGATGAAGCCGCTCCGCATGCACCAGCCGCCGCACCCCGGCGAGATTCTCCGCGAGCTCTGCTTGGCGCCCCTCGAGTTGAGTGTCACCGAGGCCGCCGACTCCCTCGGCGTCAGTCGCAACACGTTGTCCGCCATTCTGAACGGGCGCGCTGGCATCAGCCCCGAGATGGCCATTCGCTTGTCCATTGCGTTCAACACCACCACGGCCGAAAGTTGGCTGCATCAGCAGATGCAGCACGATCTCTGGCTCGCGGAGCGGTCGCGAAAGCGCCTCCGCGTACGCAAGCTCGCCGCCGCGTAGTTGGTTGGGTGCGCGCGGGGAGTCGGACCGATATCTGCGCGCTTGGGACATAACGTGCGTTGCAGCAGACAAGGCGTCGTGCGCTCGCTTCGCTCGCAGTTTATTTGATGCGTTGCTGCTGAACTCGGACGTTAGACAACTTCACGGGGTTCGCATTGGAGATGCGGTTTTTCAATCACTGGCGGCTGGCCGCGGTCGCGACTACAGCGCTATTAGCGGCCCCGTGTGCTGCGCAATCACCCGCAGGGCATCCGCTCGGTCCCGTTGCTGGGTGCTATCGCCTGACCTTGGGCGCTTGGTCGAAAGACTCAAACCTCGGGCCCTCTTCGTCAACGACCGTCGTTCGACTCGATACAGTTGCGCGTCGCCCGGGCAGCCCGGGCGACTTCGTTGCCGAGCGCATCGAGCCCGCGACGTTCGCGTTGCCCGGCGACGTTCGCGCGAAGTGGCAGCGGCCGGCGCTCTGGCGGCGCGAGACGGGAGATTCCGTGGTCATCGTCATGTGGTCGACCGGAACTGAAGCCGAAGTTTTTTTTGGGCGGTGGAAGAGCGGTAAGCTTGATGGCGTTGTCCGGCGGACCAGTGATGCCATTCCAGTCGACCCTGTGACACGAAAGATCCAATGGGACGCTTGGCCGTGGGCGACGGCGTCGGCCGTGTCCGTACCATGCCCGTGACCGCTTGCGGCTGGTGAAGGCGCGCGCGTTCGTTGGATTCGCCCGCTGCTGAACTCACGCGTCGGCTGCTCGCGATAAAGCGTGCGGTACCAGAGCTCGATCACGCGGACGTATGGTCGGGGTTCGGTCCGCTCCATCTACCCCTTACCAACTCGTGTTTTCCGCGCGATTCTCTGCATGCGTAAATCACCCTTCCCAATCGCCGCCATCGGAGCACTGCAGTGAGCAATCCCGAAGACCTGCTGGAACAGTATCAGACCGATCTGGAATCTTCCGACTTTGACGCAGAAAAATTCGGGATCGATCGCCGTCAGTTCGTCTTCTTCTCACTCGCCGCCGCGGCAGCTTCTGCGCTCGGGGTCAGGCCGGCGCTCGCAGAGTCCAGCCGCGGCACTGCCTCTGGCTCACTCGGGGCACCGCAGTTCCTCCAACAGGAAGCGCCCCTGCTGCTCGGCAACGGTGAAGCTCCCGCACTCCAGTTTCAGCCATACCCCGGCGGCACCGGCGCGCTCATGGAAAAGCTCGTGCGCCAACGCGGTGCGGCGGCGTTCGATCGAGGCACATACGAGCCAGAACCGTGGACCGGTGCGGTGCCCGCCTCGGACGACGACATCGCCTTTCTTCCCGCACACCAGCTATCGGCGCTTATCAAATCCCGACGGATCACATCGGCGCGGCTCACCGATATCTACCTCACCCGACTCAAGCGCCTCAATCCAACGCTGCTCTGCGCGGTCACCATCATGGAAAGCCCGGCGCGCGCCGAGGCCGCGCGAGCCGATGCGGAGCTCGCCGCTGGTCATTACCGCGGACCGCTCCACGGACTTCCATACGGCGTCAAGGATCTGTTCGCAACTAAAGGCGTGCCCACTACGTGGGGTGCGAAGGATTTCGAGAATCACATCATCGACATGGATGCAGAAGTCGTCGTGCGGCTGCGCGACGCTGGCGCGGTGTTGATCGCGAAACTCGCCACCGGACTTTTCGCGCAGAACGATCAGTGGTTCCGCGGACGCACCAACAATCCGTGGAATCTGTCTCAGGGCTCCAGCGGTTCGTCCGCCGGTCCTGCATCGGCCACCGCCGCGGGCTGTGTTGCATTCGCAATCGGCACGGAAACATCGGGCTCGATCGTATCGCCGGCCATCCGCTGTGGCGTGAGTGCGCTTCGTCCCACGTTTGGTAGTGTCAGCCGTTACGGCGGCATGGTGCTCGCGTGGTCCCAGGATCGCGTGGGACCCATCGTGCGTACCAGCGAGGACGCTGCGATGGTGTTCAACGTGATTCACGGTGTCGATGAGAAGGATCCGTCCACGGTGACGATGCCGTTCCAGTTCAACCGCAGCATCGATGTCCGTGCACTCCGCATTGGTGTGGACGACAAGGCACCGAAGGAACTGGTGGACAAGCTGAAGGAACTGGGAATGAAGCCTGTGACCATCGGTGCCCGTCCGACCGTACCTGGCATCAGCGGCAGTGGCGGACTCGATGTCGAGGATTCCGCGGCGTTCGACTCGTACGTACAGATCAAGGCGAAGGAGATCGGACTCGATCTCAACAACCTGCCACCGTTGCCGGTGCGCGGTAGTGGCGACGGGCGTGATAATCGTGCGGCAGCGCCGGCGAATCCGATGGCGCCCGCCGACTGGAATCCGCGTTTCGTAAATGGTCGCCGGATACAGGGACTCGAGTTCCTGCAAACCGAACGTCGCCGCTACGTGCTCGTGACGAGGTGGGCGGAGTTCCTGAAGGATCTCGACATGTATATAGGAAGCCCGTTCGCGGACATCGGCGCCAACGCGCAGACCGGACATCCGAGCGCCGTTCTACCGTATAAGTTTGGTGTACCGCAGCCAGTCGGTGCACGTGGCGCGGCACCCACCACGCCAGCGCCGCAACTCGATCCGCAACCCATCTGTGGTCAGATCATCGGCAACCTGTACAACGACGATCTGATTCTGTCCGTCGCGCACCAGTTCCAGATCCATGACGATACCGTGCGGCGACACCCGACGCTGTAGAAGTCGAAGGGGAAAGCGGAACAGCAGAATTGGGGACGGAGTTGGGACGGACTCCGTGTGAATTAGCTAAGTGAAAGTGGGGTCAGGGCGTACTTCTCGTGATAAACTGCCACTGGTTTGCAAAAAGTCCACTCTGACCCCAGTTTCCCGTGCACTCTACTCGACACATCATTCGTACCGCGGCTATGGCGCTAGCCATGGGCCTGCCACAGCTCACCGCGTCGGCGCAGGCGATTCCGCGCGCGGACCGGCTCTTCTACTACGTGGACCGGGAGGCAAGCTGGGACAGTTTTGCCAAACACGCGGACCAGATCGGCATTGTTGGCCCGCAGTCGTTCTCGGTGGACAGTCTGGGCGTCGTCTTTGGCGAGGTTGATCCGGAGCTGATCAGAGTCGCCACGCAGCATGGCGTGAAAGTCATGCCACTGGTCGTCAACGAAAACTTCAATCAGCCCGAGCTGCACAAGCTGCTCATCGACTCCACGGCGCGCACGCGCGCCATCGATGCACTCGTGGCTCTCTGCCAGCGAGACCACTATTGGGGCATCCAGTTCGACATCGAGGATGTGAGCATCGCGGACAAGGAGCGATTTACCGGCTGGTACCAAGCTGCGTCGCGCGCGCTGCACGCTGCGGGATTTCAGATCAGCATCGCTGTGGTTCCACGCGCGGGCGAGCTTGCAGGCGCAACCTCATATAATCGCTGGATGTTCGACAGCTGGCGCGGCGGCTACGATCTCGCCGCGCTCGGCAAGGCATCCGACTTCGTGTCGTGGATGACCTACGATCAGCACACACGACGCACCCCGCCAGGACCAGTCGCGGGCCTGCCGTGGATGACCGCGTCGGTCGACTACGCGCTGCGATTCATCCCTGCAGACAAGCTGTCGCTCGGCGTGCCACTCTATGGAACGCACTGGTTCGTGCAGGCGGACCCGCAGTCGCCGCTGCGCGCGGCCGTGAGCGGTGCGAGCGTGAGCAATGCATGGGGCGCGCACATTATCGAGCGCGCAGGCGGCACGATCAAATGGGACGACGTGCAGAAGGCGTCGTACGGTTCCGCAATGGTGGGGGACGTCAACGAGTGGGTCTACCTCGACGACGCGCGCTCGGTCGCCGCACAGACGGATCTCGCACGCGAGAAGAAGTTGCGCGGATTCTCAGCCTGGGTTCTGGGGACCGAGGACGCGAAAATCTGGGACGCGCTGCCGGTGGGCCGGTAGCAGGATCGAACGGATGACGTGGCGCGGATGCGGTTTATGAAGTGATGGTCAGGTCTTCCGCCGTGCGTTACTGGAAGTGATTGACGTGGTTTACCTAGTTCGCGACGATGTTGGAAGTGATGGTCGGAAGTGATGGTCAGGTCTTGCGCCGTACGTTACAATTTTGACGCACGGCGCAAGACCTGACCCTAAATGTGACCCTAAATGTGCAAAAAGATTCGTGACTTACCGGTCGTATCCGGCTGCGCGGAATTGATGGCAGTATTGGCAGGAGTCTCAGCACATGCATTCGTGCACGATGAATTTGCCGACAGCGGCGATGCCGCGACGTCCAAAATAGAGGCCGGGTTCCGGAACTTCTTCTCGTCGACCGAGGATTTCATCCTTCACTTCTGCGTACTGCACTATTTCTGCGTACCGGGGTCGGTAAGTCTTGCGCTGTGCGCACCGGCCTGGCGCACGGCGCAAGACGGTATGTGACCCCGCATGAATAACATGGACCCTGGATGCCTTACAGCGTGTGCGAATCAGGACGGACCGCGCAAGACCTCGCCCCGCGTATGAGCAGCGTGCGGCCGTTCGTGTTCTGATTGGATCCCTTGCGCTGATCGCCCTTGACGGCAAGGGCCGAACATGCCAGTCTTACTGGTAAGACATGCCGGAGACTACATGAATGACACCGCCACGACCACCCTGTCCTCAAAGGGTCAGGTCGTTATCCCCGAAGAAATTCGCTCGCGTCTTGGCCTCAAGGCCGGCGCCCAATTCGTCGTCGTGGGTGATCGCGACGTCGTGATCCTCAAGAGGCTCGAACCACCCGCGCTGAACGAGTTCAGCGCCCTGGTCGCAAAAGCACGTCGTTCGGCGAAGCAAGCTGGCGTGAAGCCGTCGGATGTCGCGAAAGCAGTGGCGAAGGTGCGACGTGTAAAATGAAGGTGGTGCTGGATACCAACGTGCTCGTGTCCGGCCTGATCTTCGACGGGACACCGGGACTTATTTTGTCGGCCTGGGCAGGCGGCTCCGTGTCGCTCATCCTCTCCCCGGAGATTCTCGATGAATACCGTCGCGTCGGCCTGGAACTCGCGATCGGCCGCGAACCGTTGGAAGCTGCACTGGACAAGCTGTTGACTTTACTGGCCGTGAATGCAACCATCGTGAACGCACCATCGCTCCCGGAACAAGTATGCGAGGATCCTGACGATGACAAATTCCTCGCTGTGGCACTTGCAGGCAACGCTCCGATCCTCGTGTCCGGCGACAAACATCTCTTGCGTGTATCTGGATGGCAAAACGTCGAGGTGCTCAAGCCGCGAGCGTTTGTCGATCGCTATATACCCACCCATGATCGCTGACATCGCTTGGATCGCCTGATGGACCCACGATACAGGCTGAGTGATCCACCCGATTCGGGTCTCAGCGTTTCCGGAACGCCTGAGGAACGAATAGCGCTCGGACGCTGCTTTTGATCCCCCGCCCAGCCGCCCACTTCACGCATGGCTGAGGACTGGTCCCCAGAAGAAGTTGCCGCGACCGTCGCGGACTACTTCGTCATGCTCGAACATCAGTTCCGGAAGCAGCCGTTCAACAAGCGAGAACGTAATCGCCATCTCCGGACCATTTTGCGCGGTCGATCGGCGGGTGCGGTCGAGTTCAAGCATGCCAATATCAGTGCAATTCTCATCGAGATCGGCTTTCCCTACGTCGATGGCTATAAGCCGCGGGGTAACTACCAGGATCTTCTGAAAGCCGAGGTGGGCGTTTACCTCGATCTGCACCCTGATATGGTCGCCCTGGCGCAAGCGATCGTTGACGCTCCTGTTTTCGACTTCCCAGAGCCGCTCAGGATCGGCGATATCTTCGTGCCGCCGCCTTCTCGCGAACGACCGCACGCTATGTACGAAAGGCGTCATCCGCCATTACATATCCTTCGCAATGTGAACTACCTGGAGCGCGAGGCGCGTAATGCATCCCTCGGTCTTGCTGGTGAGAGATTCGTACTCGATGTGGAGCATCGCCGTTTGTGGGAACTCGGTCACCGATCTCTCGCCGAACGCATCGAGCACGTGGCCGAAACTCAAGGAGATGGCCTTGGATACGATATCGTTTCCTACGATGAGAGCGGTCGAGAGCGACTCATAGAGGTGAAGACGACAGCGTTCGGATCGATGACGCCCTTCTTTGCATCGGCAAAAGAAGTATCGGTTTCGGATACTCGCGAGGAATTTCATCTCTACCGTGTCTTCAAATTTCGGGAGACACCGAGGATCTTCTCCCTGCCCGGCTCGCTTCGGGAGTCATGCACTCTGGACCCTGTGCAATTTCGCGCCAGCTTATGAGGACAACGGTGTCTTTCATCGTGCGTTCCGATTTGACGTGCGGGGCAAGACCTGACACTGACACCTCGACACCTCGACACCAACACCTCCCGGCGCTGTTCTAGGAAGCTGCTGCATCTGGCGCAAGCGAGTGACATCCATCGACCGTAGAAAGCTGAGTGACCCAGCCGACTCTGGGCTCAGCCGCTCCGGAACGCCGCAGGATCTCGTGGTCCTGGTCGCCACGCTGACTGCCGAAGCGTGGTCGCTTGCGGGTTTGCGCATTCCAGAATATGACCGTGCAGCTACACCCATCCACATCCGATCCCTGCGCGCGGCTCCGCTGACCGGCGCGCGATGAATCCGGACTTCGTCGATTTCCTTACGGCACTTATTGCGGCAGATGCCCGGTTCATCGTCGTCGGCGCCCCTACAAGGATCTTGGCGATCTCGAAGCACTCGGAGAAGATCCACACGCGTCGTAACGTTCGCACAGGGGCACGACGGGCGACGCTCCTAACGCGGTAACGCAAAGGCGGAGAGTACGGTAGAATATACGACCAATCGTATACTGTATCCGATCCCCTTCTCTCCCGGAGTACCAAGATGCCAGTGCGTACAAACTGGTTCCTCGCCGCGATCCTCCCCCTGGTATCGATCGGAGCCAACGCCCAGTCGCTCCCGCCCGCCCCCGGCGCCCGAATCGTCACCGTAACGCCCGAAGGCAGAACCGGTAGCGAGCCTTCGATCGCCGTCAATCACTACAACCCGAACCAGGTAGCCGTCACCGCCGGCGGCGGGCTTGTGGCCTATTCGACCGACTCGGCGAGGACCTTCACTACAGTGAATCCGGCAGGCGAGGGAGGGACGACTGGTGGCGATCCGTCCATGACCTTCGACGACAAGGGCAATCTCTACTTCTCGTATCTCGCGATCCAGAAGAACGGATCACCCTCGTACTGGGGACACGGGACTGGAGGAAACGGGATCTGGGTGGTGCGCTCGCCCGACGGCGGCAAGACGTGGAACAAGCCAGTCGGCGTGAAGGTCTGGACGGGACAGGAAACCGGCATCAAGCTGGAAGACATGCCACGCATCTGGGCCGACGCGAACGAGAAGAGTCCGCATCGCGGCAATCTCTACTATGCGTGGATCGAGTGGGGTCTCGAGAATTCGATCGTACTGTATTCGCGCTCGACCGATCAGGGAGCTACCTGGTCCAGACCTGTGCGGATCAGCACTATCGTAGGCTATCCACGCGACGACAACGGATCGGTGGTTGGGATCATCGGAACGGTCGCGCCCGACGGAACGGTGTACGTCGTCTGGAATCAGGGACTCAACATCACGCTTGCGGTGTCGAAGGACGGAGGTGCCACGTTTGCGCCTTCCAAGCCGATCATCGACGTGGGACCGCCATACTTCGGCGGAACTGGCGGTGTTCCGGGCGTTGCCAGAACGATGGGTTTTCCGCAGATCGGCCTGGACCGCAAGTCGGGCGAGCTGTACGTGACGTGGAGTGATTTCAGAAATGGCGACGTGGATGTATTCATCTCACGCTCGTCCGATCACGGGAAGACGTGGACGCCCGCAATGCGCGTGAACAACGATCCGATTCACGATGGAAACGATCAGTTCTTCCAGTGGATGGCAGTCGATCCCGTCAACGGAGATGTGTACGTGCAGTTCTACGATCGCCGTGACGATCCCGCGAACAGGAACACCCGCCTCACACTTGCGCGTTCGACCAATGGTGGAAGGACGTTCAGGAACTACGACTGGTCGGATCGTTCATTCGCGGGAGAGAACGCGAGTCTTGGCGATTACATGTGGATGGTGGTGCACGACGGACGCGTGTACGGCGTCTGGGCCGAAGCTGCACCGGAGGGATATCAGGTGACTCCGAATCCGAACCAGCCTGCACCAACGGTTCGGCGTACTCCGACGATCTTTCGCGTGGGAACGGCGGACTTCCACGGGGTGAAGTAAGAGTAGTGATGGTGATCGTGATGTAGCTGAAGGCGATTACATACACATGCGACGACGGCTTCGGCTCGGGATAACGATTTACGGTGTCGGCACGTTGGGCAGCACGTAAGTTTTTCGAAGGGCATCGAGATACTCGCCGTGCAGCGCGCGAATTGTGTCGAACTCGCGTTTCACTGTCGCGCGGTATTCCGGGTGGGTCGCGAAGTCGAACAGCAGTGCGGACATTGCCTGCGCGTCAACGACGAAACCCTTGTGGCCGACGTCTGTTAACGCGTCGGCTTCCATCTCATAGGTGTGATTTGGTGCGTTCGATGTCTTGGCTTGGAAGCCCACTCCAGGGATGGCACTCGATACGCTCCCTGTCTCTTCATAACCTTGCGGCTTGCCAGGCTCTGGGACAACACCAACAGCGCCGTACTTCTTCATGTACGCGAACGCGACCTCGTTGAGTGCACCTACCCCGATGCCATCGCGATCGGCGCCATAGTGTTCGATCTTTACCTTCGTTCCTGTGGCGAGGGCCGCGGCGCGTGCGGCATCGTCGACAATTTTCGACACTTGCGCGAGGTAGACTTCGTCAGGATAGCGAATGTAGAAGTCGGCGACAGCTCTATCGGGTACGACGTTTGGTGCAGTGCCACCCTCGGTGATGACGCCTTGGATTCGCGTCTCCGGACGCATGTTACTGCGCATGCCGTCGATGTTATTGAACAAGTGGATCGCAGCAGTGAGCGCGTTGCGGCCATTCCAGGCTGTGAGCTGGTGCGCTGGCGCGCCGCTGAATACGTACTTAACGCCGTCGATGTTCATGCAGCACGTGCCAAACCCGGCGGCAGGGCGGCTGGTAGCGCTTGACGAGTGACTTCGCACCAGGATGTCCATTCCGTCAAAGACTTTCGATTCGTACATCACCGTCTTCGCGTTCGGTGGCATCATCTCCTCACCAGGAGTGCCGAACACGGTCACCGTTCCCGGTGTTCCGGTTTTTGAAAGGAATTCCGAGACGGCGATTGCCGCAGCCAGACCGATCGGTCCCTGAGTGCTGTGCTGGTCGCCGTGAAAGGCGCCCTTCGTTCCGCGCAGGGCGTCGTACTCGACGATGACCCCCAAACTCGGGCCACCATGGCTTTTCGTGTAGTGCGCTACGAATGCCGTTGGTAGTCCGGGCGTTCCCATCTGCACGGTAAAGTCGTGTCGCTTGAGGTAGTCGGTAAGTAACTGTACCGAGCGCTTCTCTTCGAAGCCGATTTCGGGATGCTGCGTAATGTCATCGCCGAGCGCAAGCAGCTCGGTATCCATCAACTGCTTCGCTCGGGCCACAACTTGATCCCGGAGCGCGTTGTGACCGGTCAGCTGAGCGACGAGCGCAGGAAGTTGGAGCGATTTTTGGAGCGAGTCCAATTGCCGAACGACGCCGCGCGCCGATTCACGTTCGGTTGGCGTCTCTTGGGCGTTGAGAGCAAATGGAACAAGCAGTGCGAGCGAGGCAAGCCGGAAGATGCGCATGGGCAGGCAGAAGGAACGAGAAAGGTGCCCGAATGTGGCGTAGGCGCGCAGCTACGTCAATAGCAGTGGCAGTTCGCCGTCGCCTCGCTGCGCAAGCCGCAAGACCTGACGCTGCTATACATCCCTCGAGATGTGCGCAGGTACGTTGTCTGCATTACCAGCGTGCGGTTCGGCTGAACAGGAGAGTATACCGNNCGTGACGAGGATCACGGTGGAGCAACTGGGTCATGCCGAGAACGGTGGACCGGGCACGCGTGATTCGCCGTGTATAACCTGCACCCCAAACATTGGAGAGTCACATGGGCGAAGAGAACGTAACCAAGCACTGGCGAGCCATCGTCGCCTCGTCACTCGACTGGCGCGAGGCGCACGCGACCTTCGATGATGCTGTGGCCGGCCTCGCCGCCGAACTCCGCGGTCGCCGACCCGGGCACTACCCGCACTCCGCGTGGGAGTTGGTGGAGCACATTCGGTTGGCGCAGGCAGACCTCGTCGCGTTCATGCAGAATGCATCGTACACGGCGCCAAAGTGGCCGGACGACTATTGGCCGTCCGAGCCGGCGCCGCCAACTGCCAAAGCGTGGGACGAAAGTATCGCGGCGGTGCGGCGCGACCGCGAGGAACTCCAGGCGATCGCCACGCGCTCGACGCTCGATCTCACCACGACAATCCCGTGGGGCGATGGACAGACCTACCTGCGCACGATCCTGGTCGCGGTCGACCACACTGCGTATCATGTCGGTCAACTGATCGCGGTGCGCCGAATGCTCGGCGCGTGGCCCGCGGCGTGATCGCGCCACCGTCACTCGCGCTGGTCCACACGAGAAGTCTGGCGCGCATTGAGGGACTACAAGACCGTCATCGAGCATGATTCGCATACTGAAAGCGGATGAATACCGTCGCATGCCGTGGCGCAACGGTCGCGGGGAAACCGCAGAAGTCGCTATCGGCCCGGCCGGCGCCACGCTGAGCGATTTCGACTGGCGCGTCAGCATGGCGCGCATCGATGCCGATGGGCCATTCTCCATTTTTCCGCAAACCGATCGCACGCTCGCCGTGCTGCGAGGCGACGGCCTGCATCTCTCCATTGCCAACAGTGCACCCGTCGAGCTGACGTGCGACGCAGAGCCGCTGGTATTTCCAGGCGATGTGGCAGTTGACGCCACTCTGCTCGGCGGCACGGTCACCGACCTCAATGTGATGACTCACCGCGGACGGTTGAAACATTCCGTGCGACGTCTGCGCATCGCAGGGAGTGTCGAGCTCGCCCTGGAGGCACCGCTGGCGTTGTTGGTTTGCGCGGAAGGTGCGGTGCATGTCGAAGTGAATGCGCATACGGTCGAGCTTGCGACGCTGGATACTCTTATTCTGGAAGAGACTCCGGCCGCGTTGCGGATATTCAGCGACGCGTTGGCGCTGACATACCTGATCGAGATCCATCCGGAGGCGAGGTTTGGTCGGTAGGGATCATGTCGCCGACACAGCCAGGGCTTTCGTCATGCCGAGTCCGATATGCGGTTTCTTGTTCGTTGCCATCCAACAAACGAGAACGTACGTGCCGGGAGCGAATTGCGCCTGCACGTATCCCTGCTCGTTGAGGTGTAGCGCCGTTGTGCCGCCTATCGGCTCCGCGGCCGGCATTCCTACCAGAGCGCGAGACTCCGATGGGCTCGGCTCGCGCAAAGGATAGCACTTCTGGCCGATGAGCGAAATACCGAGCGGGACGACGAGTCCATCGTATTATTGACGCCATGTCATTCATCGCACGCTTCCGCGTTGCCGCCGCGGCCGTAATCGTTGCTGCCGCCCCTGGTTGCCGCTCCCTCGCCCCATCCGCCTCGGAGTCTTCGCTCGGCGTCATGCCGTTTCCCGTCGACCAGGTTGCGACGCAAACCGTCGCGCCCGGTGTCACGCGCCGGATCCTGCGATCGGCTAAGGGTCCGTGGACGATCAATGTGCTCAATGTCGATCTCGATCGCTGCAACGCCGCGGAAGCGGTCAAGGGCGCCGACTCGGCGATCGGACGATACAAAACGAGCAGCCTGCTCGCCGCGCTCTCGACCCACGAAAAGATCGTGGGCGGAGTGAACGGTGATTTCTTCAATCTCAAGGATGGGTCACCGACAAATCTTCTGATCGTGAATGGCCGCATGCTCACGCCACCGAACCGTCAGCCGGTGCTCGCGTTCGATTCGGCGGGCGTCCCGCACATCTCGACGTTCGTATTGCGCGGCGGACAGCTCGCACCATTCTACCCGAGGAACGCGGTGGGCGGCCGGCCGGTCATCGTCAGGGACAGCGCGATCGACGCGGCGGTGGATACCACAGGACAGGCTGGGTTCCGGGAGCGGAATCCACGCACGGCGGCTGGAATCGCTCGCACCGGCCGGCGGCTCATTCTAGTCGCCGTCGATGGTCGCGAATATCAGAATGCGGGGATGACTCTGCGCGAGCTCGGCGAGTTGATGCTCGCCCTCGGCGCGCGCGATGCAATCAACCTCGACGGCGGCGGGTCGACTACGCTCGTCTACGCTGACCCTGATTCAGCCGGCCGGCTTCGGATCGGCAATCACACGTCCGACAAGGGAGGAGAGCGCACGGTGGGTGACGCGCTGGCGATCGTGCACGCGTGCGGTCGCCGTTGAGCTCGCGGGTTACCGAGTGGTGTATCCAGGAGTGAGAATTACATCCATATTCCACTTCCCTACCTGATCCGAAACAACGACGCTCATGCCCATCACTCGGCGCTCCATTAACTGCGCCGTTTTCGCGATAGCTGCTTCGCTCTCGCTGGCGCCACTGGTTCCGGCCAGCGCCAGCGCGCAGCAGTTGGCGCCCATCCAGTACACGGTGAGCATGCCAGCCCCGGAAACGCATCTGGCGCACGTCCAGGCTCGCATTCCAACTGGCGGAAAGCCGTACATCGATCTGATGATGGCGGTCTGGTCACCGGGCTATTACGTGCAGGAGAACTACGCCACTCACGTCCGGGACATTTCGGCGGAGACCACGGACGGACGCCCGCTCGCGGTTGAGCAACCGCAAGCAAATCGCTGGCGCGTCAGGACGGACGGCGCTTCCACAATCACGTTGTCCTACACGCTCGTCTGCGATCACCGCTCGGTAACTGGCGATTGGGTCGACACGACCATGGCTATCCTGAACGGGCCGGCGACATATATGACGCTCGCCGACCATGTGAAGCGAAGACACGACGTTGCGCTCGAGCTTCCGTCGCGATGGAAACAGTCAGCAACGTCGCTCGCTGCAGCGGCCGACAGCATCGCCAATCACTACGAGGCATCGAGCTATGATGAGCTCGCCGACTCCCCAATCATCGCGGGCAACATTTCGTTCCACGAATTCACGGTGGCAGGCGCAAAACACTACCTGGCCGACATCGGTGAGATCCCGCCGCAATGGGATGGTGCGCTTGCAGCGCAGAACTTACAAAAATTCGTAACCGCTGATTACACGTTTTGGAGTTTCCTGCCCTTTCGGAAATACGTCTTTCTCAACGTCTTCCGACAGGGCGGCGGTGGACTCGAGCATCTCAACTCCACACTCCTCACGTCGAGTCCCAAATCCGCGGGCGGCGGCGACATGCGCTGGCTTCAGTACGTGAGTCACGAATACTTCCACGCATTCAACGTCAAGCGACTCCGGCCCGTTCAACTCGGCCCTTTCGATTACGAACATCCGCCAAAAACGCCGAGTCTGTGGATATCTGAAGGACTCACTACTTACTCCGGAAATCTGATGGTGAGTCGCGGCGGCATCGGTACGCAACAGGATGTCCTGGGTGCGCTTTCGAAAGCGATAACGTCCGTCCAGAACGCGCCGGGTCGCCACGTGCAAACTCTCGAGCAAGCATCGCTTGACATCTTCTCCACTGGCGGATCTGGCGTCGGCGGCGATCGCAATTCAACTGTGAGCTATTACGACAAGGGGCTCATAGTCGGGCTTCTGCTCGACGCGCGCACTCAGCACGCCACCAACGGCAGGAAGAGCCTGGACGACATGATGCGTCTCGCTTACAAGCGCTACGGTGGCGCACACGGATTCACGCCGCAACAATGGGTCGCAACTGCGTCCGATGTCGCGGAAACGGATCTCACAGCTCTCTTCCACACGCTGCTCCAGACTACCGACGAGATGAATTATTCCGAAGCGCTTGGGTGGTTTGGTTTACGCTTCGCACCGTCCGACAACCCAGCAACCGCATGGACCCTCGAAATCCGGCCCGACGCGACGCCTCAGCAGATCGCCCGTCTCGACCGACTCACCCAGCCGTATGAAAAACGCTGGCGCACCGCCAGTCCTGCAAACTGAGGAAAGAGCTCAGGGGCGTAGCGGCATTTTGATCACGTTCGTCGCCACGCGTGGCGATCTCGAGGCGAGCGCCGACAGGAGATACGTCAGGTTCGCCGTGCCATCCATGATCGGCTCGTTCGTCGAATAGTCGCCCAGGTCGTCATGGTACACCATGCGTCCCGTGTTGAAGCGACTGTATGCATCGGGATGGTGCAGTGCGATGCCGCGCAGATTCTCGTAGATGGAGCGATACACGGGCCCGTCGAGCAAGCCGCCGGTGAGCTTGTCGACGCCGAGCTGGGCCGCGACGACGGAGTGCGGATCATGCGCCCAGACTCCGTCGTGTGGATAGCCGATCACCATCGACACGCCCCAGGGATTGGCGCCGAGCAACCAGTCGAGCGCCGCCTGCTCGTACGGACGGTAGCGATTGTCGCCGGTCATCTCACGATACAGCATCGCCTGCGTGGCGAACGAGGTCATGAGATCGTTGGAGCACCAGATGAACGGGATGCCGATGCGAAAGCCATTGTCGGCGCGCTTCACGACCGCCTCGATCCCGCGACGGTAGTACTCCGCCATCAGTCGGCGCGTCGAATCATCCGTGCGCGGATTCGCGACGCGCCAGGTCTCGTAGTGTCCGTTGTTGTGCCACGGATACCACTGGTAGTGCCGTGCGGTGTCTGCTCCCATCCAAGTGGTCGTGGGCTCCTGCCGCGCATAAGCGATCGCCTGCTGGAGCAACGTTCGGTCCCCGGTGAGCGCCGCGAGTTCGGCGGCGCCGAGCTCCATGTCATCGACCCAGTTGTCTTCCTCGTAGTAGTAGGGCGAATGGCCCGGCGCAGTCTGGCACACGCCAGGGTGCGCACGACCGAGCGCGTATGCGGCCTGCGCCTTGTGTCGCAGCGTATCCGCGAATGCGGAGTCGCGCTCGGCGAACAGACGCGACGCGAGCGCGAAGGCCGACGCGTACTTACCCGCGGTGGATGCCCATCCCGTCGAGCTATTCTTGTTCTGGAAGAGCCCCTGTGGACGTCCAGTGCACGGATACACCGGGCGCGGCCCTCCCTTGCCCCATCCATAGTCGGACGAATCGTTGTAGGGGAGATCGAAATACGTGTGATCGCGATCGTCGGCGATCTGGTTGAACATCTCACCGTCACTCGGGAACATGCGCACGAGCCACTCGAGTCCGTGCCGTGCCTCGTCGAGTACGTCGGCGCGGCCGTTCGCACCGGGCGTGCCGTTCGCGTTGAAGCGGTCCGCGAAGGCCCACGGATGATCGCGATATGCCATCAGCATCACGTACGTCGCGTTCGCCGACGTCGTAACGTATTGCAGGTAATCCGATGCATCCGCCCAGCCCCCGCTCACCGGAACAAACTGTCCCGCGCGCGGAGAGTCGACGATGATTCCGTCCCTCGTGTGCACCGAATCGCCGAACACCGGATTCCACCCAGAGCGTTGCTCACGCATGTAGTACAGCAGCGTGTCCGCCGCGCCGTCGTACACATGGGCGCCGATGCGCACGATCGGTGACGAGACGCCGTTCGCGACGATGCGATAGCGCCCAACGGTCCGCAACGTGGTGAAATCCAGGCGATACGTCGTGACGCATGGGCCGAATGCCGGTGCGGAGGCGGCGCGCTTCGGCCCGAGCACGACCCGACCACGCTCGTCCTCAACCACGAAGCGGTCGACACGCGTGCTGTCGAGCGAGCACACGACCGCGACCTTAGGCGCGTCAGGGATGTAGCCGACCTGGTTGACACGGATGAACGTCGTGGAGTCCGCGACTGGCGCGCCGGCCAGCGCGCGGGAAGCCAGAGCCACACCGGCGGCGATGGAGACGATTGTCATGACGATCTGACAATATGCGCGCGCTTACCGGATTCCGCAGTCTTGCGGGATCTGACCGGCGAAAACACATTCACCGGAACTTCTCTCGAGGGAATGCCCGTGCACGATACCGCGCGTAGATCGCTGCTGGACCGCTAGGTGTTGAAGGCAGTGCGCCTCATAACGACATTAACCGCGACCCTCATCGCGATGTGGTGCCCGTCGCTCACCGCCGCGCAGACGCCGGCGCCGGCATTGGCGCCGCCACCCGCGCCCCAGAATCCATCGCCGATGGTCGAGCACACTCGCGTGCATGAGCGCCTGACACCGAGAGACCTCGGCGGCGCGAAACGCACGTTCGCGGGGCCCATGGGCAAGCCCGCCGAGCTATGGGTGCCCGACCGTGCGCGCGCGAGCGACTCGCTCGATCTCGTCATTCACTTCCTTGGCGCGGCGTGGCTTCCGGAGCAGGCAGTCGCCGGACTGACCTATCCCACCGTTGCGACAGTCGTGAATCTCGGAGCGGGCTCGGGCATCTACGATCGCGCGTTCTCCGATCCGAGCGTGTTCGACTCGCTTGTGGCCAGCGTGACGCGGGAGGTACGGGCAGCGACCGGGAAAGCGCCGCACTTTCGGCGCGTAGTGCTGGTGGGATTCTCCGCCGGACACGGCGCGGTGCGGGCGATTCTCCGCGACCCCCGGCACTTCGCACGCATAGACGCTGTGTTACTGCTCGATGGCATGCACACGTCATACGTGCCCGAGAGCACGCCACTCGCTGCCGGCGCCACGCTGGATACCACCAACCTCGTGGCGTTCGCCAACTTCGCGCGAGCCGCCGTGCGTGGCGAGAAGCGGTTCCTCGTCACGCACTCGGAGATTTTCCCCGGCACGTTCGCCAGCACCACCGAAACGGCCGACTGGCTGCTCGGCGCGCTCGGACTGCACCGCACGCCCGTGCTGCGTTGGGGTCCGCGTGGCACGCAACAGCTCAGCGAGGCGCACGCTGGCCGGTTCGAGCTGCTCGGCTTCGCCGGCAATTCAGCGCCGGACCATATCGACCAAGTGCACGCGATGCCCGAGCTCCTCGCGCAGCTGCTCGGGCAGTAGTGGAGGCTCTCCGAGCGGTGATCGTACCCGACGCAGCGTAGTGGCTACCGCTAAGCGCGGCGACGCATCAGATCGAGAGCGCGGCCATCTCGTTCCAAGCCTGACGTAGCGTGTCCAGTATCACCTCGGGCTGCTGCGCGCCTGAAATTCCATACCGCTCATCGACCGCGAAGAATGGAACCCCGGTGATCCCGAATGCCCGCGCGCGCTCCTCGTCCGCACGCACAGCATCGGCAAACATGATCCCTTCGAGCATGCTGCGCGTCGCGTCAGCGTCGAGCCCTACTTCGGTTGCAAAGCGCACCAGCACGTCCGTGTCTGCGATCGCAGCACCATCGGTGAAATACGCCGAGAACAGCCGCTCGACCATCTCGGCGCCACGCTTCTGTGTGGTCGCGAAGTGGATGAGCCTGTGTGCATCGAACGTGTTGCCAACCTGCACGCGATCGAAGCGGAAATCGAGTCCTTCCTTCCGGCCCTCCGCGGTCATGTTGGCGTCCATCGCGTTGGCCTGTTCGAGCGATACACCGTACTTCCTGGCCAGCAACTCCGCCTGGGACAGGCCGTGCTGTTTCGGAGCGGCCGGGTCGAGCTCGAAGCTGCGCCACACGATCTCGACGTCATCCCGGTGCGAGAAGCTTCCCAGAGCACGCGTGAACCGCATCTTCCCGATGTAGCACCACGGGCAGGCTATGTCCGACCAGATTTCTATTCTCATGTTAGTACCTCCATAATTCATTAATAACTACCCTCACGTATGAAGATCGCGACCTTCAACATCAATGGTGTGAACGGACACCTGCCCGCGTTGCTGCGCTGGCTCGGGGAGACCGCGCCGGACGTTGTCTGCCTCCAGGAATTGAAGGCGCCGGAAGAGAGGTTTCCCGCGGCCGCGATCCGGGATGCGGGGTATGGCGCGAGCTGGCACGGACAGAAGAGCTGGAACGGAGTGGCGATTCTCGCGCGGGGCGCAGAACCGGTGGAAACGAGACGCGGCCTGCCTGGCGACCCCGACGATACGCACAGCCGCTACATCGAAGCGGTCATTCACGGAGTGCTGGTCGGTTGCCTGTATCTGCCCAATGGCAACCCGGCGCCAGGCCCCAAGCTCGACTACAAGCTCGGGTGGATGTCGCGTCTGATCGTGCACGCGGCGGAGCTCCTCTCAACCACGCAAGATCCCGTCGTACTTGCCGGCGACTACAACGTAATTCCGACAGATCTTGACGTTTACAACCCCGAGCGCTGGAAGGACGATGCACTGTTCCTCCCCGAAGTGCGCGAAGCATTTCAACGCCTCGTTCAACAGGGTTGGACCGACGCACTGCGCACGCTACATCCGGACGAAAAGATCTACACTTTCTGGGATTATTTCCGGAACGGCTGGGGCCGTAACGCCGGATTGCGTATCGATCATCTGCTCTTGAATCCTTCAGCTGCCGAACACCTTGTTGCCGCCGATGTTGACCGGCAGGTACGGGGATGGGAAAAGCCGAGCGATCACGCTCCGACATGGATCGAGCTGTCCGAAAGTGTCAGGCGTTCGGCGACAGTGTGACCCCGTGAATGTCCGGCAATCCCGGGTTCAAGCCAAGTATGAAGCACTGCGGCACGGGCGTACGACTTAGATCCGCCGGATCATTCATTCACGACGCCTCTGCCGATCGTGACTGACTTGGCTCGAGACTGAATATCCCATCAATCGAAGTCCCGAGCGCACGCGCAAGTTTGAGCGCGAGCAACACCGACGGCACCATGCGTCCTGTCTCGATCGCGTTCACCGATCTCCGTGTCACACCAGCCAGCTCCGCTAGATCTGCCTGCGTGAGATCACGCATCGCGCGCTGAACCTTGAGCGTGTTCCGTAGTCTCTCATCAGCCATCGTGCTCTTCTCGGCTGAAGAACAGAAACAGCGCGATGAGCGTCGCCATGCCGAGCGTGAGCGTCGTGATCGCCATGGCCATCACGGCGCGCAATGACGGGAGTTGCGCGACCAGCAATCCAATCGGAATCTGCGCCATGAGAACGACAATGAATGCGACGCGAATCGCGCGGTTCAGGTTCGTTTGCCGCCATTCGTCCTGAAGCACTGCCTGCACTTCCGGCGACTTGGGATCCCACCGGTCTCCCTGCAGCGTCAGCTTCTGTAGCGTGGTGAGGCCGATGACCACCGCCACGAAGAGTACGCCGGCAGCCTGCGCCATCCACCGCGGCGTGTCACCGAGGCTGAGTGCCATCGCGAGGCAGAGACCGCCGAGCACGATAGTCAGGATGAGTAGCGCGACCATTGTTCGGTGGCTGAAGCGAAGATATCGCTCCGATCGAGAGTCGGTGGATTCGGCCATGCGGTGCCTCGGATGGTAGGTTGGTGCGCCAGGTGGCAAACGGTGTAGATCATATGTAACTGATACTTCTCTTTTAGACAAGTATCGATCTCATAACTAGACAACGGCGTTAGTTAATGCATATCACGCATATACGTATAGATTTATACGTAATACTATACATATATTCGACAGACACGAATGAATCGAACTGTTCGCCCCCTAACATCGTTGGATCCAAAATCCTTCGAGACGCTCCCTATCCTGAAGGCGACTGTCGCTGCTAGCCGAAGGCTCGCCGAGTTGAAGGGGGTCGCGACTGCGATCCCGAATCAGAGCATTTTGATCAGCACTCTGGGATTACAGGAGGCCAAGGACAGCTCGGCTATCGAAAACATCGTGACAACGCACGACGATCTCTTCAGAAGTGCCGCGTTCCCGGAGATGGCTGGCAATATCGCGGCGAAGGAAGTGCGGCATTATGCGCAGGCGTTGCGCGCTGCGTACGAGCGCGTAGGCCGGACGCGGCTGTTGACCAACGCGAGTGTGATCGAGATTCAGGCCGTAGTAGAAGGCAATACCGCGGGGTTCCGAAGACTCCCCGGGACCAAGCTGAAAAACAACTCTGGCAAAGTCGTTTACACGCCGCCGCAGGATCCGGCGGATGTGCTGGCGCTCATGACCGACCTCGAAACATTCATCAATGATGACTCTAGCTTCGACGCCGATCCGTTGGTGAAGATGGCAATCATCCACCACCAATTCGAGAGCATCCACCCGTTCTACGACGGTAACGGTCGCACCGGGCGGATCATCAATGCGCTATACCTGGTCCACCGAGGGCTGCTCGACATCCCAGTGTTGTACCTCAGTCGACACATCGTGCGTACGAAGAACGACTACTACCGACTGCTACAGGAGGTACGCGACAAAGGTGTGTGGGAAGCCTGGGTGCTGTACATTCTCAGCGCAGTCGAGATTACTGCGGGCGAGGCGATCAACACAATCCGCGCGATTCACGACGCGATGCTGAGCTACAAGCATCGCATTCGCGATGGCTACAGGTTCTACAGTCAGGATCTCGTGAACAATCTGTTCGAGCATCCATATACGAAGATCGATTTCATAATGAATGATCTGCAAGTATCGCGACTGACGGCGGCAAAATATCTCGATGCGCTTACGGCGGATGGATTCCTGTACAAGCATCGGGTTGGACGGTCGAATTATTACGTAAACGTCGCCCTTGCTGGCATTCTGGCCCACGCTGAGGAGACCCAGCCTGCGCCTTGATGGTACCTCGCAATCGCTCCGAGTATCAGTGGATCGATGCGGCGAGAACGATACCGAATGCAATAAGGTTGGATCTCGTACACGATGGCTTCGGTTGGCTAGGGCTTGAACTGACGGAGAATCGCCTTTAGATTCCATTATGATACCATTATGGAACCAATATGGAGGTTAAATGCCAACCCTTACCCTCAAGAGCATACCCGACGCTCTCTATCATCGTTTGAAAGATCGGGCACTTGAGAATCGTCGCAGCCTCAACAGTGAAATCCTCGTCTGTCTCGAGCGCGTTGTAGCCGCTGAGACTGTCGACGCGCGGGCGGTGCTCGCGCGCGCCGATGCGCTTCGGGAACGTCTTCGCGT
Source organism: Gemmatimonadota bacterium (assembly GCA_003136975.1). Classification (GTDB taxonomy): domain Bacteria; phylum Gemmatimonadota; class Gemmatimonadetes; order Gemmatimonadales; family Gemmatimonadaceae; genus Fen-1247. The sequence continues at coordinate 26,449 of PLEG01000092.1, read as the reverse complement.
TCCCCGCCTCACCGAGGCGCGTTTACATGCTGCCAAGGCTGCCGGCCGGCCGTGATCGTCGTTGACACCAACGTCGTAGCGTATCTGCTGATCGCGGGCGAGCAGACCGAAACAGCGCGCGCGGTATTGGCCTCCGACGCCGCATGGGCTGCGCCGATGCTATGGCGCAGTGAGTTCCGGAATGTCCTCGCGCTTTACCTGCGACGCCGACATCTCACGCTCGCCGAGGCGTTAGAGGTACAGACGATGGCGGAGGAGATCGTGGCGGGACGGGAGTACACAGTGGAGAGTGCGGCCGTATTGACACTCGCGGCAACGAGCGGCCGGTCGGCATACGATTGTGAGTTCGTGGCGTTGGCTCAGGCGCTTGACGTGCCATTTGTAACATCTGATCGCCAGCTGTTGGCGAGTTTTCCAGAAGTAGTCATTACGTTGTCGGAGTTTGGGAATAATGCGTGACGGCGTGGGCGGTTCACATGTCGATGTCTCGCACCATTCAGCCGTTCAGCACTACCGACGACGGCGACGCGTTATTCGCGGTCACCACTGACGAGGTGGATAACCCGTCGCTTTCGGCGTTGGATCTCAGCACTATTGCGTCGGAGACTGCATGGGACGCGGTGCTCGCGAGCGTGCCGCCACAAGATCCGGTGCGTCCTACTACTCCGATCCGCGTTTCGACGTCTGACCTCGACACGGTTAGCGGGACCTACGAGTTTCCCTCGGGGACGCGAGTGATTGTGGGGCGCGCGGGCCCGTCACGGCAATGACGCTCAACCCCGGTCAGTGGGCCCAAAAAGCCAAACGGATCGAGTAAGCTCCCCCAGTGGTTTGCACGGAACGGACATACGGAACACGGTAGAGGAGACAATTGGACAGCCGCTGGACTGATGCGTACGTTTACGGCGTCCATTCGAACATGTAAGAGACGTCCGAGCGTCTGTCACCGTTCGCCGGACACGTCGGTCAACCCGTCCCGTCCCAAGCCATTGCTGATTCCACCCTTGTGAGTCACCGATGACGGCAGTCGGTCTCCGCGAACAACTTCAGACCACACTCGGCGAATGCTATACCATCGAGCGCGAGCTCGGCGGTGGCGGCATGTCACGCGTGTTTGTCGCGCGCGACGTTACGCTCGGCCGCGACGTTGTGGTGAAAGTCATAGCTCCGGAGAACGCTGAAGGGTTGAGTGCAGAGCGATTCGCGCGCGAAGTAAAGCTCGCCGCCCGCCTCCAGCAGGCGAACATCGTTCCCGTGCTCGCGGCAGGCACATCGGGCAATCTCCCGTACTACACGATGCCGTTCGTGCGCGGCGAGTCGTTGCGCNNCATCGCGACATCAAGCCGGAGAATATTCTGCTCTCGGGCGGTGCCGCGGTCGTCACGGATTTCGGTATCGCGAAAGCAATTGTCGCATCGCGAACACTGGACGCCGGGTCGACGACCGCGATCACGATGGCTGGCGTATCGCTCGGGACGCCAGCATACATGGCGCCCGAGCAGGCACTTGGTGATCCCGGCACCGATCAACGCGCCGACATCTACGCCTGGGGCGTCGTCGCGTGGGAATTGCTCGGCGGTGCACATCCATTCGCGGAACGGAAGACGATGCAGGCGTTGATCACGGCGCATGTGACGGAGACGCCTCCATCGCTCGCTGAACGGCGTCCCGAAGTACCTGATGCGCTTGCCGCGCTCGTGATGCGCTGTCTCGAAAAGAATCCGGAGAACCGACCACAATCCGCGAGTGAGTTGCTTGCGGCCGTTGAATCGGTCAACACGTCGCGTGAGAACGCCGCACCACAGGCCCTCCCACCGAAGCGATCCAGGAAAGCAATTCTGGCTGGCGCAGCGTTTGTTGTCGCAGTCATCGCTGTGCTCATCGTCCAGCGCTTTCGTCACGCAACTCCAGTGACGACTGATAAATCGCTCGCGGTGCTGCCCTTTGCAGCATTTGCCGGTGATACAGCGAATACATATCTCGCGGAAGGGATCGCCGATGAGGTCAACAACACACTATCACAGGTTCCAGGATTGCGAATCGCAGGGCGGAGCTCGGCCGCGCGATTCGCAAAGAGTAATGGCACACCACAGGAAGCCGGTACAGCTCTCAATGTTGCTGCGGTACTCGACGGCACGGTGCGGCGGGAAGGTGACCAGATTCGCATCACCGCGGAGCTGTCGAATACGAGCGACGGCACGGTGACGTGGCACGAGAGTTACACACGCACGGCGAAGGACATCTTCGCCGTTCAGGATGAGATCGCTCGTGCTATCGCGGGGCAATTGCAGGTGACGCTTGGCAATGCCGGCACAGCGTCGCTCGCCGCGAGCGGAACACGCGATGCCACTGCGTACGATTTATATCTGAAGGGGATGTACCTCTACCGTCGCCGTGGACCAGGAATAGCGGATGCGATTTCCACGCTCGACCAGGCAACTGCGCAGGATTCCACCTTCGCACGTGCATGGGCCGGCCTGTCCAATGCGCTCGCCGTTTCACCGTCGTATCTGAATACACATGCTGGCGACGTACTCCCGCGCGCGCGTGTCGCCGCCGAGCGTGCTATACGGCTCGACTCGATGTTGTCGGACGGTTATCTGGCGCTGGGATATGTGGATGCCGAGCAATTCCACTGGAAGGCAGCGGAGTCCGAGTTACGACGAGCGATCGCGCTCGACCCGAACAACGCGGAGGCGCGCTATCGGCTGGGCTACACACTCGTAAATCAGGGTCGACAGGCCGAGGCAATACCGGAGTTTCGTGGTGCCGCTGCACGAGATCCACTGTACTTCCTCCCCGCGATTTACCTCGGCTGGGTCGAAGTTGGTGTGGGACAGGTACCCGAGGGTATCGCGGAGATTCGTCGCGGCCTCGCACTGGAGCCGCAGAGTATCACTGGCCTGTGCCTACTCTCGCTGGCATACAGTCAAGCCGGAATGCAGGATTCGGCACGGCTGTATGCACACCGGATAATCGCAACCTCATCGCAACCGGCACGCCTTGGCATCGCCGCGGCCGTGTTGGCGCGCAACGGGGATCGAGACGGCGCCGAACAGTTGGTGCGACAGCTGGAAGCGACACCGGAGGGTACATGGACGCGCTGGACCGCGCTCGCGCGCGCCTACGCCAGCGTTGGCGACACGACCCGTGAGATCTCAGCCATGGAACACGCCGCCGCAGGTGACGGCGATGAATTTCCAACGTATGTCAACGCATACTCGATGGACCTTCCGTCGAGTCCGCGCGTCGCGGCGGTGTTGCGGCGGTACAATCTCGATCCGTCGAAGTTCATGGCGCGGCAACAACCAACAAAGCAGTGACGGATGCAGCCCTGTTTCCATCATATGAATGACTGAGATCGCAGCACGACTCACTGCATCGCTCGCCAGCGGAGCGCTCAATGCTGCGCACGAGTCGATTGCCATTGATTCGTCCTTCACGCCCTCATTTTCAACCGTCGCGATGGCCGAAATGTTCTCAGGCCACACAGACTCGGCGGTCGCGTATGCGGAGATGGCGCGTAAGCGTGATCCGACACTGCCTGGCGTTCAGGGTGTCCTGATACTGGCATACGCGGCGGCGGGGCGCTGGAACGACGCCCAGCGAGTGCGCGACGAAATCCGCATGTCGCACGACCGAATCCTGTCGCACAATCATGCTGCAATTACGGGCGACGATCTGGACGCGGCGCTTGCGTTTGGCATCCCAGCCCACCAGCGCTCGGCGCTCGTTCAGCGAATAGACTGGAAGAGCGTGAATGCGAGCGGCGTCTACAGCATAGGTGATCCGCTCTTCGACTCACCCCGAAACGACCCTGCGTTCATTGCAACGGCACGTCGAATGGGCGCGTTGGGGTGCTCGCAGACGACCCCCTGGTCAATCAAGCCTCGAACGTGAATCGCGATCGAGCCGAACAATTCCGTTCGCGTCCAAACGGTGGATCAGTACTCGCCTGAGCAGCAGAGCTAGTACGCGATTACGTGGAGCTTCGGAACGCGCTCGAAGTGCCGAACGTTGCGCGTCACCAGTGGAGCATCCTCAACCCGTGCCGCAGTCGCAACCAGCAGATCCATGGTCGCGATGGACTCGCCGCGCCGGCGCATCTCGCCGAGCAGGCTACCGTATTCCAGCGGGAACCGCTCGTCGGCTGGTACGATTCGGAGCGCCGAGCAGAGAGCGGCGACGCGAGCGTGCTCGGCGGCTGGCGTGCTGGAAAGCTCCGCGCCGGCGTGCAGCTCACACGCTACGTGTATCGAGATCGACAGCTCTTCATCGGCCAGCGTGTCGAGTAGCTGATGGGCTGGTCCATCGCTCCCGCGCGCGCGTTCCCGGAGCAGGTCCACGACGAACGACGTGTCGAGATGGGTCACAGCTTGGGTGCGCGAGCGGGAGAGCGGCGGCGCGAAGCGACGATCGCGTCGGTCGCATCGAGAGTAGACGGGTCGAGCTCAACGCGATCCAGTGCAGCGCGAAGCGTGGCGCCAGTCGAGCCGGTCCTGAAGCGTTCCTTGATGACATCGGAGAACGACTGGCCCGGTCGTTTGTGCCGGCGGAGCGCCTCGTATGCCTCCAGATCGATGGTGATCGTTTTCACGGCCATGCGAGAAAAGTGCACTCATCATACACTTATGGCAACGCCTCCGGTGGCCGACGGGCGCCAGCACGAGAGATCCGACACGACGACGGCAGCCGGAAAAGTCAGGAGCGCCCGCGGCGAGGGGCCCCTGCATCGGCGTGCGCTGTTGGGCATGACGCGGAGCTAGTACGTTTCTCGCTCCCCTTTTCGAGTCCTGGATGACTGAGTCCGCGACGCGGCTCGCAACGTCACTGGCTGACCGGTACCGCATCGAGCACGAGCTCGGTGCGGGTGGCATGGCGACCGTATATCTCGCAGAGGACATCAAACACCATCGCCGCGTCGCGATAAAAGTTCTGCACGCAGAGCTCTCGGCGATCCTTGGCCCGGAACGGTTCTTAAAAGAAATAGAACTCACCGCCAACCTTCAGCATCCGCATATTCTTCCGCTGTTCGACAGCGGAAGCGCGGATGGCTTGCTGTACTATGTCATGCCTTACGTGGAAGGTGAGACGCTCCGCGGTCGATTGGATCGTGACAAGCAGCTTTCCATAACGGATGCCGTTCGAATAGCGAGCGAAGCCGCCGACGCGCTCGATTATGCGCACAGCCGCGGCATCGTGCACCGCGACATCAAGCCGGAGAACATTCTCCTTCAGAACGGTCATGCACTCGTGGCCGATTTTGGAATCGCGCTCGCCGTGGAACAAGCTGGCGGCAAGCGCATGACACAGACGGGTCTCTCGCTCGGCACTCCGCAGTACATGAGCCCCGAGCAGGCGATGGGCGAGCGCGACATCGGACCGAGATCCGACATCTACTCGCTCGGCGCGGTAACCTACGAGATGCTCGCTGGCGATCCGCCGTTCACGGGCTCGACTGCGCAGGCGATCGTTGCGCAGGTGATCACGAGCGAGCCACGGTCGCTCACCGCGCAACGCAAGAGCGTTCCAGCGCACGTCAACGATGCGGTACTCACCGCGCTCGAGAAACTTCCCGCCGATCGCTTCGCAACTGCAACGCAGTTCGCAGCTGCGCTTGCCAGCAACTCATTCACTGCTGTTACCGGATCAGCACAGCGACGCGATCGTAGCAAAGACGGATGGCGCTCGCGTGTGAGTGAGCCGTTGGTGATTACACTCGGCGTGATAGTTCTCGCGCTGGGAGCGGCACTGACAATTCTCGCCCGGCGCACAACATTGAGCGATGCATTCCCGCTACGTGTGGAGCTTCCGCTCCCACCCGGCGGAGCGCCATCCGGATCACCAGCGCTTTCGCCAGACGGCCACACCATCGTCTATGCCGCCCAGGCGCCATCGGGCCAGGGCGCGAGCGCGTTCATGGGTCAGACGACAAGCCTGTATCAGCGCCGGCTCGATCAGCTCACCTCGCACGCAATTCCGAATACGGACAACGCCGGACTGCCGGCGTTCTCGCCTGACGGAAAGTCGATCGCGGTGATCGTCAACCGTCGCAAGCTCGTCAGAGTGCCGCTTGACGGCGGTCCTGAAGTTACACTCGCCGATGTTCCCGACGATGGCGGTGTCGATTGGTCGTCCGGCGGCGACATCGTGATCGGCGGCGGTGCGTTCGAGGAGCTCAAAGGGCTCTATCATGTGAACGCCAGCGGTGGAACGCTGACATCGCTCACGCATGTTGACATCAAGCGCAAGGAGCACAGCCACGAGTATCCGCGCGTGCTCGATGATGGCAAGACTGTCGTGTTCACGATCTGGTACGGGACCGTCGATCACGCCGAGCTCGCGGTGACGTCGCTCGATGACGGAAGCAAAGTGTCGCCACTCGGCATCCTTGCGGCAAGGGCGCTCGGAGTTGTGAACGGTCAACTGGTGTACGTGCGCGCTGACGGTACCGTCATGGCGGTACCGTTTGACGTCAGCAAGAGGCGTGTTTCCGGTGTTCCTGTGCAGGTACTCGACTCCGTTCGTATGATCGGAGCCGAAACCGGATATGCAGCCGCATACCTGACGCAATCCGGCGGACTCGTGTACGCGACCGGAGTGCTGAACCGGCGCCTCGTGTGGGTGGATCAGAACGGTGCGACGCACGACGCATTCGGCGAGCCGCGCGAGTTCCAGTTCGCGCGGTTATCGCCGGACGGGCAACGCGCCGCACTCGGCATCGGCACCGGAACTGGCAGCAATGTTTGGATCCTGGATTTTGCGGCCGGAACCCTCACGCCGTTGACTACAACTGGCCGAAGTCGCAATCCAAACTGGTCGTCCGACAGCCGGAGGGTCCTGTACGGCTCCAATTACTCCGGACAGGCTGCATTGTGGTGGCAACCGGCAGACGGCGGTGGACCTGCCGTGATGGCTGGAGTGCCGCGTCACAATCCGTGGTTCGTCGATCTCTCGCCCGACGGACACACTGCGGTGTTCAACGCGATTTACGATGGCACATTCAACCTGGAGACCTTCTCGCTCGATCCTGCGCACGCTGAGCGCGACGTATCCGCGTCGCCGACCGCTACTGAAGTATTTGGCAGATTTTCTCCAGACGGACATTCCATCGCGTACAATTCCGACGAATCCGGCCGTCCCGAAGTGTACGTGCGTTCATTCCCTGATGTGGGCAGCAGGATTCAGGTCTCCACTGGAGGTGGCCGCCGTCCGGTCTGGGCGCCGGACGGAAGCAAGCTCTACTACTGGGAAGACAACAGATTGATGTCGGCAACACTCGCACGGGATCCCACGCGACGGATAGTTTCGCGCAAGCCGCTGTTTGACCGACATTATGAAACGGACTACGACATCTCGCATGATGGAACCCGCTTCCTGATGATCGAAACCGAAACCTCAGGTCTCAACCTAGTGGTGGTCCCGAACTGGCTGACCGACCTGCGTCAGTTGACCGCCTCCAGGAAGCAGTAGATGAGCGACACACTTACACGATTGACTGCGGCGCTTGCAGACCGCTACACCATCGAGCGTGAGCTCGGCGCTGGCGGGATGGCAACGGTGTATCTCGCGCACGACATCAAACACGATCGCGATGTCGCGATAAAGGTTCTGCGTCCCGAGCTAGCTGCTGTGATCGGCGCCGACCGGTTCCTGAGCGAGATCAAGACAACCGCGAACCTGCAACATCCGCATATCCTCTCGCTCTTCGATTCCGGCACCGTTAACGGCACGGTGTTCTATGTGATGCCATTTATCGAGGGAGAATCGCTGCGCGATCGCCTTGCGAGAGAGAAACAGTTGCCGATCGACGATGCGGTGCGCATCGCGCGCGAGGTCGCCGACGCCCTGCAGTACGCGCATCAGCACGGCATCATCCACCGCGACATCAAGCCCGAAAATATTCTGCTGAACGGCGGGCACGCGCTCGTCGCTGACTTTGGTATTGCTCTCGCCGCCGCCAAAACCGGCGGCGCCCGCATGACGGAAACCGGAATGTCACTCGGCACTCCGCAATACATGAGTCCCGAACAGGCGATGGGCGAGCGCGAACTCAGTGCGCGAACCGATGTCTACGCGCTCGGTTGCGTGACTTATGAAATGCTTGCCGGCGAGCCCCCTTTCACCGGACCAACAGCACAGTCAATCGTGGCTCGGGTTATGACCGAAGAGCCGCGCTCGCTGCTGCTACAGAGGAAGACCGTCGCGCCGTACATCGACGCGGCAGTGGCGCGAGCGCTCCAGAAACTCCCGGCAGATCGTTTCACCACGGCGGCAGCTTTTGCGGACGCCCTGAGCAACCCGGGGATGCAGCCGGTGTCACACGCGACAGGCACCGCGCCTCGCACAATGGTGGCCGCACGATCGCGCCGATCGTTGGCGTTCGCGCCATGGCTACTGCTACTGGTGGCGGCCGGGCTGGGAATCTGGAGATGGAAGTCTCAATCAACGGATCCACAGACCAGTTGGTTGCCGATTGCCATCAGCGATTCACTTGGGATCTCACAGTCAGGTGCGTCGCTAGCCCTTTCGCCCGATGGCCGGAGCCTGGTATTCCGCGACGCGCGCGCGAATGGGATACTCTGGATCAAGCGGTGGGACCAGCTTGACGCAGTGCCCATCCCTGGGACAGAGCGGGCGTTTAGCCCGGTGTTTTCCCCCGACGGAAACTGGCTGGCCTATACAGCGGATGCCCAGATAAAAAAGATCCGCACCGCTGGTGGAGCAGCCATCACGCTCGCGGACTCGGCCGGGCCTCAAGGCTACGAAATTACCTGGCTGGACGACAGTACGCTGATTTATACATCGGCAACCGGAGACCAGTTGCGCCGAGTGAGTTCGGAGGGCGGTAACAGCAGAGTAGCGCTGGCAGACACCGCCCTTCGCGGCTTCGGCCTGCTGAATCCATCCCCGTTACCGCACTCCCAAGGTGTCCTCTTTTCCGTTTGCACTTCCGGGTGCGCGACAACGTCGGTCCAGGTAGCTAACCTGCGAACGGGCGCGCGGACACTGCTGGTCAAGGATGCGTATGCTGCCTGGTATCTCCCGACGGGTTATCTCCTGTACATCCGGCGGGACGGTGCGGCGCTCCTGGCACCGTTCGACCTTGGCAGGTTGGTGATCAATGGCCCCGCCGTTCCCGTGCTCAGCGACGTGATGGTCCCGGTGGGCGTTCCGCTGCTAACGTGGTCTCCAACAGGAACACTGGTGTACGCGCGTGGGAGCGGACTGTCCAACTCGCTCGAGATGGTTCGCGTGAGTCGCGATGGCGTGGCAACGCCGATCGACACGAGTTGGTTCGGCGAATTCAATTCGTCCGCGCTTTCACCAGATGGGCAACGCCTGGCTGTGGGCGCGGGAACGACTAACAGCGGTCTGGACATCTGGATCAAACAGCTTGACCATGGACCATTCAGCCGGCTCACCTATGGTGGCGACGACCGGCGGCCAACCTGGTCCCCTGATGGCCGGAGCGTCGCTTTCATCCGCGAAAGTGGCAGCGGTGGCGCGGTGTACGCGCGGCCGGTGGACGGCAGCGGTAGTGAAAAACTTCTCGCCCGTATCGACCGCCCCATTCAGGAGATAACATGGTCGCCTGATGGCCGCTGGCTTGTGGCCCGAACGGACAACAGTGCCGCTGGGTTAGGTGATATCGTCGGGATTCGCACCAGCGGCGACACAACTCCAGTGCCGCTGGTTGCGACCAAGTTCAGGGAGAACCAACCGGCGGTCTCGCACGACAGTCGCTGGCTTGCGTACACTTCTGATGAGTCCGGCACCAACGAAGTCTACGTGCGCCCTTTTCCCGAAATCTCAGGTGGTCGCTGGCAGGTATCGACCGGGGGCGGAAGCCAGCCCGTCTGGTCGGCCGATGGACGGGAGCTCTTCTTCGTTGACGGTGCGACGCGGCTCGTGGCGGCAACACTTCAGACGGCGCCGAGCTTTACGGTAGTGGGGCTGAAGCCGCTGTTCGACGTGACCCGGTTCGTAGTGGACCCATTCCATCAGTCATACAGCATCACGCCCGACGGACGCAGCTTCATATTTGCGCACATTCGGTCGTCCGGCGGCGCGCCTGGGCTACTCCGGATAGTTCTTGTCGAGAACTGGTTCGCCGATCTGCGCGCACGGGTGAAACGCTGACCAATCTCCGCGTTCGGAGCTTGCCTGGGCGGGGTAATAATCGCGCACCCACGAGTCTTCCATCCGCCGACTCCGATAGACGCTGCATTCAGCTTCGCTAATGCGTTCCGCCATCAGCCGAACGCTGTGGCGATCCAGCCTGGTTCACGGCATTGGGAGATCTTTGTGCGACTCTGTCATGATTCGGGTGCGCGCGGGAATCTGGTTCCCGATGCGTGGCTCGCCGCGCTCGCAATTGAATCTGGGTGTGAGTTCGTCACCACCGACCGTGACTACAGCCGTTTTGCCGACCTCCGTTGGCGTCATCCACTGGCGGGACGCGAATGATCCGTTAGTGGGGGCGCGAGTATCCGTCGCAAAGCTCCTTGCGCCTCGTCAGAAGCTGCGCGACATTCTCGGGTCTCGCCAACCCTTTTCACTTCGGAGCTTCGTCATGTTCTTTCGCCCTGCGATGCTATTGGCGTTCGTTGTTGCGCCGTCTCTGTTCGCTCAGGCTCCTGGATCGCCGCTGCGCTCCCCGGATTCAGAAGTGCGTGGCCAGTGGAACATCGTCGGTAAGTACCTCGCGCGCTCGGCGGCCGCGGTGCCCGAGTCCTCTTACGGGTACAAGCCCGTTGCGACAGTCCGAAGCTTCGGGCAGCTCGTCGCACACGTCGCGGGCTCGCAGATGATGTTCTGCGCCGCGGCACTCGGCGAATCAGTTCCCAAGGAAGATGACTTCGAGAAGCGGACCATGTCGAAGGCCGAGCTGGTCGCCGCACTCGATGCGTCGAACGCGTACTGCGCTCGCGCCTATGAAGTGCCGTCTTCGCAGTTGGGCGGACCGATCGAAATGTTTGGAGAGCATTTCACGAAGGGCGGGATACTTCTGTTAAACGCGACACACGACAACGAGCACTACGGAAACGTCGTGACTTACATGCGCATGCTCGGACTCGTGCCGCCATCGAGCCAGCCGGCGCAGTAACGCGCGCAGAGACTGCATCAGCGAGTTGGATCGCCGATGCAGTTTCTGCTTCATTCTCGCCGACGCGGCGCTCACCGCGATTCGACGCAATCGCGGCCATGACGATTCGCCTGACGGACGATTTCAGAGCGTCGGACCAGGCGACGTGAGTTACCCGCCGACGTCGCTCGGTCCAGGCGTGCCCGTGCGACTCACGGCTGCACTCGCCGACCACTATCGCATCGAGCGCGAGCTCGGGAGTTGCTCGACGCGCTCAAGCTGCCGGATATGTGATGAGTAAACTCCTCACTGGCGATCCCTTTGTCGCCATGACACGTATCGCCGCAGCGACTGTCACCGCGCGAATCCGCATGGCAACGCCTGATCCCGCCGATCGTAGCTTGATACATCCTACTACTTTGACATGCTCCCTCGCACACGCATCATCGCTATCGGCGTCGTCGCCGTTGTCACATTCGACGCACTCGCCTCGATTGCATCCCGCGTTACCGGCATTCCCTACTTCTGGGCAAGCTTTGGTTCGTGGATTCTTTACATCGGGATCGGCTACTTCGCTGGCCGCACCACACCGCAATCTCCAGTACGCGTTGCAGCGCTCACTGGCCTCGTGTCAGGATTCGCAGATGCATCGCTCGGATGGGCAGCGTCGTGGGCGATTGGTCCGGGCAAGGTTGCAGGCGGTATCACGCCAACGCAGTGGCTATTCACCGCAATCGTTGTATCGGCACTGGCAACTGGATTCGCGGCACTCGGCGGGGATCTCTCACGCAGGTTCCGACGCCGACTGTAACGACTCTCAGAATTCGGGAATTTCGCGAACCGCTCGGCCTCACCCGGTGGCACGGTAGCGGTCGCGAGGTTCCGCAAGAGACGTGGCGCTATTGATGGCCCGCCTAAATCCACTTCAACAGTTTCACCTCTCCGCGCGATATGTATGGGACGCAATGAACCCGGCCCAACGTTGGCTACAGATCACCATTAGCTGGTTGATCCGAGGTTCGTCGTCGTTCGTACGAAATCAAGCGTCCATATTGGACCACCACATGGAGAGAGTCGTTATGCATATGCGCCCGCTGTTGTTCAGCGTCGCAGCTTCAATCCTTGCCGTCGGAACCGCCGGTGCTCAACGACCGGTAGTTCCCGGAGCCCCCGGAGGTCGCCCAGGAGGTGCGCGCGGCGCCGGAGCCGACAGCGCGGCGCAGGACTCCGCCGGTGTCCCGGCCATTGAAAAGATCTCGACCACCCACCATACCACCAGCATTGATGGCAGGCCAATCACGTACACGGCGCGCGCCGGTACCATGGTACTGCGCGATGAAGAAGGAAAGCCGAACGCCACGGTGTTCTTCATCTCCTACTCGAAGGACGGGGTCGACGCCTCTACCCGCCCGGTCACCTTCTTCTTCAACGGCGGTCCCGGCTCGGCGTCGCTCTGGCTCGACATGGGCGTCATGAGCCCCATGCATCCGGAAATGGGCCCCAATGGATCCCAGCCAGCTCCTCCGTATAACCTGGTCGAGAACCCCAATTCCCCGCTCGACGTCACAGATCTCGTGCAGATCGATGCGATGATGACGGGCTACTCGCGGCCCGCCAAGGGCGTGAAGCCGACGGAGTTCACGGGCGCCCCCAACGACATCAAGATGTTCGGGCAGTTCATCCGCAACTATCTGGACAAGTATCACCGCTGGCAGTCGCCCAAGTATCTCTTCGGCGAGAGCTACGGCACCTTCCGCTCCGCGGGCCTCGCCTCGGAACTGCAGACCGCCGAGGGCGTTGAGCTCAATGGCATCATGCTACTCGGCACAGTACTCAACTTCCAGTTCATCCAGCCGTCACCGACGAACGACATCGCGTACGCGACCTTTCTTCCGACATTCACGGCGACTGCGTGGTATCACAAGAAGCTGCCCGCGGCGCTCCAGAGCGAGACGCTCGAGCAGGTAGTGCAGCAATCGCGCGATTACGCTTTCGGCGATTACCTGACGGCGCTCGCCAAGGGAAATACGCTGAGTCAGGCACAGCGTGGCGCGGTCGCGCAGAAACTCGCGCAGCTCACCGGCGTGTCGCAACAGTTCGTCATGAACACCAATCTCCGAATCGACGCCGGCACCTTCCGGACGGAATTGCTGCGTGACACGCGGCAGATGTTGGGCCGCTACGATAGCCGCATGATCGGCATCAACGGCAACGCGTCGAGCACGCGTCAGGACTACGACCCGTCTGACGTGGCACCATCAGGCGCGTTCATGTCGGCCTTCATGCGCTATCTGCACGACGACCTCGGCTACTCGAGCGACCTGCAGTACTACATGGGCGGCCACACCGGACGCTGGGACTATAGTGCACTCGGGAACGAGTATCCCAGCGAGGTCGAAGCGCTGCGGACGGCCATGGCCAAGGACCCATACCTGCACATCATGGTGGGCGCTGGCTACTACGACACCGCGACACCGTTCGCCAACGCCGAGTACACGTTCAACCATCTTGGATTCGACCAGACGTATAAGGATCGCGTCGAATTCAAGTACTACGAGAGCGGCCACATGGCCTACCTCAACCAGACGTCGGCGAAGCAGCTCAAGTCGGACATCGTTAAGTTCATCGCCTCAACGGTGCACGGCGGGCAGGCGTCGCACTGATCTATGTCGCACGATCCCGCCTGCGCGAGACGCATCGTGCAGGCGGGGTTGCGTAGTTTACACGGCGATGAGTTGATACTAGCAATGGAGCCAAATGCTGATGGACGATACGAGGTCGTATGGCGCAAATAGATTCATCGCCAGTGCTCTCATGACACACCGTTCTGTTGCGCTCGCCGCAATCATGCTATGCATGGCATGTGCGCGCGGAATGCATCTCCCGGATGCAATCCCTCCGGTACAGGGAACGACGCACACTGCATTCGCGCTCCGTTACATCGACATCGCCGAAGGCACCGGCGCTCCTGCGGCGGCGCGCAAATGTCTGTACGCGCACTACACCGGATGGCTCACCAACGGAAAGAAGTTCGATTCATCGCACGATACGCTGCCCAACGGCCATGCTCGAACGCCGCTGTCGTTTCCGCAGGGCGCGCGGCGCGTCATCGCTGGTTGGGACGCTGGCTTCGAGGGGATGCGCGTCGGCGGTCAGCGCAGGTTGATCATTCCGTATCAGCTTGCGTATGGCGAGCTTGGCCGGCCACCGGTAATTCCGCCCAAGGCGATGTTGATCTTCGATGTGGAGCTCATGGGTGTCGCCGATACAGTCATGCATGCTGACGTTTCGGCACCACGTCCGGCGGTCGCTCCTCCACCACGATGCCCGGAGTGGAGCTCAATCGCGCTGGGCGGTTGACGTGATCGATATGTAGCCATATTATTATAGCCATAGCCATATTTACATGGCCATATATCCAGGATGGATCCAGGATGGCCAAAAAATCACTGCTGCCGCCCGTTTCCTACCCCGCACCGTCCACCGCACTGGCAGCCCATGTGGTGATGGAAGTGAAGGCGGGTGTCTTCAAGGACACCTGCCTCCAGCTTCTCGACCATGTGCGCGATCGGGATCTGCACCTGATCGTGACAAAGTACGGAGAGCCCGTGGCAAAGATCGTCCCGGCCGATACGCAAACTCCGAGTGCATTCGGCTTCATGAGTGGAACGGTTCTGGGCCAGGAAGATATCGTCGCGCCAGACTTTGATGCGTGGGGCGACTTGGGATGAGTTTTATCACGCCATTCCTATGTTCACGATGACGGACGCGAACGCACGCAAAACACGCAACGCGTCGCAGGCTCGCACGCCCGCCGTATCTGCGACAAAGGCCTGGCGTGCCGCGGATATCGGCGCGTACAACGGTCCGCTCCTGCTCGATACTCACGTATGGATCTGGCACCTCGCCGGCGACGCGATTCATCTCGCTCCGGATGTGATCGCGCTACTCGACCGAATCGGTAGTGTCTCGCAACTCCACGTTTCGGACATCTCCTATTGGGAGGTAGCGGTCAAAGCTGCGAAGCAGAGGCTCACGCTCTCGGTGGATGCTGCCGTCTGGCTCCAGCGCGCAGAACGTGCACCAGGGATCCGCTTTCTTCCGCTCGATCGTGATGTCCTCCTTCTAAGCACGCGACTTCCAGGGACCATTCACAACGATCCCGCTGACCGCATGCTCATCGCCGCGGCACAGATAAATAACATTCCGCTGGTAACTGCCGACCGCTTGATTATCGAGTATGCTGCATCTGTCCCAGGCACGCCCATCGTGGATGTTCGAGCGTAGCTCGCCATGTTGAATAGCCGGCGCCTCATGGCCGACGGTCTCCCGCCGAAAGCGACGTCTCGATTGCTGCACTGGCTCGTGCGCGCAGGCGCCGATGAATTCACAGTCACAGTAATGGGTATTCATGGCGAGGTCGCTGCTGACGCTGACGCATTCGAGGATGCGATCGAACCGTTCGTGGTTGGTCTCGCGCGCCGGCGTGTATTGGTGGACGCCGACGGGGCGGGTTCCACACGTGAGGTGCGCGTGTTCACATTCTCTGACGCGAGTCTCGATTCGCTACTACCGTTCATCTCGGACGGGCTGTTCCACAACGTCCCCGGACCCGGCGGTTGGCTCGAAGATTTCGCCTTCTATCGCAATGGCGAGCTCCTGCTCGGCGTGGTCACGCATCTCCAGGAAGGAACGCTTCGTCTGACGACTGACGAGCACGCCGAGGTCGCGAAGATGGGCGTGGTATCCACTGAATCGGAGGAGTGGATTGGTTACTGATTCGCCGGGCTCGTTTCTAAAATCGAACGGAAGCTCGAGTGTCTCGTCCGGACCGAGTTCATGGCAACGCAAACACGACCACGGAAGCCGCCGAGCTCTTCGTTTGCCATGTCAACGGCGCGTCGAGTCCTGATGCCACGGCGATGTATTGCTTGCCGCTCACCGCGTAGGAAACAACACCACCGCCAATTGGCTGTCCCGTGTTGTAGCGAAACCGAATCGATCCATCACGTTGATCGAAGGCGAACACGTTGCCGCTGAGGTCCGCGGCGAACACGAGACCGCCCGCGGTCGCCGTTACGCCCGCGACAAGAGGAGTCGCCGACGCATAGCGCCATTTGACCGAGCCATCGTCGGCGTCGACCGCCGTAAGCCAACCGCGACGCTTGCTGAGCGAGTCCATCACTCCGAACGGATCCTTCAGCTTCGCGCTACCGGTCCACGGAATGCCGAGCTTGTTCTTGAGCTTCTCTGGTGGATCGAGACGCACAGTGCTACACCAATCGACCGAGCCCACGTACAACATATTGGTGCTCGGCGAGTACGCCGGACCATTCCACTCTACACCGCCCTGCACTCCCGGGCAGAAGCGCGTTCCGGCCTCGGTGAGGGGCGTCGTGCCGTTGAGCAGGGTGGTGACCGGCGTGCTGTAGAGAATCTGCCCGCTCGTCCTGTCCACGCCATACAGATGACCGTCCTTGCCTGCTTCCGCGATAATCTGACGATGCGCGCGCGTCGTCACGAGAAGAGGAGCTGCCGCGACATCCCAGTCGTGAAAGTCGCGCTTCAATAATTGGTAATTGTGAAGCAGTGCGCCATTCCGCGCATCAAGGCCTATCACGGAATACGTGTAGAGATCATCGCCTTCCCGCACTTCCTGAAGGAAGTCGGGCGCCGCGTTGCCGGTTGGAATGTAGATCGCGCCAGAAAGCGTATCGAGCGTGTACGACGTCCACGTCGTGCCTCCGCCGCGCGGCACGCTATTGGTTTCCGCTGGCCAGGTAAGGCTCGCCGGACCGGAGGTAGGGACGAGATCAAAACTCCACACTCTGGCGCCGGTGCGTGCGTCGAACGCCATCATTCGCCCAGTCACGGCGAAGTTATCACCGCCGGCATTACCGATGTACACCAGACCGTGCCATGCAACTGGCGCAGCTGGAAATGTCTCGCCCTTCTTCACGTCACCGGCGAGAACATTCCAGACCTCACTGCCAGTGATTGCATCGAGCGCGTAAACTCGACCATCGTTTGCACCGCGAAACAGGCGCGGTCCATCTGGAGTATCGAGATACGCGACACCACGATTGGTCTTGAGATCGTAATCCGGTTTTGGCGAGTATGCGTACGAGTGACGCCACCGCAACTTGCACGTTGCTGCATCGATCGCGTACGTATTGATCGCCGACGTGAGATAAATGACTCCACCAATCACGATCGGCCCGGATTGCATGGGCGTCTGCTCTCCGGTGACGAGCTTGCACGCCGGTACCAGCGACGCAACGTTCGCCACATTGATCTGCGCGAGCGTCGAATAACGGAGCGCAGCTGGATCGTTGTTGTAAGCGGGCCAGTCAGCGGACGGATCTACGGCGTGTGATGCACGCACACTGGACACGAACGCGGGGCCTTTCGTAGTTGAGCTGGCGCCTTTCGCGCGTGTGTCAACCGGGCTCTTGAGGAACGGAAGAAACTGAAGGTACGAGCACGCTGTCGTGGATAGAGCGATCGCAATGATCAGCGCAGCCGCGGCGTTTCGAGTTTGCTTCATGATCCCGAGGCGTTGAATGGGTGAGCGCTCTTCAGCGAGGATAAGCAATAGAGGAAGTTCCGCCTTCCTGGCTCCTGCCCTGAGTGCACGTTGTGTTCCAGCGTGGGATAGAGGCGGTTGCGGATGCTCTCGGCGCGCCAATCAGATGCCCGCTTCCTGGCTGTAGTACTGATGATCCTCGCGCCACCCACCCTGGCCCGCACCGATATGCCGGTAATCGTGCACGAACTCGATCCGTCGAACGTACTTCACCATTGTGAAGCCGAGTTGCGTCTCCACGCGGAGGCGAAGCGGGGCCCCGTGCGGCACGGGCAGCGGCTGGTCGTTCATCTCGTATGCGAGGATCGTCTGCGGGAGCGACGCAAGGGCGATTTCGATCGTGCCATAGAAGCAACCTGGCCCCGCTGGATCGGGCTCGGACGTTGACTTGTCGTCGAGCGCGTAGAAGACGAGGTAACGTGCCGCCTCGAGCGGCCGGCACCGTTGCATGATGTCAGCCAGCGACACGCCGCCCCATCTGGCGACGGCTGACCATCCCTGGATGCAACAGTGCTTTGTGATCTGCGTCTGCTTTGGCCACTGCCGGAGTTCGGCGAGCGTCAGGCGCAACGGATGTTCTACCATACCGTCAACGTCGAGTGCGAAGCTCGCGAAATTGTCGTTCGCCATTGCCGCATACATCGTGTCCGCGGGTGGTCGTCCGTTCACTCGAAAGTAGGGCGAAATATCTTCCGGGGCGTACTGTTGCACCGAGCCGCCGTGACCAAACAGCGCGTGGCGCAACGGCTCCGTAAGCGCCTGCGTGCGCCGCTGAACCAATCGCGGATTCTTTAGAGAATACCATGTGGCCACGATGTGAATCACGATGATTCCGCCGAGACCGACAAGCCCCACAATTAGCCCGAGCGGGCCGCGCGCGGCATGAATGTCTCCGAGCACGATCAGCGCCATCTCGCTATTCACGCCGTGCAAGATCACCATCAACAGGTGTACGACGAAGAACGCGATATAAGCAGCGAGACAGAGGAAGTGGATACTCCGCGCCGCCTGGCGACCTCCAAAGATCCGAATGTACCAGGGAAATCGCGCGGCGATCGACGGTGACATCGCGATCCCGGTCGCGATTACGAGCGGCGATAGCAAAAAGACCACGGAGAAATAGGCGAGCTGCTCCAGTGGGTTATATCGCCCCGGAGTAATTACGATGTGAAAGCTCAGATACGACAGCAGGGCATGCCACGCGCCAGGCAGGATTGACCACGACGTGGGAATCAATCGGCGCCATTCCGGCGTGGCGCACAGCATCACGACGTATAGCAGGCCGCTGAGGATCCATCCCACATCGGCGAGAAAGTGCCAGTGCCGCCCCAGGCCCAGGTTCTTGCGTCCGGGAAGCGCGATCCACGAAGAGAATGATTCCTCCTCGTCGCGCGACGTCCAGAGCTCGTGTGCGGGCATCTGCTTGCGCGTGAACCGAAGCCACTCGCTACCTGGCGCGCAGTCGTCGTTCCAGTAAAGCTTGGGGTGCGCGCTCAGGATTTCGAATCCGCTGCGCACGAGCAACGATATGAAGAGCAGATTGAGGAAATGCGTCGCGCGGAGCCACAACGGAAAATCGAGAATCGTCATTGCCGGATGATGCCTGTATAGCCTGTATGGCGTGTGTAGTGGGTCAACGGATTAACTCGAGAGTTTTCTCAACGCCGATCCCTTGTGCATCGCAATGTGGTCCGTCTTGTCGCTCTTGATCTCATACTGTGGCTCGTCTTTACTGGCATGGACGGTGTATCCTTTGAACTGTATTTCCGACGTCACCACTCGAGTTATGTGGCCGCTCACGTGGCCCGCTTCGGAGTTCCAACTCACGTGGTCGCCGCGCTTGAATTTTCCCGTCGTCATTGCACCTGCCTCCTTTGAAACAGGATCTGCATTTATTCCTCCGGTGAGCGGCAGCTCCAGCAGCAGCCGCGGAATCATGGGGTCGCTGGTGTAGTAGAGCCGCAGCCGGTCCAGCACTACGGGTTCCATGATGCGCACCGCTAGCAGCGTGTCGAGCGTCTGCCGCGTGAGTGTCTTGTAGAGGTTGAGTGTCACGTGCGGCGAGAATGCAAATCGTGGTCGTGCAAAGTGCAATCCACTTGCGCCGATCCGGTCGTGAAGCTCTCGAATGGCGCCGCGCGCCGAAATCGGTAGTACCACGATCTCGGTTGCGGGGAATCGCTCGGGCCTCTCCAGCACCAGCGCGATGGGCGCCATGGAGCTGGTTATCGGCTGCAGTAGCTCGCGCATCAGCTCGACCGGAGTGTCGGCTGCCATTGGCCCAAGTCCGGATGAGCCGGCGAGAGTAAGGTGTGGCCGGTGCGACCGCGCCAACTTGGGATCGTGGCGGTCGGCGATAGCCTGGATCTGATCGGCGACCGGTCCCGAGAGCTCGCCGAGTATGAAGATGCCGGACGGGGTAGCCACGCGAGGAAGATACTATCTTATGCCAATGCTCAATATCGACCTGACGGGCAAGCGTGCCCTCGTTGCAGGTGTGGCCGACGACGGCGGATTCGGATTCGCGATCGCGAAGTGTCTCGTGCAGGCCGGCGCGACGGTTTGCGTTGGGACCTGGCCGCCGGCGCTCAACATCTTCATGAACCTGCTCGAGCGCGGCAAGATGGACGAGGCTCGGCAGATGCCGGATGGATCGGTGTTCAGCTTCGAGCGGATTTACCCGCTCGACGCGGCGTACGACACACTCGCCGATGCGCCCGACGACGTCCGGACCAGCAAGCGGTACAAGGACGTTGGCGACTTTTCCATAGAAGGGATGGTGTCGAGCCTGGTCGCCGATTTCGGCGAAAAACCGCTGGATATCGTGGTCCACTCCCTCGCGAACGGCCCCGAGGTCAAGAAGGCGCTTATAGATACCAGCCGAAACGGCTACCTGTCCGCAATCAGTGTCAGCGCGTACTCGATGGTGGCCCTTGCAGCCAAACTGGCGCCTTTGATGCGCGATGATGGCTCGTTTCTGTCGCTAACATACATGGCTTCGGAGCGCGCCGTGCCGGGCTACGGCGGCGGCATGTCGTCGGCCAAGGCTGCACTCGAGAGCGACACCCGTGTCCTCGCATATGAGGTTGGGCGGCGGTACGGCCATCGGGTCAACACGATTTCGGCCGGTCCCTACGCCTCGCGTGCGGCGAGTGCCATTGGGATCATCGAGCGAATGGTTGAATACTGCGCGCAGAATTCGGCGCTCCCGGAGCGACTCGAAGCCAAGGAAGTCGGTTCGGTTGCTGCGTTCCTCTGCTCCCCCCTGGCGAGCGGAATTACAGGGACCACCGTGTACGTGGACAAGGGATATCACGCCATGGGTATGGCCGTGACTTCCCTGGAATGAGCTCGCCTGGACCTGAGCCGACAGCCTGCGCATAACAAGATCAGATGATCGGCCTCAAGCGCGCTAGCTGGATACTGGCTTCGTTGCTCGCATCGGCGTGCATGCCATCGCCGAGTCTCAGACCCGTTCCTGCGGCGGAGTCAGCGGCGGCTGATTCGGGTCACGCCGGAGGGCCGCACGTCTCGGTCAAGCCGTACGCAGAAGTCATTACAAAGTCCGCGAGGACGCGTGATGGCCTGTTCAAGACTCATCGCGTTGGCGACACGCTCTACTTCGAGATTCCAGCGAAGGAGCTCAACCGCGACATGCTTCTGGTGGGACGTTACGCACGAACGGCCGCGGTTGACGCGAACAATCCCTTTGGCGCGTACGGCGGAGACGAGTTTGGTGAACGCACGCTCAGGTGGGAGCGCTCCGGCAATCGCGTAATTCTTCGATCGCCATCATTTGCGATAATGGCCGACACGTCGCTGCCGATCTACCGAGCGGTGCAGTCGGGAAGCTACGCACCGATCATCGCTATCTTCGACGTCGCTGCGTACGGACCTGACAGTGCTGCGGTGATCGACGTCACGCGTCTCTACACCACTGACATCCCGGAATTCAACGCGATTCACGGACAGGTGGATGACAAGCGCTCATATGTCGAGAGCGCCGTCGCATTTCCTGACAACGTGGAGATAGAGGCGACACAGACGGGGACTCCACAGCCGTCCGCTGCCAGTGCATCCGGCCATGACCGCGAATCCGCCATCAGCGTACTCGCGCACTGGAGCATGGTGCGGCTTCCGTCCGTCGCAATGACGCCTCGGCTCGCCGATGACCGCGTCGGATTCCTGAGCGTGACGCGCACTGATTTCGGAACCGACCAGTATCGTTCTGTCGAGCGCGACTACATCAATCGCTGGCGCCTCGAGAAGAAGGACCCGAGCGCCGCGATGTCCGATCCGGTCAAGCCGATCGTGTACTACATCGATCCAGCAACGCCAGAGCAATGGAAGCCGTGGATTCGCAAGGCGATTCTGGACTGGCAACCTGCGTTCGAGCGCGCAGGTTTCAGCAACGCGATAATCCCGATGGATCCGCCGACCAATGACCCAGACTGGTCACCGGATGACGTGCGGCACACGGTGATTCGTTGGCTTCCGTCAACCGTCGAGAACGCCGTCGGTCCTCACGTTGCTGATCCTCGTACCGGCGAAATTCTCAACGGCTCGATACGGATATTTCACAACGTTCTCAATCTGAGCCGGGACTGGTACTTCACACAGGTCGCGCCACTCGATCCGCGCGCGCAGCACTGGCCAATGCCGGATTCGCTGATGGGGCGCATGGTGGAGTTCGTGGTGGCACACGAGATCGGCCACACGCTCGGACTGGCGCACAACTTCAAGGCGAGCTCGATGTACCCAGCGGACTCCGTGCGATCGCGCACCTGGGTTCACCGCATGGGCCACACGCCGAGCATCATGGATTACGCGCGGTATAACTACGTCGCGCAACCAGAGGATTCGATTGACGTGAACGATCTGGTGCCGCGCGTAGGACCATACGACAAGTTCGCAATCATGTGGGGATACGCGCCGCTTTCGGGAGCGTCGACGCCAGAGCAGGAGCGACCAGCGCTCGATTCTATAGCGCGCATGCAGGACAGTGTGCCCTGGTACCGTTTTGGCCATCTCGCCGAGAGCCGCGCGGACAATCCGGATCCTGGCGACGAAGCGGAGGCAGTTGGTGATGCCGACGCGGTGAAGTCGACTGGCTACGGCCTCAAGAACATAGAGCGCATCATGCCGATGTTGCTGCGTGTTACGCAGAAGCCTGGTGAGGACAACTCCGACCTCGAGGAAGTCTATGACAGACTCGTCGGTCAGTGGTCGGACGAGATGGGGCACGTCGCGAACATCATCGGTGGCTCTACCGCGAGCGTCAAATACGGTGCGCAACCCGGTCCGGTGTACGCTCCGGTGTCGCGCAAGCGGCAGGTCGCGGCCGTACAGTTTTTGAACGAGCACGTATTCCGCACACCCACGTTCTTCCTGGATCATGCTGTAACGAGCCGCATCGAGCCCAACGGATCGCTCAGCCGGATCAACGATGCGCAGGCACGCATTCTCCATACGCTCACTGATGATTGGCGCATGCAGCGCATGATCGAGATCTCGTCGCGCGGCGGTGACGTTTACACGTTGCCAAACATGCTCGCTGATGTGCGTCACGGAATCTGGACCGAGTTAAGTGATCGCACGGTTGTGATCGACGTATATCGCCGCAATCTTCAGCGTGCGTATCTCGACCAGCTTGACGCGAAGATCAACGGTACGCACAGCGAGGCGTTCACGATCGTACTCAGCCCATCACCTGCACCCGGTCCTCGGCCGCGCCGCCCCGCGGAGAGTCCGGCGGCAATGACGGATGCGAGGGCGGCAATGCGCGCGGAGATTGTAACGTTGCGCGCGGATATAGCCGCGGCGCTACCGCGTGCTACCGACGCCGCAACTCGCGCGCATCTCGAGGATGCGCGCGTTCAGATCGGTCGGATTCTGGATCCGAACCGGTAAACCTGGCGCTCGCACCGGGTTCTTGAGATTCGTTAGCCACCCGGCGTGCACAATGTTCTCATTAAGACGTCATTCTCGCCGCAGGCCGGGATGACGACATCCGCCGAACCCGGCGGCCTACGCTACGTCCTTATCCCGCCGAACCGGAACTCGCTTCCCCTTGATGTGCGTCGCGCGTAGCGTCGTAACGATGTCGTCAGCGATCTCATCCGGAACTTCGACCAGTGAGAAGCGATCATAGATCTCGATCGCGCCGATTGCATCGGCGTCGATCTTCAACTCGTTCGCTATCGCGCCGACAATGTCGCCGGGACGGATCTTCGCTTTGCGGCCTGCTCCGATGTAGATCTTCGCGACTTCCCAGCTTGGCTTGCGCTTGGTGCCGGCGACCGTGCGCGGCGGCTTGCCTTCACGCTTTGGCCGATCATGCGGAATGGAGCTGCGCTCGACCGGGATCTCTTCCTCTGCTTCGTGCTTGTCGTTACCACTCGCCTCGTGCGCCATCTTGACCGCAGCGGCGGCGACGTCCATCACGTCGTAATCGCCATCGGCCAGCGATTCCACGACTCCGCGATACTCGTCGAGCTCGCCACCGATCAGAATCTCCTGCAGCGTTGCGCGCGTTAGCTCGACGCGGCGCACACGCATATCCGCAATTGTTGGAACAGTTGCGATCTCGATCTTCTGCTTGGTGATGTTCTCGATGTTGCGCAGAAATCTGTGCTCGCGCGGCTCGGCGAGCGTTATCGCGACTCCCTCGCGTCCGGCGCGTCCAGTGCGCCCAATACGGTGAACGTACGCGTCAGGCGAAGTTGGTACATCGTAGTTGAAGACGTGCGATAGATGACCGATGTCCAGCCCGCGTGCGGCGACGTCGGTCGCAACCAGCAGATCAGCAGTATTCGCGCGAAACTTCTTCATCACGCGATCGCGCTGTTCCTGCGTCATCCCACCGTGCAACGCCTCGGCGCGATAGCCGCGCGCGTTGAGCGTTTCCGTGAGACCGTCCACTTCGGTACGTGTGCGGCAGAAAACGAGCGCCGACTTGGGGCTCTCCATGTCGAGCACACGGCCAAGCGTTGCCATCTTGTGCACACGCGGAACGATGTAGGCCATCTGACGAACGCGCGGTACCGAACCCGCCTTGGTCTTGTCGCGCGCGATCGTTACTCGAACCGGGTTCTTGAGATGCTTGTTCGCGATGGCCGCAATGCGCGGTGCAATCGTCGCGGAGAAAAGCGCCGTCTGCCTGTCGGCGGGCGTCTCGCTCAGGATGGCTTCGAGATCTTCGGCGAATCCCATGTCGAGCATCTCATCGGCCTCGTCCAGCACGACTGTGCGGACGGAGCCGAGCTGCAACGACTTGCGACGAATGTGATCGAGTGCGCGACCAGGTGTCGCGACCACGATGTCAACGCCGCGCTTGAGCGCCTTGAGCTGCTGAGCCATCGCCGCGCCGCCGTACACTGGCAACACCGATACGCCCATCGCCTTTCCGTACTTATGGATCGCCTCGGCAACCTGCATCGCCAGCTCGCGAGTTGGCGCGAGGATCAGAGCGTACGGGCCGTGGCCCTGCCCCCGGTGCGAGTCATGCAGGCGCTGGAGGATGGGAAGCGAGAAGGCGGCCGTTTTTCCGGTACCGGTGGCAGCCTGGCCGAGTACGTCCTTGCCAGCTATCAGGGCAGGAATCGTTTCGGTCTGGATGGGGGTCGGCTCCTCGTACCCCAATGCCGTCAGTGCCTTTACGATGGACGGATCGAGTCCGAGAGCGGCAAATGCGGAGGGCGATTCATCGCTTTCCGCGTTGTGGTCAGTGTCGTTCGTATCAGTAGCAGTAGAGCGCGTGGGCATCTTTCAATCTAATCCAGGCTGTTGACTGTCAGACTCAGCGGCGTATTCTCAACCGTCATGCATACATTCGAATCACTGACGTACTGGCTCCTGCAGGCTCTCGCGTCGCTCTTCCTGTCCATCCTTTTCCTGCAGTCGGGGATGGACAAGATCGTGGACCACCGCGGGAATCTCGATTTTCTCACCGGACACTTCGCGGAAAGTCCACTCGCAAAGACTGTTGGGCCGATGTTTCTCACCCTAACGATCCTGGAGACGCTATCGGGGGCGCTGAGTGGGATCGGATTCCTGCTCATCGTTTTCACACACAGTCCGGGCGTGGCGTTCTGCGGGGCGGTGTTATCAGGGGTATCGCTATGCGCCCTGTTCTTCGGTCAGAGAGTGGGCAAGGATTACGCCGGAGCAGCGGCTCTGGTTCCGTATTTCCTGCTGGCGCTGGCGGCGATCTGGTTGTTGGGGACTGAGCATTTAGTAGCTATTTAAGGCTAATGTTGGCAGGGGCGGGGAGTGGCGCTTCATCGGCCAACAAAGCTTCGCTGGCATTCAAAATCTCATGCGTAGCGCCGGCCATGGATTCCCGCATTCGCGGGAATGACGACTCTCTACGACTTCCGCGGGCCCCGCGTTTCTCAACGCTCCCCTATCGTCCGATCCAGTACGCCAACTTCACCAGAAACACATTCGTCGGCTGACCCGAGGTTTTTGCTGCCATATATTCCATATATGGAGGTGCATATGGAGCTTTCCAAGAAAACCACGATACTTTTCTCACCCGAGCTCCATCGCCGGCTCACCGGCCTCGCTTCCCGGCGTGGCGTTAGCCTCGGCGAGCTCGTTCGCGAGGCATGCGAGGCGCGCTATGGAATCATCGGGGGACCTGAGCGGACCGATGCGGCACGCGCCCTGGCAGCGCTGCAGCTTCCCGTAGGCTCGCCCGCAGAGATGAAGCAGGAATCACAGAGCAGTACGAAGGGGCCACTCCCATGATCCTGATCGATTCCAACGTGATC
>PLEG01000009.1 GCA_003136975.1 Gemmatimonadota bacterium | reverse complement strand
GGCACTATGCCGCTTCCCGGACTATGCCGCGTGTCGACGTGCCAGCCGCTATTCATGGGCGTTTGAGCCGCGGCTACGCGGCATAGTCTTGCTGCCCTGCTTGGCACTCTGGGAGAGTGATAAACCAACTCTTCACCCTCTCAAGCACGATTGAACGGCTCCGCCAGGGGCCTCTGAGTGAATACCTCGACGCCTATGCCGCCGCTGTAGCCGATCAGGGCTACACTGACCACTCCATCAGACAGCAGATTATCGTAATAGCCGATTTCAGCCGTTGGCTGAAGCAGAAACGGATTGATGTCCAGCATCTGGACAGCCAGGTTGTGGAACGATTTTTGCGCCTTCGCCGTCGGCAGCAGCGGGATCGCAGAGGCGATCCGAAAGCATTGGAGCGACTACTCACCATACTTCGCCAAATAGGCGTTGTGAAGCCGCACCGGCCGCCGGTCGCAGACACTGCCCAATCGAGGATCGTCGCCGAGTTCCGACGGTACCTGTTGCAGGAACGCGGTCTGTCCCCATTAACGCTTCTCAACTACATTCCCGTCATTGAGCAGTTCCTGCCCGAGCGATTTCACAACAGGGCCCCGAACTTCGCCATGCTTCGAGCGGCGGACGTCACCCGATTCGTGATGCGTCACGCGCGTGAGTTGAGTCCTATACGGGCCGGGCTGATGGTAACCGCGCTTCGGTCGTTTTTTCGCTATCTGCGACACCGCGGAGCAATCGCTACCGATCTTGCTGGCTGCGTCCCCACTGTCCCCAACTGGTCGCTTTCCACGCTTCCGAAATTCCTGCCTGCTGCCATGGTGGAACGTATTCTGGAGTGCTGCGATCGAAAGACGTCCGTCGGCAGGCGGAACCATGCCATCCTGCTGCTGCTCGCCAGGCTCGGCCTCCGCGCTGGCGAAGTCGTTGGGTTGAGCCTGGACGATATCGACTGGAGCACCGGCCAGATTACCATTCGGGGAAAGGGCGGGAAATCGGCTCAACTGCCGTTGGCGGCCGACGTAGGCGCGGCCCTTGCCGCCTATTTACGTAACGACCGTCCGCGGTCGGCCACCCGCAGTGTCTTCCTTCGCCACCGGGCTCCGTTAGTCGGCCTTGGGAACTCATCGACGATCTCCTCGCTCGTCAGGCGCGCCATCAAACATGCCAGCGTAGAGTCGGCGCACACCGGCGCCCATGTGCTTCGCCACTCCCTGGCCACGAGCCTGCTTCGGCAGGGAGGCTCGCTGGATGAGATTGGCGAACTGCTGCGGCATCAAAGCCCAAACACGACCGCGATCTACGCCAAAGTAGATGTCACCGCCTTGCATACCTTGGCGTTGCCGTGGCCAGGGGGTGGTCGATGAATCGCCTCCGTAAGGCTGTCCGAGACTACCTGACGATGCGCCGTGGCCTGGGGTTCAAGCTGGTTCGACATGAGGCCGGGCTGCGGGAGTTCGTGTCGTTCCTGGGACGAAAACGTAGTGCACACATCACCGTAAAACTGGCACTGGAATGGGCCACGCAAGATGCCCATCACACACCCGGTGAATGGGCGGCGCGGCTCAGCATCGTGCGTGGCTTCGCCCGGCACTGGAGTGCGACGGACCCTTCGACAGAAGTTCCGCCACTCGGCTTGCTGCCCTACCGGCCCAAGCGTGCTCAGCCCTACTTCTATTCCGATCACGAGATCCGAACACTGCTGAAGGCTGCTAAAAGCCGGCCTTCCATCGACCCGCTGCGTCCCTGGACCTACCACTGTCTGTTCGGGTTGCTGGCGGTCACAGGCCTGCGGCTGGGTGAGGCGCTCAACCTCCGACCGGGGGATATGGATTGGTCCGAAGGCACTCTCACGATTCGAGGGGCCAAGTTCGGAAAGTCCCGTCTGGTTCCACTGCATACCTCGACTTGTAAGGTACTGGCCGACTACGCGAAACGCCGGAACGAGCGCTTTGGCGTTCGCGCCGAAGGACATTTCCTCGTAAACCTGAACGGCAACCGACTGGACAAAGGCGAGGTCCACCGGACGTTCTACATCCTGTCCCGACAGATTGGATTGCGTGCTGTAGATGCCAGCCGTGGCCCGCGCCTGCACGATTTTCGGCACCGATTTGCGGTCGAGACACTGTTGCGCTGGTATCGCAATGGAGAGGATCCCAAGCGACGCTTGCCAGTCCTGTCCACCTATCTCGGGCATGCCCACGTTACCGACACCTATTGGTATCTGACCGGCACTCCTGAACTGCTGGGAGCAGCCGCCAGGAGGCTGGAAAAACGATGGGAGGCCTTGAATGCGGGATCCCGCTAATCTTCCAGCCTTGTTGCAGTCGTTCTTCACTACCCGCTTGATGACGCAGCGCAAAGTCAGCCCTCACACCATCGCTTCTTACCGCGACACGTTCCGCCTGCTGTTGCAGTTCGCCCAGAAACGCCTACGCAAGGCTCCCTCTCAGTTGGGGCTGGACGATCTGGATGCCTCTTTGGTCCGGGCGTTCCTGGAGGATTTGGAAAACAGCCGGCACAATGGCACCAGAAGCCGGAACTTGCGTTTGACGGCCATCCGGTCGTTTTTCCGCTACGCCTCGCTGGAAGCGCCGGCGCAAAGCGGAATCATCCAACGAGTGCTGGCCATTCCGAACCAACGGCAGCGACGCGCCCTGGTGGGCTTCCTAACCCGGCCCGAGATAGAGGCGCTGCTGGCGGCGCCGAATCGAACGAAGTGGCTGGGACGTCGCGACCACGCCTTTCTGCTCACCGCCGTTCAGACCGGCCTGCGATTGTCCGAGATGACCGCATTGCGGCACGAGGATGTCTCGCTCGGAATCGGCGCACATGTGCGTTGTCGGGGAAAAGGACGGAAGGAACGCTGTACGCCCCTGGCCAAACCCACGGCTGCGGTCCTGAAAAGTTGGATGCGGGAACAAGGCAGAGAAGATTCCAGGACGCTGTTTCCCAGCACCCGTGGTGGACCTTTGAGTGCCGACGGCGTTCAGCACTTGCTGGCCCGCCACGTGGCGCAGGCACGGAAGAACTGCGCTTCTCTGCGCAAGAAAAGAGTTTCACCCCACGTGCTTCGTCACGCCGCTGCCATGGAACTGCTACAGGCCGGTGTAGATCGAGCGGTGATTGCGCTGTGGCTCGGCCACGAGTCTGTCGAAACTACCCAGATCTATCTCGATGCCGACCTTTCGTTGAAGGAGCAAGCATTGGCCAGGACCAACCCGGCCAAAGGAGTTCCAAAGCGCTATCAACCAGACGACGAACTGATGGCCTTCCTCAAACAACTCTGATCCCGAGACTACGGACTATGCCGCATGTTAAACAACTGACGTTCAAGCAACCCTGCATTCTGATGGGCCTTTGGTCAAGTCGTTCTCATCTACGCGGCATAGTCCGGGAAGCGGCATAGTGCCTCCTATGCCGCATGCGGCATAGGAGGCACAGTTTCGCCACTCATCTGATCGAGGGCGGCGCCGCTCTTCCCACCGTGCAGGCGTTGCTGGGCCATGCCGACCTCAAGGCGACGTCCATTTACCTTCACCTCTCCGAACGGCACCTGAAGGCCGCGGGCACACCGCTCGATAACGTAGAACTGTCGAGCCTCGATCAGGTGAAACGCTCCCGAAGGCTGTATAAAAAATGACGAAGCCACCTTTCGAGGTGGCCGACATCATTCGTAAGCACGGCAACAGCTTTGTCGACAGGAACCGTTCCTGGCTGACCTGGCTGCACCTCCGCGTGCTCTTCGCCATCGAACATTGCCGCACGGCAGCGCTCGGTGGCCATCTGGATCGCTGCCAACAATGCGGCTATGAGGCCACCTCGTTCAACTCATGCCGATCCAGACATTGTCCCAGGTGCCAGACCAACGCCCGTAACAAGTGGATCGCCGAACGCGAGAAGGAACTGCTGCCCGTGAAGTATGTACACGTAGTCTTCACGATCCCGCACCAGCTGTCATGGCTCGCTCTGCAAAACAAAAAGGTCGTCTACGACCTCTTGTTCCGCGCCAGCGCCGCCACACTACAGGAGATTGCCGCCGATCCGAAGCATCTCGGCGCGGAAATCGGCTTCCTGAGTGTGCTGCATACNNCGCTGGGTTCACCCACGCTATCCCTTCTTCCTGCCAGTGAAAGTCCTGAGCCGCGTATTTCGCGGCAAGTTTGTCGCCGGTCTCAAGCTCGCTTTCCGCCAACGGAAACTGCTGTTTCCCGGAAGCCTCAAACCGCTCGGCGAACAGAAAAACTTCCAGGCTTTTCTGCGCCCGCTGTTCCGCCAGGACTGGGTGGTATACGCCAAAAGACCGTTCGGAGGACCCGAACATGTCCTTCATTACCTGGCCCGCTACACGCATCGCGTTGCCATCTCCAACCACCGGATCGTGAACCTTGCCGATGGCAAGGTCACTTTCCGCTGGAAAGACTATGCCCACAAGAACAAGAAACGGCTGATGACTGTGACCGCCGAGGAGTTTCTGCGGCGCTTCCTGCTTCATACCCTGCCGCGCGGCTTTGTGCGTATCCGCTTCTGCGGCTTCCTCGCCAACCGGCGGCGCCGCGAACTGTTACCACTCTGCCGACGCTTGCTGAACGCCTGTCCGTTGGCGCCTTCGCCAAAACCGACAGCTTCGGAGTCCAATTGCAGCTGGCTTTGCCCGCGCTGCGGCGGCACCATGATTGTAATCGAGAAGCTTACCGCTCAACAGCTCCACCGAAGATCCGTTGAGCGGGAGAGGTGTTCTGACACGTCGTAACTGTTATCCATCGACGACACATCCGCATGCACCAGCATGCACAGCGGAGGTGTGTCCGCATCCCCGCGAATACCCAAAATACAGCGTTGAAATACATGCCAGGCATCCCGAAATGATCCTTCCGACCCATTCGCCGCTCCTTCCGGAACACGTCTGTAGTCTCCAGGTCGCCCCTGTACCCACACCCGAGGTCTCCGGATTGATTCAATACCCATAGCCCTGCCGCGTCCGCCGCAAACGCGGGCGGCTTCCTTCAAACGTCTCTATCCGAAGTGATCCGGCGGTCTCGACTCCGCCACTCCCCAGCACTCACGCGCCGGATCACTCCAGA
>PLEG01000384.1 GCA_003136975.1 Gemmatimonadota bacterium | reverse complement strand
GATCGTGATCTTGGGAATCTCGACGCCAAGTATGCTCGCCAAGGAAGTATCGAGGCCAGTGCGCTCGACCGGTGCATTCCTGTCCCACGTTTCCAGGTGAACCACCACCT
This sequence comes from Gemmatimonadota bacterium, assembly GCA_003136975.1. Classification (GTDB taxonomy): domain Bacteria; phylum Gemmatimonadota; class Gemmatimonadetes; order Gemmatimonadales; family Gemmatimonadaceae; genus Fen-1247. Next base: position 3,336 of record PLEG01000384.1, on the reverse strand, counting down.
CGATCCGCTTTTGCTGGCGCACCGACCGGATGCCGAAGATCGACGGAATGTTGATCAGCCCCACGCCGCGAATCTCCATATGGTGCGCCGCCGTCTCATGGGCGCGCCCAATCAGCAGATCGTGACCGCGGCGCGACACGATTACCAGNNAAGCGAACCATGCAGAGTCGTCGTCGGCGCGAACAGTTCCTCGAGTGCGGGCTTGATGCCGCGGTAAAATTCGGCGGTCGTGAGCGCAGTTCGGATCAGCGCCGTGTCGCTCGTGCGCGCGCACTCGTGAAGTCCTTCCGGCGGCTCCTGTCCCTTGGTGATGAACACCGCCGGCAAGTGAAACGAGAAGAAGAGATCGATGATCTCCTTTCTGCGAACCGAGTCGAGCGAATTGAGATAACTGATCTCCGTCTCGCCCAGCACCTGCAGACGGTCGGACACAAAGCGGCCGACATAACCGGATAGTGCCAGACCGGGACTCGATATGTCCGGTCCTGGGAGCGGACGGTCCAGGCCGACGCCTGCCCCCATATCATCCAGCCGCAGCGGCTCGGCGAGCCGCTCAACAAGCTCGCCGACCGTTGGGTGACGCGTCACGCGCGCAGCTCGGGCTCGTGAACCTGCTTTTTCTTGGCTGACTTGAGCTTACGGATCTGCGCATCCAGCTTGGCGATCGCCTCGGTGAGCGCAGGCTCGTGGTATTTCGCCTCGCTCTTTCCGACCAGATTGTCGTAGTGCGGTGCATGTAGCACAATTTCCACGGTCTTCATAACCCCATCCTCACTGAACCAGACGTCCGCGTCAACGGGTCTGCCTAGGTGCTCCACCAGCTTCAAAACACCTTCCGTCGCCCTCACGCGAAGTCCTTCGGTGATCGCTGTCTGATGTCCGTGGAATTGGATCTCCATGCTATGCTCCTTTGGCTACAATTTGGAGGTGTGCCAACGTCTCCGCCGCTGCGCGTTCCCACGTAAAGGTTTCTGCGAAACGGCGTGCGTTGACGCCTAGTGTCGTGACGAGCTCCGGCGAGTCGAGCAATCCTCTCATGGCGGCCGCGTATGCGGCAACGTCTGATCCTGGGACAAGAAAACCGGTGTCTCCATCCACCACAGACTCCCGAATTCCGGGTGAATCCGCGGCAACCACCGGTGTGCCACATGCAGCTGACTCCAAGTTACTTATTCCCCACCCCTCTTTGGGAGAGGCGAGAACCGTAGCCCATGAGCGCCGCAGCAGATCGCGCTTCTCGCCTTCCGTGATATACCCCAGGAACCGTACGCGGTCCTCGATGTTGAGTTTTGCAACGAGATCTTCGAGCCTGTCCCGATCATCGCCCTTCCCTGCAATCTCCAGGCGAGCATCTCTTCCATCGAGCAACGCGAAGGCCCTTACAACAAGATCAACCCGCTTATACCGCTTCAATCGCCCCAGATACGAGAATAACGGAAGAATCGAACGAGCGCTCGGATCGGGCGTCAGCGATTCCACGTCGACACCGTTATAAATGACCCTGATCCGATCCGCTGGAATCCCGCGGCTCACGAGGTCGTCGCGGGTGCTTACACTCACAGCCTGAAAATCCACACCGCGGTATCCACGCCCCAACGGACGCTCGGCGAGCCACGTCATCGCGGCCACGGGAATCGACTCTTCCCTGAAAGCGGTTGCCCCGAACAGGTGATGCGTAACGACGACGAGCTTGGGTGCTTTCCATCGGGGCGTGTATAGCGGGATCTTGTTCAGATCCTCCACCACGATGTCATACTCGTTGGCCCGCGCAAGCGCCGCGTAAGCCCGGTGTGCGTGCAGCGGAAACGAAAAACGTGACCCAACCCGGCGCACCCGGATTCCGTCAATCACTTCGTCCTCCGCGGCGCCTGGAAAACCGCTGCACAGCAGATCCACGTTGTGGCCCTGCTGTGCAATGCGTCCAAACACTTCGTGAAGATGAAGCTCGGCACCACCGGCGTGCGGGTTGTGCCGGTCCTGCCAGTTGACGACGAGAATGCGCAAAGGCTAGAGCATTCCCTGCTGGCGCGCGTACGCGTCTAGCACCCCGTTCACAAAGCGCGCGCTCTGCTCGCTTCCGTAGCGTTCCGCGAGTCTGACCGACTCCTTTAGCACGACGCGGGGTGGAGTGATTCCCTGAAGTAGCTCGGCGATCGCAAGACGCAAAACCGAACGCTCGATTGCGCCAATGCGACTCAACCGCCAGTTGGTTGTAACGGCGCTCAACGACTTGTCTATCTCGTCGCCGCGCGCGATGAGTATCCGCACCAGGAATCCCGCGAATTCCTGTTCTTCCTGAGATACGGCAAGATCATCCCACACCTGCTGCGCAACACGATCGAGCGCAGTATCGTCGCGCATGTCCCAGGCGTAGAGCGCCTGCAGTGCGCGCGATCGCGCGCGCGACTCAACCCTCATCGGCGGGCTCGATCTGATCCAGAACGTCGGTGGTCTCGAGCGCCGCAACTGCGGCGTCCCATCCCTTGTTGCCGTGCACACCGCCAGCGCGCGCCAGCGCCTGATCAAGTGTGTCACAGGTCAACAGTCCGAAGCCAACCGGGATCTCGGCGTCGATGCATACGAGCGCGAGCCCGCGTGACGCCTCGCCGGCGACGAAATCAAAGTGCGGAGTCTCGCCGCGAATCACGGCGCCAAGCGCGACCAGGGCGTCATAGCGTCCGCTCGCCAACGCGCGGCGTGCGGCGAGCGGCAGTTCCCACGCACCCGGCACCCAGACCACGTCGATGTCGTCGAAGGCAACTCCGTGCGCAACGAGCGCTTCGAGCGCGCCGTCGACGAGCGGGCGCGTGATTGTTTCGTTGAAGCGGCTGGCGACCACCACTACGCGTCGCCCCGATCCCTGCGGTGTTCCGTTAAACTCTGCCATCTATTTTGTCAGGAGGCGAGCAGATGCCCAAGCTTCGCCTGTTTTGTTTTCAAGTACTGGGCGTTTTCACTGGTGGACGGCGGCACTATCGGCACGCGATCCTCGACTTCCAATCCGTACCCTTCGAGCCCGACCAGTTTCCGCGGGTTGTTCGTGAGCACGCGCATCGAGCGCAGACCAAGGTCGAGCAATATCTGCGCGCCAATTCCATAATTGCGCAGATCGGGACCAAAGCCAAGCGCTTCATTGGCCTCCACGGTGTCCTTTCCCTCATCCTGAAGCTGGTAGGCCTTGAGCTTGTTCAACAGCCCGATGCCGCGGCCTTCCTGGTGCTCGTAGATCAAGAGCCCTCGGCCTTCGCGGGCAATGGAGGTGAGCGCGATTTCGAGTTGCGCGCGGCAATCGCAGCGCAGACTGTGAAAGACGTCGCCGGTGAGGCACTCGGAGTG
>PLEG01000100.1 GCA_003136975.1 Gemmatimonadota bacterium | reverse complement strand
CGCTGGCCGCGGCCGCCGCGCGCGAAGCCCGCGAAGAGGCCGGGGTCGAAATCGATCCGGCCGATCTGGCCTTGCGCACCGTCATGCACCGACGCCAGGACGATGAACGCGTCGAGTTCTTCTTCGAGCCGAGCCGCTGGCGCGGTGAAATCCGCAACATGGAGCCGCACAAGTGCGCCGCCCTGAGCTGGTTTCCGATTCAGAACCTGCCCGAGAACACGATCCCCTACGTCCGGGAGGCCATCGCGCGCTCCAGCCAAGGCGTCCCCTATTGCGAATTCTGGAAGCCTGGCTGAAGGGACGCTGTGGCGTGGGTCAGGGCGGCGAAGCGGCGGCGAACTCGATCGATCGGGCCGCGCGGTACTGCTCCAGCGCGTCCGGCGAGCCGGACGGATCGACCAGCGCCACATAGCTGTCGGGCCGCAGCAGATAGAGGGCGTTCTGCGTCAGTCCGGCCGTCTCGTGCTCGGGTCGCCACGCGAACACGTGCAACGGCAGGCCCGAATTGCCGCACCATTCAACAAGCGCTTCGCTGGCCGCGCCATAGACGTGAACCTGCCAGACCATGGCCGCAAGCGAGGCGAAATTGTCTTCGCCTTCGACCGGGGCCCAGGGCAGGCGGTCGCCGCCATGCACGCGGCCGGCCTTGCCGGCGCTCAGCGGGCCGTCGCGATAGTTCAAGGTGATCTGGCTGACCATGCGGAAGAGAAATTCCCGCGCCACCTCGATGCGGACCACATTCGACAGCACCATCGGCGCGATGCGGGTGCGCAGAATGTCGGCGAGCGCGCCGTCGGCGGTGGCGATACTGAAGGCCCGATCGGTGGTGGCCACCAGCCGGCGCGCAAAGCCGATCCGCTCGGCCTCGTAGCTGTCCAGCAGGCTGTCGGGCGCGCGGCCGCCCAGCACCGCGGCCAGTTTCCAGGCCAGGTTGATCACGTCGCCGATGCCGGTGTTCATGCCCTGGCCCCCGGCGGGGCTGTGGATGTGCGCGGCATCACCGGCGAGAAAAACGCGCCGCGAGCGCAGCTGGCGGACCAGTCTGCTGTTGATGCGAAAATTCGTGATCCACTCGGGATCGCTGAGCTCGGCCGGTACCTGAACGCGCGCGGTCACCATCGCCTGGCACTCGTCGAGAGTCGGTTCGTGTGCGGCGAGGCTTGCGGGCGGATTGTCGGCGATTATGCGATAGCGTCCGCCGCTAAGTGGGAAGATGGCGCAGATATCACCATGTTGCGAGAAGATATGCGCTTCGTCGTCACTGAGTGACGAATCAACGTGCACGTCCGCGAGAACGAACTGCTGTTCGAACGTATGACCCTCGAACGGAATATCGAGTGCACGGCGGACGGTGCTGTGTGCACCATCGCATCCGACTATCCAATCGATACGAGTGCGTTCGGTGTGACCGTCTGCGTGACGTAGCTCGACGGTGGCCTTCTCCGCATCCTGGCTCATGGAGAGCAATTCAACGCCGCGCTCTACTGCAACGCCTAACTGACGGAGACGATCGCCGAGTATGCGCTCGGTTTCGGGCTGGGCGAGGGTAAGGAGGTATGGGTAAGCGCTGTCGAGCTCATCGAAGCCGAGATGGATTATGCGCTTTCCGTTGGAATAGATATTGACGGCGTGGATCGGATGACCAGCCGCGACGAACTCGTCCGCCAACTGCATCAGCGAGAAGATCTCGAGCGTGCGCGCCTGGACGACGATTGCTTTGGACTTGACGGACGGCGCGAGTGCCTTGTCGATGATGCGACATGTTACGCCGTGTCGCGCGAGCTCGGCGCCTATCGTGAGGCCACTGGGGCCGGCGCCGACGATGAGGACTGAATGCGGCATGGGATCTTTAACCTGCATCCGCGCCGTAGGGTGACCAGACACTGGCGTCAGTGTCGTCCACACTCTTGGAGTCGAGGAGCATGGATTCCAGATCCAGCTCGCGTTGGAGTTGTCGCAGAACCTCGTCGCTTATCGTCTCGCTCTCACGCAACTTGATGAGCGAGTCGCGCTGCGCACCGATGATCCGTTCGTTCACGTGGGTCACAACATCTGATACGCCGGCCATGTCGTCAGCAGCCTCCTGTTCTTCCGATGTCGCATCGTCGTCGCGTCCGTCGCGACGCGCGGTCCACCGACTCAGTCGCGCTGCGTAGCGCGGCCTCACGCTCCTGGCAATGCGCGCTTCGGTACCATCGTGCTCCGCCAGCGTATCGATAAGATCAACTGCTGCCTGCGCTTGCGCGATGCGCGCGGCTGTTTCCTCAGCCAGACCGGACGTGTCGCGGGGGAGCCCAAGCAATCTCACAACGGGTGAGAGTGTCATTCCCTGCATTACCAGCGTCGCGAATATCACGCAGAACGTTATGAAGACTATCAGATTGCGTGCCGGAATGGGCGCACCGGAATTTGTGACGAACGGGATTGCGAGCGCGATTACCAACGAGTCACCTCCACGCATGCCCGCCCATGCTACGAGGGCACCTTCATTCCACGTAGGCTCCATCTTCCTGTGTTTGCGCCGCCGGGCGGCGCGGAGCATGAATACTGAGGCGCCGACCCACGCGAAGCGGACGGCGATGCATATCAGCATGACAATGGTCGCATACAGGATGAGCGTTGGTATCGCGTAGCCGTGCAGGCCCTGCATAATGTGTGGCAGTTCGAGACCAATCAGTATGAAGATCAGGCTCTGGAGCAGAAATGTCAGCATGGTCCACATCGCTTCCGCCTGTACTCGGGACGCGGGTGCCATCGATTTCGGATCCTGCCGCCCGAGGTACAGTCCAAGCGTAACCACGGCTATTACGCCAGACGCGCCAATTGTATCCGCCGGGATGTACGCCAGGAACGGCGAGAGCAGTGATAGAGTGTTTTCGACGATCGGCAGTCTTCCCGTGACGCTGCGCCGGAACAGCACGATGAGCCATCCAATGGCGAGTCCAATCGCGGCACCGCCGACTCTCCGGCCGTCAGAAGGCGCAGACTTGCCTGGGATGCGGAGAATGTGCCGGTGAGAGCGGCTGTGAGCGCGACTCTGTATGCGACGAGTGCAGTGGCGTCGTTGAGAAGGCCTTCGCCTTCGAGCACGGATGTAAGTCTTCGGGAAACGCCGAGTGGTACTATTACGGCCGTCGCCGCGATCGGATCTGGCGGGGCGACGATAGCGCCGAGCAGGAAGGCGGAGGCCCAGGAAAACTCGGAACTCAGCGAGTGGGCGACAACCGCGACTACTGTCATGGTGAGCAGCACGAGCGCAGTGGAGAGACGCGCTACTGGACCTATTACATCTTTCAGTTCCCGGATCGAAGTTGTGAGCGCGGTCCAGTACAGAAGGGGCGGAACGAATATGAGGAACAACAGCTCGGGGTCGCTATCTATTCGTGGCAGACCCGGAATGAAGGCCAGTGCGAGGCCGCCGATTACAAGGAGCGACGGGTAAGGGACGCGGAGCCGGCGCGCAAGCATCTGGACCGTCGCGGAGACGGCCAGGAGTGCCAGGATCAGCTCTAATTTGTGCACGCTTGATTGTCTGGTGGGCGGCCGGTGGAAGCTTACCGGAATGGTTGCGGAATATTCGAGCCATGCCGACCAGAATCGATGAATGTGGCAAAGTTCTATAAATTTGGCAAAATACGGGAACTTATGAGCACACTATCACAGCAGTATAGCGCCACCAATGGGATTGGGAGACGATCTTTCCTTGGGCTCGCTGGCGGAACCATACTTTCGGCAGCGCTGGGCCGAAAGTTGGGCGGGATGTCTCCGGCCAGGCGAATCGAACGCATCGGGGTGCAGCTGTACACAGTCCGCGATGCGCTGACCAGGGATCTGGACGGCTCGCTCGCACGGGTTGCGGCCATTGGGTACCGGGAAGTGGAGCTGGCCGGCTACCGGTCGCATACTGTCGCCGAGTTCAAGGCGTCGCTCGACCGGCACGGGCTGGCAGCGCCGTCAACCCACATCGCGATGGAGCGTGTTCGGGATGAGCTGCCGAAGGTGCTGGACGAAGCGCATCTGCTTGGGCACCAGTTTGTGGTCTGCCCCAACATTCCAGACGAGAAGGCGGGGTTGGATGGCTATCGACGGGCGGCCGACGTTCTGAATCACGCGGGTGAGATAGCCAGGCAAAGCGGGATCACCATCGGATACCACAACCACGGAACCGAGTTGGCACCGATTGGTGGAGTGCGTCCTTACGACGTGATGCTCGAGCGAACCGATCCGGCGTTCGTGGCCATGGAAATGGACATCTTCTGGCTCGTGACGGGCGGTGGTGATCCGTTGGCCTATTTCAAGAAGTATCCGGGCCGGTTCAGGATGGTACATGTGAAGGACATGGCTGGCACTCCGGCGCGCTCAATGGTGGACGTTGGAAAGGGTGTCATCGACTGGAAGGGGATATTCGCGCAGTCGCGGGAAGCGGGGATCGAGCATTACTTCGTGGAGCACGACTCCGCCACCGATCCATTCGCAAGTATCGCGGCAAGCTACGACTACCTACGGAAGCTGGAGTTCTAGCGTCGGCTCGAGTTTGCGGGAATGACGAATAACGCGGCGGCCGATTGGCGGATCGCGTGACATTTCAGCACATTATTGTCGTCGCATCCTGAGCCTCAGTTTCGAACGTCACACACCATTTGGAGATCACGGTTTTTTCATGACGCCAACGCGAGCCAAGCTGTCTGTGATGATGTTCCTGCAGTATTTCGTTTACGGTGCGTGGTACGTTACGGCTGGTACGTATCTCACCGAGACGCTCAAGTTCAGCGGGTCGAGAGTCGGGCTGGCGTACGGCAGCATGGGAATCGCGGCGATGATATCGCCGTTCTTTGTGGGAATGGTCGCTGACCGATTCTTCTCGTCAGAGCGTGTGATGGCAGCGTTGCTGATCATCGGTGCTGGCTTGCTATACTACGTGTCGACGATCACGACCTTTGTGTCGTTCTATCCGCTGCTGATCATCTACGCGCTCACCTTCATGCCGACGCTGGCGTTAGCGAACTCGATAAGCTTCGACCACATCGAGGATCCAGCGCGCGACTTTCCCAAGATTCGGGTGCTCGGCACTATCGGTTGGATCGTCGCTGGAGTTCTCGTTGGCGCATTGGGGATCGAATCGACCGCCATTCCAATGAAGATCGCGGCCGGCGCGTCGCTGCTCTACGGCCTGTTCGCGCTGACGCTACCGCACACTCCACCGCACGCGGCTGGACAACCGTTGCGCGCGCGCGATGTGTTGGGATTGGATGCGCTGTCACTGTTCAAGGATAAATCGTTCACGGTGTTCGTCATCGGGTCGTTCCTGCTGGTGATCCCGCTTCAGTTCTACTACACGTTCACGAATGCATTCCTGAACGAATCAGGGATGACGGCGGCGGCAACAAAGATGACGCTCGGCCAGGCGTCAGAGCTTGGCTTCATGCTGTTGATGCCGTGGTTTCTCCTGCGCGTCGGGATCAAGCGCATCATGTTGCTTGGCATGATCGCGTGGGCGATTCGGTATGCGTTCTTCGCGTTTGGAAATGTGGGACCGAACTTGTGGATGTTGTATGCCGGAATTCTGATACACGGCATGTGTTACGACTTCTTCTTCGTGAGCGGGCAGATCTACGTCGATCAACAGGCGACTCTCAAGATTCGCGCGGCGGCGCAGGGCTTGATCGCGTTTGTGACGCTGGGAATCGGGAACGTCATTGGATCGTGGGCGTCGGGGCTTGTGGTGCAGGCGTATCAGACGGTCGGTCCGAATGGTGCGATCACGCATGACTGGCGTTCGATATGGATGGTGCCGGCTATTGGATCGGTTGTTGTGTTCGTGATCTTCGCGTTCTGGTTCAAGCCGAGTACTGATGCGAAACCACCAGCGGATGAAGTGGCGCTGCCGATGGCGGCGTAGGGACTGGGCGAACGCGGAACAACGTCGTGTCCTGCAAGGCGACAATGTGTCATCCGGTCGTCGGCCATGGATTCCCGCGTTCGCGGGAATGACGAGTGCCAATTAGTGCCGGGATCGCCGAAAGTCGTCATCCTCGCCGAAGGCGGGGATCCATGGCCGAAGATCCGATCGAACGCCATGGCTTTGCAGGACTCACAACCTTCCAGTCACCCCTTCCACTTTCCGCGCGCCACGGCCGGCTCGAAGTCTTCGATCCCTTTCGCTGGTAGGTGTAGCGTCTTGCCTTCCTCAGCGCTGCGATACGCGGCCATCAATAGCTTGACCACTTCGAGTCCGTCGTTGAATGTCAGCATGGGTGTCTCGCCGCGCAGGAACGCGCGGACAAAGTGGCGGTTCTCTGCTTCGTAGCCGTACGCCGCGGGCTCGCTCGCGACGACGGGCATCAACCCCATCTCGGCGTTCTGCTTCTCGATCAGATCCTCGCCCGCGTTGCCGCTCACTTCGCGGCTGAAGAAAAGATTGAGCCCACTGTCTAGTGTGTTCCACGCCATCGAGTATTCAGGGCCGAGCAGCTCGGCGGATAGACGCAAGCCGGCGCCAACGTAGCTCCATGACGTACTCGCTTCGCCGATCACGCGTGTTCCGTCCTTCGCCTCGAACTCGATAGTTACACCAGCGAAATCTTCGGATGGATGTTTGCTGTAGTCCACATCCTTTCCCATCGTCTTGCGAAGTCGTTCGGCGTATTCGGGCCTGCTCCACTTGAGGCTTGCGATGCGGCCATTGATGGAGATTGGGGTGAGCGAGTCGCGTGCATCGCCCGGTTTGGTTAGAAGATGGCGCACCAACTCGACGGAGTGGCACATCATGTCATTGAGCACACCGCCGCCCTGCAGATCGCCGCGCCAGAACCACGGCATGTGCGGGCCGTTGTGCTCTTCCGCCGCGCGCGCGAGATATGGACGACCAGTTGCCGCAGCGCCACGCGCCCAGATGAGTGAGCGGCCAGTTTCGATCTGCGGGGCGAATACCTGGTTCTCCAGATATCCGTGCATCAACCCAACACGCTCGACGAGCTTCAGAACTTTGGCAGCCTCCGCAACATTGCGCGCCAGCGGTTTTTCACACGCAATTGCCTTGAGCGTTCCCTTGCCACTCTCAATCGCGTCAACGATCTCCCGGACGTTATCGATGCGCGCGAAGTTTGGGCCGAGCAGCCAGATCGCGTCGATTGCCGGATCAGCAACCATGTCGGCGATTGACTCGTACGCCCGCGCCTGGCCAACATTGAGCGTGCGAGCAAGCGCCGCTGTGGCGGCGGCGTTCTCGCGATTTGGGCTCCAGACGCCGAGTACGTCGGCGTCGCGCACGCCGACGAATGATTGCAGATGGAACTTCGCGATGAAGCCACTGCCGATGAAGCCAATGCCGAGTCTGTTACCGCTCATGATGCCCTCTAGCTGTCGTAGCTGACGCCGAGCTGGCGAAGCGCTTCGGGAGGACAGCCGTTCCAGTTCGGGTTAAATACGTTACCGATGTAGCGAACATCCTTCCATCCCATCTGCGACGAGAAGAATCCTGAAGCGGTGAGATCGCGGAAGCTGTTGAAGAACTGAACGCCATGACTGAGCTCTGGTCGCGCACGAGCCGGCCACGAAATGTCATCGAGAACCTGTTTGCGCTGGGTGTCAGTGGACTTGACGAAATCGGAACTGAATCGCTTTCTGCACTCCGTATCGAGCCACGCGAGCCCACCGTGCATCTCGACGCGGTTCCTCTCCGACGCCTCGGCGAGCATGTAGTCCATGAACTCCGGCACGCGCGCTTCGGTTGCGCTGCCAGACCGATCGTCGCGTGGGATAATCAGGTCCACGAGGATTCGTACGGTTGCATCCTCGTGTGCCGAGAAGAATTTGCGCTTGGTGTCGGGCGCCTCGGCGTCGTCCTGCTGCAACATCTGCGTGGCGCGACTGAAGGCATCCGGCGTCCAGTGGAGCGCACCGGTCAGTGGGACTGCGCCGAGCAGCTTGAGTGCAGCTCGGCGGCTTATCCCTTTGTTGCTGTCGTCGCTCATAGTGCACCTCCCTTGCGCTGTTGCGTTATGTAGTCACTGGTGCGCCATGCAAGTGCGAGGATGGTCCACGTTGGGTTCTTGTCTGCTTGCGACACGAACGGACCACCATCCGCGACGAAGAGATTCTTCACATCGTGCGCCTGGCAGTTCCTGTTGAGAACCGATTTCGATGGATCGTTGCCCATGCGAGTTGCACCGAGCTCGTGGATGATGCTGCCGCCGGAGGCGAGACCGTAGCCGTCTTCCTTCGTAGGCATCGGCGAGAAAACTTCGCCGCCCATTTCGTGCACGATGGAACGGAATGTTTCCTGCATGTGCTTGGCCTGGTTGTACTCATGGTCACTCCACTTCCAGTGGAAGCGAAGCACGGGAATTCCGAACTTATCGACTACTTTCGGATCCAGCTCGCAGTAACAATCGTCGCTCGGAATCATCTCACCGCGGCCAGCGAAGCCAACGCTTGCTCCGAAGTAACGGCGATAGTCGTCCTTGAGAGACTTGCCGTAACCGCCGGCGCCGGGATAGCGCTGTATTCCACCCATGAATCCGTACGACGGCGGATCGAAGCCACCGCCGACTTCTATGTGGTAGCCGCGCGGGAAATCGAGCTTCTTGTTGTCCATCCACCACGGCATGTATATATGATTGCCGCCCGATCCATCCTCATTGTGCGGCACTCGGCTCACCATCTTCGGAATGAAGCCATTGAGTCCCGCGCCGGTGGTGTCGGTGATGTATTTGCCGACAATGCCGCTGGAGTTGGCGAGTCCGTGCGGGAAGAGCGAAGACTTGGAGTTGAGCATGATGCGCGCAGACTCGAACGCACTTGCGGCGAGCACCACCACGCGCGCGCGAACATGCTGCTCGGTGCCGTCGCTCTTTCGGAGGTACGTGACGCCTGTCGCGATTCCATTTTTGTCGAGCGTTACTTCACGGGCCATAGCACCGGTGACAAGCGTGAGCTTGCCGGTGTCGAGGGCTGGCTTGATCAGAACGCCCGGGCTCGAGAAGTTCGAGTTGGTCTGGCATCCGCGGCCGCACTGACCGCAGTAGTGACAGGCCATGCGTCCATTGAGCGGGCGAGTGAGAATTGAAAGGCGGCCCGGGATGCACGTGATCTTGAGGTTGTCACACGCCTCCTTGATCATCAGTTCGTAGCAGCGCGGGCGCGGGGCGGGTTGGAAGATTCCGTCCGGCGCATTACGCAGTCCTTCGTTGCTGCCGAAGATGCCGATGAGCCGATCGACCTGGTCGTAGTACGGCTTGATGTCATCATAGCCGATTGGCCAATCGTCTCCGAGTCCGTCGATGCTCTTGCCGCGGAAGTCGTCGGGACCGAAGCGGAGGGAGATGCGGCCCCAGTGGTTGGTTCGGCCGCCGAGCATTCGGGCACGCCACCAGTCGAACTTGGTGCCGGGTGCGGTTGTGTACGGTTCACCCTCGATGTCCCAGCCACCGATGCAGCCGTCGAATTCGCCGAAAGGCTTCTCGCGTGACCCCGCACCGCGGCGCGGGGATGCGTAGGCTGGGACGAGCATCTTGGAATCGCGAGTACTGTACCATTCCGGCCCAGCCTCGAGCATCACGACGTTCGCGCCCGCTTTGGTAAGTGCATAGGCCGCCATGCCTCCGCCTGCACCGGAACCTACGATGCAGACGTCGAACTCTGGCCGCTGTGGAATTTGCGACATCTATTCCTCCAACCGGGAATCGTGCGAGATTCAAGCGAGCGAGTAGTGTACGCGCGCGAAGTTAGTGCGCGTTCGCGGCGCTCGCAACGCTTTCGGACCGTCTTGAGTACTGGCGCTGAGCTGGTGATCGAGCGAACCTTTCCAGCGCAGACACGACCCCTATAAACATGTCATTCGATATAGCTACTGAATTTCCCTGGGCTGGCCGCGACGTCATCTACCTGAACGCCGCTGCGACCGGGCCGCATCCTGTGCGAACCGTCGCCGCGCTGGAGCACTGGCTCCAGCTTCGCGCTGAGCCTTGGCGGATCGCGCTGGATGAGCAGTTTGATGCGCTGGCGAAGGCTCGGAAGCTGTGCGCCAGTCTGATCGGTGCGGATGCCGGCGAGATCGCGCTGGTGCCTAACACGAGCACCGGGCTGAACATCGCGGCGCAGATCCTTCCGATAGCGCGAGACAAGGTGATAATCGGATATGACGGCGAGTTTCCAGCCAACGTGTATCCGTGGATGGCAATCGAGCGTACGGGTGGTGCGCGGTATGAGCAGATCCCGCTGCTGCCGAACGGGCTTCCTGACTGGGATGCGTTGCCGGCGAGACTCGATCGCGGCGACGTGGGACTAGTCGCGATATCGTGGGTGTCGTTCGTGTCCGGTGATCGGGCGGATCTCGCGACGATTGGCACGCTGTGCCGAGAGCGCGGGATCTGGTTCGTTGTTGACGCCATTCAGGGAGTCGGTACGACTTCGCTGGACGTGCACAAATGCAAGATCGACATCCTGTCGTGTGGTGCACAGAAGTGGCTGCTGTCACCTTGGGGATCGGGCTTCTGCTACGTGCGCCAGGATCTGGTGCAGAATCTGGAGCCGCGCACGGTGGGGTGGCTCTCGGTGCGCGGCGCCGAGGATTTCTCGCACATGTTGGAATATGATCTCAGCTATGCGGACGACGCGCGCAGATTCGAAGTCGCGACCATTCCGTATCAGGACATGGTTGGAATGAATTCTAGCCTTGAATTGTTACATGAGATCGGGCTCGATATGGTGCAGCAAAAGATTCACGCGTTGACTGGCCAATTGGTGAATGGCATCGCAGCTATAGCGACGTTGTCACTCGTCACGCCATCAGACCCAAATCGCCGAGCCGGCATCGTTTCGTTCAACGTGAAGGATGTCAATGCGGTATCAACGCGACTGAATGGTGGCGGCGTATCTCATTCGGTTCGCGGTGGCGGCGTGATTCGGCTCGCGCCACACATATACAACACGGAGCAGGAGATCGATCGCGTGTTGGCGCTCATGGATGGGTGATCCGGCGGTGAGCGCGAGCGGATCCGATCGCGCGGCGCCGAAGATCGGAGTCTTTGACGCGACGATGCTGGTGATGGGCGGTATTGTTGGAGCTGGAATCTTCAGCAATCCCGCAGTGGTTGCAAGGATGGTGCACAGCGGCGCGCTCATGATGACCGTGTGGGCGATCGGTGGTGTAATCGCGCTCTCGGGCGCATTTGTATATGCCGAGCTCGCGGCTCGTCATCCCGCGCCGGGCGGGCACTATGCGTACATGCGCGACGCGTTTCATCCGGCGGTCGCATTCATGTTTGGCTGGGCGATTCTGTTGGTTGTGCAGACTGGTGGAATCGCCGCTGTATCCGTGATATTCGCGCGGTACTTCCTGGCCGTTGTCCCGCTGCCGTTCTCTGAGACTACCGTAGCCGTGCTGGCGCTTGCGCTGCTCACCGGAGTCAATTGCGCCAACCTGCGTGCAGGCAACAAGACTCAGAGTCTGTTCATGGTGCTCAAGGTTGTTGCGATCGTGGCGATTATCGGATNNCGTCGCGATCATGGCGCACGGAAACGGATCGGCCACGATGAGCGGAACCATGCCGGAGCGACCGTGGCGCGCTCTGGCTGCGGCGTTCACTCCAGTGATGTTCGCATATGGCGGATGGCAAACCGCGAGCTTCGCTGCGGCCGACATGCGCGACCCCGCGCGGGACTTGTCGCGCGCAATGTTGTACGGTGTACTGGGCGTAGTTGCGCTATACCTCGCTGTGAACGCAGTCTTCCTTCTAGCGCTCGGCGCGGATGGGCTCGCAAATACGGTGACGCCTGCGGCAGCGGTGGTCGATCACGTGTCGAACCGTATGCATATTGGTGCGAGCGTAATGGCTGGGTGCATCGCGCTGTCCACGTTCGGTTTCCTGAGCCAGGGAATGTTCGCTACACCGCGCGTGTATCAGGCGATGGCGGCGGATGGGCTCTTTTTCAAAGCGATAGCACGCATCTCGCCGCGCTCGCACACGCCGACGATCGCGATTGCGCTTCAGGGAACCTTCTGTGCGATAGTCGCGGCGTCCGGGAGTTACGAATCAATCATGAGCTACGTGACGTCTGTCGACTTCATGTTCTACGGATTGGCGGCGCTCGCGTTATTCGTATTCCGGGCTCGCGACCGAATGCGTAGCGACAAGGTTGGATACACCGTTCCAGGTCATCCGTGGACGACTGCGTTCTTCATGATCGCGAGCTGGATAGTTGTGGGTA
This sequence comes from Gemmatimonadota bacterium, assembly GCA_003136975.1. Taxonomy (GTDB): domain Bacteria; phylum Gemmatimonadota; class Gemmatimonadetes; order Gemmatimonadales; family Gemmatimonadaceae; genus Fen-1247. Next base: position 30,172 of record PLEG01000100.1, on the reverse strand, counting down.
CAACGATTTACAGCGACCCGAAACACAGCCTTATCGGGATTGGTGCTTTGCTGCTGGGACTGCCGACGTATTTTGTGTGGATGCGGTTGAGAAAGGCGGAGCCAGACATCGCGGTTTAGCGGCAGAGGGTTACACCTGCACGAGTGGTAGTTGGCATTCAATCGTCGGCCATGGATCCCCGCCTTCGGCGAGGATGACGAAGTAGGTGTGGTCGTCGGCCATGGATCCCCGGCTTCGGCGAGGATGACGAAGTAGGTGTGGCCGACGATATTGCGATGCACCGTCCCTGCGCAGGAGGAGGAGGGATGCATTCCCCGCCCTCGGCGACGGCGTGTGACGGGACGCTTCACTCCCACCCACGAGTGGGAGTGAAGGCTAAAAGCGTCAGTGCGTGACCGTCGCCGCACACGTCGCCCTTTCCGGCAAATTCAAATTGAATGCGTGGAGATGTCGCGGAGTGCAGGCGCGAGTCGAGCGGCTGTCCGCCAACTGGCAGCGCGACCGAAGCGGCGATTACGACTATGCCGAAGCTGATTGAAACGTGACGTGTGCTCATTTGTCGAGGATATCCATTAGAAGTTTGGCCGTGCGTGGATCTTTCTTGCGTGATAGCGCCTCGATCGCACGGCGGCGCATGGATGGGTCCGTGCTGGTGCGTGCGATATCAATGAGTTTGTCAGCCGCTTGCGGTTCCTGCCGTTGTTCGAGGAGAGAGACAATTTCGTCCCGTGTCGATCGGTCGGCAGACGCGTCGTACATCTTTACCAGATCGGCGACCTGAAGATCGCTCTTGCCTGCATAGTGAAGCGCAGTGATGCGCACGTCAACGGAGACATCGGTACGAGTCATGAGACTACGAACGGCCTGATGCGATGCGGGGGAATCCTGACCGGCGAGCGCTCGCACGGCAATGCGTTGCAGTGGAGGTTTGTCGGACGAAGTTGCAATCTCCGTGAGTGCAGCCGTCGCGCGATCGTCCGGAGCGCGGCCGAGCCAGCGGATTGCCTCGGCGCGGACCTCGATGGCCGGATCGGTTCGCGCAGTAGTGATCAGGAGATCGGTGGCGTGTGCATCGTTGGAGCGTGCGATGAGTGCGAGAGCACCGCGGCGGAGCGGCGCAGCACATGCGTCGCGCCGTGCCAGCACCTTCGCAATCGCGGGCTCCGCGTTCTTGGGATCCATCTGCACGAGTGCGTTCAATGCTTCGACCCGGAGTTGCGCATCCTCATCGTCGCATGACGTGGCGCTCGCGTCAGCGCTCCGCGCTAGCTGGGCGGCCGCGGTCGCGTCGCCACGCGCGGCGAGGGCGCCGCGGATGCGCATTGCCAGCACCGCTGCTTCGCCATCTGACGATCTGGCGCCACTCGAGGCGAATGCTCTGGTTGTGGCGGGGGCAGTTGCATCAGTAATGGCCTTGCGAGTCGCAGCACTGGCGTCGATGGCTCCAGCCGAGTCCAGTGCCTGGAGAGCTTCGTGAAGATCAGCAATTCCGCCGATGCGATAGAGTGCAAAGGCCCGCCAGTAGTTAGCATCGGAGCGGTACTGCGAAGCCGGATATTTTTGGGCGATCTGGGCGAATAGTTGCGCGGCCCGGCGATACTCGCCTGCGTTGAGCGACTCGCGCGCGAGCCGGTACAGTGAATCGGCGGGGTCAGCTTTGGCCCATGGTGCGCGCGGAGATCCGGAGAATGATATGCGCGGCATAAACCCGATGTCAAAATCGAGCATCGGAGTGACGGTCGAAGTAAGCATCGGCAGGACATCGAGCTGGAGGTCGCGTAGTCGATCGACGGCGATGTGCGCATCGGGTGTGGCAACGCGTGGCGACGTCTGCGCGAGCGCCGGGATTGCGATCCAGCAGGCGGCCGAAGCAGAGATCAAAATCGCGGAACGCAGAATTGTAGTACGCATATTAAGTAAATCCTCAGTCAGTGATGCTGGCTTCGACCGTCGCGTCGTGTACGCGCGGGAGTACGTCGTGGACGGTGAGTGCTTGGTGGATCAACTGGAGGTCGGCGCCGTTACGCGAACCGCGCAACCGCGCAACCTGCGCGAGCACCAATTCGAGATCCTCAAGTAGCCGGTGGAGTGTTGGGTCGTTTCCGGCACGCGAGTCGAGAAGAAGATGCGTCTGAGTCAGCAGATCGCTTGCGCGCGTCGCGACCGCGGTATCCGATGCCGCAGCAGCGTGGTCCGACGGAAGTGACGCAAGCAACGCTGCTGTTTGCGCTAGGTAGCGCCCCATATCGGAGCCGTTACCCACATCATTGAATTGAGCTGCGAGACGCGTTGCGCCTGGGTCAGCCACGCGCTGCGGAACCGCCACGTCGGGACCTCTTGACGAACCAGGCATCGGCTGCGTGTTCGCAATCGCAACGCCAGTAGCGCGCGGGGTGTTCAGCGATTCGTGCGCCGGCTCCGTGACTGCTACTGAGCCAGAGGTGGTTGTCGGCCGCGAAGACATGACGACGTGTGTAACGGTGCGCGGTGGCGCAACGTACCAACCGAGCCCCACACCAATGACGAGAGCGGCTGCTGCGGCGAGTGTTGCAACACGCCACCGCGACTCATGAGCATGCAGCATCGGACGCGATGCCGCGTCGCCGAATGCCCTGGGTTCGATCTGCGCCCACATTTCATCCAGCGGTGGCTCGGGCGGTCGTCGCGATGTCGCGAGCCTCTGCCGGATAATCTCGTCGAATTGTTCGTCTTCCATTGATGTGCTCCAACCATTCGGGTATGTCATTGTTCCCGCAATACCGCCAGCGTATCACGCAGCTTCGCGCGTGCCTGCGCCACTCTCGTCTTGGACGTGCCTTCCGCGATTGCCAACACGTCCGCGATCGCGGCGTGCGTGTATCCTTCCAGATCGTGCATGATGAGCGCGGTACGATAGATCTCCGGTAGCTCATCCACCGCGCGCTCGAGCCGAGCCAACAGTTCGGCGTCGTGCGTGACTCCCTCTGTCATAACGTCACGTGCTTCGTCTAGATCCACGAAACGCGCCGACCACCGCCGTCTGCTCCTGAGCGCTTCCAGCACGGCGGACACTGCAATTCGATGAATCCACGTCGCGAGTGTCGCCTGTTGACGGAAGCTTGCCAGCTTCGCAAACGCGCGAACGAAAGTATCCTGCGTGCATTCGCGGGCCAGCTCCTCGTCGCACGTCATCCGATACGCCAACCGAAATACTCGCGGGGCGTGCGTGTCGTACAGCTCGCGGCCGGCCAATCGGTCGCCTGCCAGCACTCGCGTGATCAGTTGCGCTTCACTCATGCGCGATTGCTAGCGGATGGTACGAGCAAACTCCCGAGGTTTCAGTGGACGTCCACTCCATTGGTGCATTAGACTGGCTGTTGGATGCCGGGTACGCGAAAAGCGTTCGGTGGCGACCGATAGCTATGGGAATCGGATAGCCGCCAAAGGTTTGGGGTCTCGCCAGCCGGGCTGGTGCCGAAAGCGGATCGCACCTCGCGCAGTATCTTACGCCTACCCCCACCGTGCCGCCAAAACCACTCGCCCTCATCCTCTCGGCCGTAGCTCTCGCCGGCACGATATACGCCGGTGTGCGTCCCGTTGGGCCGATCCCACCGTTGGGTGCATTGTTGGACCCTGTGAACGGAGTCTGGGCGGCGGCGGGGAACGCGGTTCTGCCTCGTTCCGCTACGGTGCGCATCCCGCAGCTCGGCGGCCCGGTTGAAGTCAGGTACGACTCTCGCGGCGTCCCGCACATCTTCGCAACTACGGAAGAGGATGCATACCGCGCGCTCGGCTACGTTGTGGCACGTGATCGTTTGTTTCAGCTGGACATTCAGACGCGCGCCGCATCGGGCCGTCTCACCGAGCTCGTTGGGCCGCGTGCGCTCGAGCTTGACGAATCGCCGCGCCAGCTTGGCATGCCGCGCGCAGCGGAGCGCAAGCTCGCCGCCACCGATCCCAGCAGCGCGTCGCGACGAATTCTGGACGCATACGCGGAAGGCATCAATGCCTACATCGATTCACTCGCGCCATCAGAATATCCAATCGAATACAAGTTGCTCAATGCGCGGCCGGAGCGGTGGCATGCAATCAACTCGATCCACTTGCTCAACAGAATGGGCTGGACGCTCGCGTCCGGCGATCCGGACCACATGTTCGCTCGTGCTGCTGCGCTGGTTGGAGACAAGGCTGCAGAGTCCGTCTTTCCGCAGCATACGCCAATCGAAGAGCCGCTCCAACCAGAACCAGGGTGGACAGGACCGCGCAATCGTTTTGAGCAGATTGCGGTTCCGGGAGCGCCTGACAGTAGTGCTGTCGAGTTGTCGTCGCTATACCAACGCTTTCAGGGCGACGACCCGAGTGCCGAGTCTCATACAACGTTTGCGAGCAACAACTGGGCAGTTGCGCCGTCGCGAACCAAGGGCGGATATGCGCTCCTCGCTGGCGATCCGCATCTCGAGCTGACTCTTCCCAGCATCTGGTACGAAGTGCACCTGGTGGTGCCGGGCAAGCTCGATGTGTACGGTGTTACAATTCCTGGCGCACCGGCTGTGATCATCGGATTCAATCGCGATATCTCGTGGACGTTCACGAATACGGGCGCGGACGTGATGGATTTCTATCGGGAGACTGTTGACGATTCGGCCAACCCGAAACAGTACAAACTCGACGGCCAATGGCTGCCTCTGATCACGCGTATCGAGCAGTACCGCGATCAGGCTAGCAAGGTGATTCACACGGACACCATGCGGTACACGCATCGCGGACCGATGACGCACGAGCATGGTCAGTGGATCTCGATGCGATGGACCGTGTTGGAACCGTCGAATGAGCTGCAAGCGTTGTACGATGCATCGCACGCGCACAACACGCACGAATTTCAGGATGCGATAGCGCGCAACTTCCTATCACCGACGCAGAACATGCTCGTTGCCGACCGTAGCGGATCCATCGCGATTCGTTCGACGGGACACTTTCCAATTCGCCCAGGCGATGGAAATGGGCAGACGATTCGTGATGGCTCGATGAGCGCGAGCGACTGGCGTGGATTCTGGCCGGTAGAAAAGTATCCGCAGTCGTTCGATCCCAAGCAAGGTTTTCTCGCGTCGGCGAATCAGGAGCCAGAGGCACCAGAATCGGAGTACGGTTACCTGGGCACAGATCATGACTATGAAGTGTGGCGCGCGTTACGGATCAATCAGCTTCTGCGTGCGAATGCGCAGGTCACCCCGGAAGACATGATCCGTTATCAGACAGATCCATCGAGCGAGCGAGCCGATGTGTTTGTCCCATATTTTATCGCGGCTGCCAGGATTGAGAGTGATCGTGGCCGCGGCGACGCGACGCTATCATCGGCAGCTGCGCTGCTGGCGCAGTGGGACCGCACCTACTCTCTCGACAACCAGCGCGCGGTGTTGTTCGAAACGGCGATGAAGCTGCTTGCCGATCGTACCTGGGATGAGTTGACGAAGAATGGCGCACGCGTGGCGACACCGAGCACCGCAGTCCTCGCCGAGTTGATGACACAACCCACCAACGCGTGGTGGGACGATCGCAGGACGCCGGATACCGTTGAGGATCGTGACGACATCCTCGCCCAGAGTCTCAGCACCGCATACAAAATAGTCCTCAAGACGTATGGAGCTCCCGACGCTGGCGGTTGGCGTTGGAGTCGCATTCGCTTCACCAACATCTATCATCTGCTCCACATCCCGGCATTCTCGGCGCTCAACATTCCCGTTCCCGGCGGTGTGGGAACACTGACACCATCGAGTGGCAGCGGGCATTTCGGGCCGAGCTGGCGGATGGTGGTCGAGATGGGGCCAGAAGTGCACGGATGGGGGACGTTTCCTGGCGGACAGAGCGGGAATCCTCTCAGTCCGAGATACAAGGATCATCTCGCGTTCTGGGAGCAGGGAAAGCTCCAGCCGCTCATGTTTCCACGAACCCGTGCAGAGCTACCTGGTGCAGCAACGAGCGCAACGCTCAAGCTGGAGCCGGCGCGATGATGACGCTTCGTTTTGTAGCGCGAATTCTGCTTGTCGCGGTTGTGTGCGCGGTCGCGACGCGGTGGTTTGGTTGGATGAGCTTACCGGTCGTCGGGTTCATCTATGGCGCCACTGATCGTCGGACGCGTGTCCATGGAACCATCGTAGCGTTCGGTTCCGCACTGGGTTGGCTCGCGATACTCTGCGCCGAGGCAGCGCGGGGTGCGGATATGCGCGCTGTCGCCGAGCAGGTCGGCGCGGTTCTTCAGGTGCCGGGGTTTGTGTTTGCGCTGATCACGTTCGTATTTGCCGCACTTCTCGGCGGAACCGCGGCGGTGCTCGGCGCGCGCACCACCATCGCGATGTTTAACTTCCACGACGTTCAAACCCCACACCCCAGGCTGGGATCGACATGACGACATCATCTTCAGGTAGTCCTGCTGACACGATTAACACCGACCTCGACAACGAGCTGGCAACGACGCGCCGTATGCTTGAGCGGTTTCCGGCCGGACAGAACGATTGGCGGCCACACGAAAAATCCATGACGCTTGGTCGTCTGGCTGCACATGTCGCGGAGCTCCCGCAGTACGGCACGATGATAATCACCACGGACGAGATGGATTTTGCGACGAGCGGCTACAAGCCGACAACGTACGATACCGCAGAGGCGCTATTGGCGGTTTTCGACGAGAAGGTAAAGACATTGCGTCCAGCTCTGGCCGCCGCTGATGCTACCGTGCTGGCGAGCCCATGGACTCTGCGTAACGGCGAACAGGTGTTCTTCACGCGGCCAAAAGGCGAACTCGTTCGCCACATGATGATCAACCACCTCGTGCATCATCGTGCGCAGCTTGGCGTGTACTATCGGATGCTAGACGTCGCCCTGCCCGGCTCCTACGGGCCGTCTGCAGATGAGCCGATGTAGCTCTTGACGAGCGAGCGCAAGCGCAGTGAGCATCGCCCTTACGGGCTCACTGCTCTTGCATCCTTTCGCTGCTAGACGCGCTTGCGTCTGCGGCTGCGGAATCCAGCAAGCCCGACGAGTCCTGTGCCGAACAACGCCATTGAGCTTGGCTCTGGTACTGTGCTTGGAGGTCCGGCGTCCGGCGCGGTGTTGATGGTTCCGAATCCTGTCTGCGGATCGAAGGTAGCGGAACTGATCGGCGCGCCGCTTCCGTCCACTACGTCGATGCCGGCCAGCATGGCCGAGATGGAGCCGGTCTGGGTCGTGTTTCCAGACGCATGTCCGGTGATGTAACCATACGCATCGACCGTGAAGTTGTACTGGAAGAGTCCGCTGGTTGGCGTCAGCAGCATCGTGAAGTCAAAGCCCTGAGATGTTTGCGTCGCGCCGCTGCTGAGCAGGCTACTACCTGCCGTCTGTTGAGCGAACACGGGATTATCGGTGCCGCCGGCAACGGTCAGGTTCCAGAAACCATAGCCGCTGTTGGAATTGACGTCCCCCGTTTCGGACTGAGTGGTGAGAAAGTGAAAGACAAGGTTGTCCGTCGGCGAAGGTGTACCCGTAACAGCAAGCTGACTGTATTGGGTCGAGAAGCTATGACCGTTAGCAAAGGTCTGCCCCTGGGTGCCCGTCTGATTGACCGTTCCCTGCGCGCTCGCAGTGCGGCCCGCGTTGGACGAGCTCGTGGTCGCGCTGGCGGTGCCACCAACCACAGGGCCGCAATTCGCGACGGCACTCGTAGTCTCGAGCGTCATCGACGAGGTGCCGGAATGACCACATGAGTTGGAGTTATTACCGTTATTGCTCAGGTCACTAACGACAACGTGAGAAAAACTGAGTCCTGATTGTGCCGTGGCACTGGCCGGGGACAGCGTCAGGGCAAGCGCCAGAACAGTTGCTCCGCCCCCAAGACGAGCAATGATAGACTGCATTACAATATCTCCTGATCAAAAGGTTGCGCCCCCGCGGCCAAGTGGGCGTTGATGCGGCAAGGTTAAGCGATCGTCGTCAAAGCCATGGCAATGAACGTCAAATTGTTTAACGCCTTGATGTTACGGTCTTCCTGGTACGCTGGCCCATGCCGCCGATCTACAAGACGCGGGTTCGCAGTCGGCGGCGCGCGAGTGGGGCAATTCCAATCAGGCCGGTTCCGAGAAGTGCAAGCGAGCTGGGCTCTGGAGTCGTTGTAATGCTCGGGAGATCGAGCGTGCCTGTGCCGTCTGCATTGAAGGAAGCACTGGCGATTCGGTGGCCCTGCGCGTCAACCGCATCCGCGCCGTTCAGGATGGCAGTGATCGACGCACTAGCAGTGCCGCCGTTGTAGTTGGCCGCATTGACGTACGCGTAGAAAAAGTAGCTGATAGAACCCGTGTTTCCGAACGCGCTGAATGGTACCGCGAAATCCACGCCTCCAGCCGTAGCGTGCGTGTTGGAGCCGTATGACGTTGGGCCGCTCGTTCCGTCGCCGTAGTATTGCTTGTACTCATTGGTCGTGGTACTGCTGCCACCAGCAGCAGCCAGGGAAATCTCCCAGAAAGAATTGGTGGCCAAGTTACCGCCCGACCCCATGGCGGTCCCTTGCGCTATCGGTGTAAGGAAATGGAACACGACGTTGTCCGTAGAGCCTGGCGTGCCAGTCACGTAGATCGTGCCATCCTGCTTTGAGTACGCTTCGGAACTGGATTCCTGCGTGTTATTTCCCGTCGACGTTTGTACGGTCGACGCGCTCGCGGTTCTACTCGCGTTGTTTGAAATGGAAGAGGGTGAGGCAACCCCACCCGTGACTGCGGTGCCAGAGCAATTTGCCGAGCTCCCCCCAGGAGTTGTGCCCGAGGCTTGCTGACATTTATAGCCGGAGGGATTGGAGAGGTAGTCGAACACGTTCGCGTTGCTGGAGCTCGTTTGCGCGAGCGCGGGGGCGGCGGCCAGAGCCGAGAGAATACATGCCACGGTTGCTGCGGTGCGGGCGCGTCCTGGTCCTGTCGTCCTGATGTACATCCTGATTTCCTCAAGAGAAAGGTTCAACGTCCAATGCGCGCGCGCCGATGCGAGTTCACGCGCGCCGATTTTCGCTCAGCTATTTACCAGTGCGTCGTCAAGGCTTCGTCAACGAACGTCAACTCACACGACCGCATCGACTTATCTGACCTTGCCAGTCGGAATAGGGGCACGCCAACATTTCGCGAGTTTCCTGTCCAATGCGACTTGCGCCCTGCTTCGACAGGGGCACTCTGATAAGCGACGAGCCCGCGCAGAAATTTCATGGCGCCGCGCGTTCTGGCCTCGCGGAGCCCACCGGCCGGCGATCCTACTGGCGTCAGCCCAGGTGGCTCCGTAGCTTGGCACTGGAGCGCTCTTTTCCCGGCTTGTAGTGGTGCGCCTGGATCTTTGCCCGAGAACTTGGATGCCGGATCGCGAAAGGCACTTATCGTTTGACCGGGCGCGTTCGAACAGCGACCTGGCAAGCGACACCGGATCGGCGCGACGCTACCAACTGGTCACGCTGGGCGGCCTCGCGCTCCTCGGCCAGGATGGTCACGAGATCATCTCGCTCGGCCCACGGAATCTGGCGCTGCTGGCGTATCTGGCCCTCGCCACAAAGCCACTGTCTCGCGATCATGTCGCCGAGCTCTTCTGGGGTGATCGCGACGAGGATCGCGCCAGGCATTCGATGCGGGAGGCGTTGTCGAAGTTGCGCCAGCTCTTTGGTCCCGACTCGATTCCACAGCGCTCGGACCGCGTCGTGCTGGAGCCGTCGGTGCAGCTCACGGTTGATGCCCGCGCACTCGCCGCTGCCTCGAGCGCTGGCGACACCAGAACAGTGGTGGAGCTGTACGCCGGTCCATTCCTCGAGGGCGTACATGTTGGCGACGGACGCTCGTTCGAGGACTGGAGCGACGCCGAACGCTCGATGTACGAGTCGAGATTCATCGCAGCGTGCGCCCCAGAATGCGCGCGGCTGCGCGCGACCCAGGACTGGACGGGATGTGCCGAGTTGGCCAGGCGTTGGCTCAGTGCCGCACCGCTCGATCCCAAGCCCGCACTGGAGCTGCTGTACGCTCTCGCCGCACCCGGCACGCGTGACGCGTTACGCGTCGCGACGCGCGAATACCGGCAGATCGCCGAGCGATTGGCGGCAGACTTTGAGCTGGCGCCGCACCCAAGCGTGGTGAGCGCGGCGGACGAGATAGCGCAGCGGCCATGCACGCAACAAGTGGACGAGCCGTCGATCACCGCGCTGAGTTCGGTGGCTGCTATCGAATCGCACACTGTGGCGTCGCACATATCGCCGGAGTATTCGCAACCATCATCTGATCGGACGAGGCGACAGCGGCTCAAGCGAATGGCTGTTGTATCTGGCGCAGTCGCCGGTCTGGTTGTCGTCGTGCTGCTATCGCGTATGCTGTCAGAACATTCGGGCGCGGCCGACAACGGCACACTGGCGATAATGCCTTTCGACGTTGTGGGTCAAGCCGGAGATGCATGGCTCGCGGCCGGAGCTCCGCGGCTCCTGGGCGCCGCATTATCTCGTGAGCACGTCGTGAACGTGGTGGAGCAAGCGCGCTTGCGCGACTTGCTGCCGGCCGGTGATGCGGATCGTGCACCGTCATCGACAGATGCGGTTGTAGCCGCGCGCAAGCTTGGCGCAAGGTGGCTACTGACGGGTAGCGTTACCGTTGGTGGAGGGCGCTACTGGCTGGACGCATCGCTGAGGGATGTGCGTAACGGACTTCGCACGCGCCGCATGACACTCGCCGACACTGCGCTCGACCCCATGATCGCGCAGGCCACGGCACGCCTTGTTGCCGGCATCGACGTTCACGAGGGCGGTGCACAATTCGCAGAGCTGGAACCAAATACGGTCAACGCGTACCGATCCTATATCCGTGCACTACAGCTTCGCGGCCAATTGCGAACCATCGAGGCGACGGCTGCACTGGATGAAGCGATTGCTACCGATTCCGGATTTGTCGCCGCCGTAATGGAGCGGCGGTACTTGCTCGGAACGGTGTACACAACGGCGGCGATCGACAGTGCGCGCGCTCTCGACGGTACGTACTTCAAACATCGGGAGCGCGCCACCGAATTCGAGCGAATGTACTTTGACGCGTACCTGGCACTGCATACCGGAGACCACGCGCGCGCCGAAGCGCTCGGCCGCGCGCTGCTCGCGCGATACCCACGTGATCCGCGTGCGTACTTCCGTCTCATGGAAATCCTTTCGCTGCACGGGCGCTTTGCCGAGGATGTCAATGTCGCCGAGCGCACCATCGCGCTCGACTCGGTCGGCCGTACGGCCGGTAGCGGCGAATGTAAAATCTGTGCCGGATATCGCGCGGTATCGGAGATTGCGCGCATCACGGGCAACCTCACTCGGGCGGAGTCTGCCGCTCGGCGTGCAACGTCGATCGAGCCGGAAGATCCAGAGGCGTGGGCACAGCTCGGCGCCGTGCTCGCTGCTAGAGGTAGTTACGATGCTGCCATAACGGCCGCACGCCGAGCCGGCACGCTCGCACCAACGGATCCCGAATTCGCGATGGATGCAATCCGCCGCCTGATCGAGGCTCGGCGCTATCGCGAGGCAGACAGCGCATTGCACGGCTGGCAGTCCTCAAATGATCCCCGATTTGTGTTGAATGCAACCGACCTGCGCGCGCTGCTGCTGCGCGAACGAGGTCAATTCAGCGCCGCAACGCACATACTCGATGATGCACTGCGGCGCTATCCAGCAGATTCCGGCTGGCTTCTGCTGGTGCAGGGAGATACGCGCGCCCGTGTCGGCGATCCGTCTGGAGCCAGGCGAGCCTTTGTGGCGGCGGTGCCACCTGAGCCGGCATCGCATATTAGTGATGGGGCGTCGAATTTCCCAGCAGACTGGGCGCGCACTTTTACGTGGCCGCGTACGCTACTCGCTGATGCACTCTGGCAAACGGGGAATCGTGACACCGTCCGTCTCGCCGCGCTCGCCGATTCGATCCAAGCTATCGGTGCCCGAAGCTACTACGCGCGTGATTGGCGACTGTATCATCACGTGCGCGGGTTGATCGCAATGACGGGCGGACGCTGGGCGCAAGCGGAGCGAGAGTTCGAAGCAGCGCGGTGGGGGCGCTCCGGCTGGACGCGAACGCTCGTCGAGCTCTCGCATGCCCAGATCGCACAAGGACACGCAACGGACGCGCTCATGACGTTACGGGATGCATACACAGCACAGCTCGCCGCCATGGGACTGTACGTGCCGCGCAGCGAACTGGATTTCGAGATGGCGCGTACTTTCGTCGCGGCCGGACAGCTCGACAGCGCCCGTGTGTATGCGCGTTACGCCACAACCGCGTGGCGCGACGCAGATCCAGCCGTTCGGCGACAACTCGCCCAGTTACCGGAAGGCGTCACGCGCGCCGGCGCGCCAGCGCCCTAGAATTATCGGCTCTTGACGGACGAATGGAGGGCATGTACTATGGCAATAGTACTAAAGCTCTAGTAGTCATGCGACCACTGATTATTTCGATCGTCGACTTGTGGTCGTCGTAGCGCAAACACCGTCCAGTTTGAGAATCAGCTTGCAGAGCCTTCGTTTCGGACTCCGTCTCTCCGCCATGGTGATCCTGCCTTCACTCGGCCTACCGGCTGTGGCGTTGGCACAAACGCATCAGGATGTCCTGCGCGGTGCAGTAACCACCGACATCGGCACTGCCATCGCAGGCGCGGATGTGATCATAACAATGGCGCCGGATCGGGACTCACGCAGCAGCAAGACCGACGCCGAGGGCCATTACTCCATAACATTTGAGAAAGGCACCGGTGACTATCTGGTGCACATTTCCGCGCTGGGCCGCGCGACCTTCCGGAAGCGGGTCACGCGTGTTGGCACCGACTCCGTTTTCGTTGTGGACGCGAAACTCGCCATTGCCGGCGTGCAACAGCTCAGTACAGTAAACGTCTCGGCCCGAAAGCCCAAGCCATCGCGCGGCGGCGAGATGCCGAACGGCGCCGGCGCATCGGAGAAGGTCGCGGATGGGGTAAACGGTGCCGTGTCGCCGGATATGGCGGGCGATCTCAATGCAATATCCGCCACGATACCAGGCATCACGGCGACGAGTGGCGGAGTATCAGTCGCCGGCCTGAGTCCGTCGAACAACTCCACCACGCTCAATGGGATGTGGTTCCCTGGTGCCGATGTCCCGCGCGACGCGAGCACCCGGGTGCGAGTTTCCACGTCGACGTACGATCCGGCGCGCGGTTGGTTCAGCGGAGTCAATCAGAACGTCGAGCTCAGCCCGGGCAACATATTCTCATCGCGACGCGGCCACCTGACACTCGACGTGCCTGCGCTACAGTACACAGATCCGATATCCGCGAAGCTTGGACAGCGCTTCACAAATGTCCAGGCCAGTCTCGGTGGTGATGGCTCGTTCGAAGGCGACAACTTCGTCTACAATTACGGGTTGCAGGGATCGCACAGGATGGCGGACGCCGTGTCGATCAGCGGCGCGGGCGCTGACGTGCTTCAGCGCGCAGGCCTCTCGTCCGATTCGGCAGCGCGATTTTTGAGTCTCCTGAATGCAGCTGGTATTCCCATCACTGGACGCGGTGTTCCTTCGTCGCAGATCAACCAGAGCGCGTCGTTCATAGGGCGCATCGATCATGCGCCGTATGATTGGAAGACGTTCGCTCCATCAAAGACAATGTGGGGACTTCAGGCATACGCGAAGCTTGCAAGTAGTGGCGCGGTGCAAACTTCACCCACCGGAACAGCAGCGCACACAGGCAAGACATCGCTCGGGATCGGCAGCTTGCAGGCGATGTACTCGACTTATTTCGGCAACGATTACCTGACGGAGAATCGAAGCTCCATCTCGGTGATGGATAACCGCGCAACGCCTTACACGCGGTTACCCGATGGTCGGGTGCTCGTTACATCGGCGTTTCCGGACGGAACGGGCGGAGTGACATCGCTCGGCTTCGGCGGTAACAGCTCATTGTGGAGCAACTCACGCCAGTGGACGTGGGAGACGATGAGCGAAACGCAGTTCTATCCACCCGGCAATACATCACACAGAGTGAAGCTCACGGCAGATTCCCGTCTTGATGGGGTACGCCAGGACGTCAACTCGAACAGCCTCGGCATTTTCTCGTTTAACTCACTCGGAGATCTCGCCGCGAACCAACCAAGCAGCTTCATCCGCACTCTGACTCAACCTACCAGGACTGGCGGGGAGTGGAATTGGTTCGCCGCACTGGGTGACGTCTGGCGCAAATCACCAGCGATTCAACTCATGTATGGCGCGCGCATCGAGGCAAATAGGTTCACGTCAACGCCGGCATACAATCCGGCGATCGACGCGGCGTTCGGTGAGCGCACAGACAACGCACCGAATACGTATCACTTGAGTCCGCGCCTTGGGTTCACGTGGGTGCGTCGCTCGGCGTTCGGCGATGGTTTCGGCGTCGCGCACATGATCACACCGATTGGCAGTTTCTATCCTGCGCCGACGAGCTACATTCGCGGCGGTATCGGCGAATTCCGTAGCCTCATCTCTCCGTCGCTCCTGACGCGTGCATCGGCGGCAACAGGCTTGCCAAATGGCATGCAGTCTCTCGCTTGCGTTGGATCGGCAACGCCGACACCAAGTTGGTCGGATTACGCCGCGAACGCGGCGACGGTGCCGGACCAGTGTGCAGGACAGTCGGCTATTCCCGTGTTCACCGATGCGTCGCCCGCCGTGCAACTATACGACAGAAATTACACGGCTCCCCGGAGCTGGCGTGGCAACCTGTCGTACGCGTCGAGCTTCCACACAATACCGTATTCCGTGGAAGGTGTGTACTCCCTCAACCTGAATCAACCAGGCATCAGAGATCTCAATTTTGGCAACACGGCACGCTTCACAACCACCGACGAGGGTCGTCCGGTATTCGTTAATCAGTCGAGCGTCGTTCCAACGACGGGAGCCTTGTCGACCGTCGATGCTCGTAAGGATGCTTCGTTCGGCCATGTGATTGACAACGTTTCCAACCTCACGTCGTTTGCCAAGCAGTTGACGTTTGCGGTGACACCGCCAGTGACGCAGCGGGGATTCCTCTCGCTTGGCTATACGCTCGGAAGCGTGAACGCACAGACGCGAGGATTCGATGGATCGACTTTCGGGAATCCGTCTGCGCGGGAGTCGGCGCGCGGCGACCTGGACGTACGGCATCAATTTCTCGTGCAGGCCGGTTACGTATTGAAGCGAACGACGTTCACCCTCTTTGGCCGCTTTCAGTCCGGTCTGCCATACACACCAATGGTGGGCGGCGACGTGAATGGGGACGGGTTCGCCAACGATCGGGCATACATCTTCAATCCGGCGACCGCGACTGACCCGGCACTCGCTACGTCGATGCGTTCTCTGTTCGCGACATCTTCCGGCAGCGTTCGCGACTGTCTGACGCGTCAGTTGGGTCGCGCGGCCGGCAAAAATAGTTGCGAAGGACCGTGGACCGCGATGTTGAACGCTCAGCTCGCGTTCGACTTCACACTTCCTGGCACGAGCCGGCGGACGAATGTCGCGCTCGCTTTCGCCAATCCGCTTGGTGGGATCGACCAGTTGATACATGGTGCCGACCATCTACGCGGATGGGGATCACCGGCCATGCCCGATCCTGTGCTTTACAACGTGCGTGGCTTCGACGCGACGAACAACAGGTTCAAATACGACGTCAATCCGCGCTTTGGAAACACATCGCCGGCCAACACGACATTCCGCTCGCCATTCCGTGTAACACTCGACGTCCGGTTCGATCTTGGAACTTCGCTTCCGCAGCAGCAGTTGGGCAGGTGGCTCAAGCCAGGCCGAGCAGGGCGACCGGGGCCGCGACTCTCAGCAGCGGAGCTCAAGCGGCGCTACGCGCGCAACGTCCCCAATCCGTATGCCAGAATTCTTCAGGAGACCGATTCGCTGCTACTCACGCGTGATCAGGTAGAAGCCATCCAGCGAGTGCAGACGACGTACGTGCAGCGCATGGACAGCCTCTGGACATCGCTGGCGGACTATCTCGCCGGACTCGGCGATCAGTTCAACAGCGCGGAGGCGCTCAAGCGGCAGGAGAGTGCCACCGATGATGCGTGGGAGTTGAGTCGCGCCGACATACAGCGCACTCTTCCCACAATACTCAGCCCGGTTCAATTGCAACTTCTGCCCTTCCCCGCTGACTTGCTCTACAAGTCGAAAGACAAACTGGTTGGAATCCGGATCTTCATGAATGGTCCGTGATCGGGCCCGGCCTACGCATGCGTGCCACGATCAGCAATGAAGTGCCAGACAATCGATATGATGGCTAGCACCAAAAGAATGTGAATGAGGACACCGATCGCCGGGAAAAGAAAAAATCCCAGCGCCCAGAGCCCGAGCAGAACCAGCGCAATCGTCAGAAACATCGCATTCTCCAATGCTACTAAACCGAGGAGAATGTACGACTCACACGCTAGAAAATCGCGCTAAGTACGCGATAAGAATCTGGACGGCGTCACTGAGTGCCGGCTGCTACTTGCTTGCAACAGCGGTGAATGCCTGATCGAACACGTCGAGCGCGAAGTCAACATCGTGTGCGGTGATGCACATTGGTGGCTTGATGCGGAGCGTGTTACCGTCCAGTCCTCCCTTGCCGATGAGCATTCCCAGCTCGCGCGTCGCTTCAAGAATCTCAAGGGTCTCGGCCTTTGCGGGTTCTTTAGTTGCGCGATCGCGGACGAGCTCAACGCCGAGCATCAGTCCCATGCCGCGCACGTCACCAATCATGTCGTGCGACTTCTGCAGGCGCTTGAGTCCGTTCTTGAGACGTGCCCCCACCACTCGGCAATTCTCCTGAAGGCCGTCCTCATCAATTATGTCGAGCACAGCGAGCCCGGCTGCCATTGATACGGGGTTGCCACCGAATGTGTTGAAGTGAACGCGTTGCTTTAGCGTTTGCGCGATATCCATGCGTGTCGTGACAGCGCCGATCGGGGCGCCGTTACCGAGAGCCTTGGCCATGGTTACGAAATCGGGCACAACACCAAAGTTCTCGAATCCCCAGTAATGATCGCCAGTGCGGCCGAATCCAGTCTGCACTTCGTCGGCGATACAGAGGCCGCCGGCCTCGCGCACTATTGCGTAAGCTTCCTTCAGATAGTTGGGAGCGCCGTGCGTTGCACCGCCCACACCCTGGATCGGCTCTGCAAGGAAGGCCGCAACTTTTCCAGGCGTCGAGTATCTGATGAGATCGCGTATGTCGCGCGCGCTCAATGTGGCTATCTCTTCCGGTGTTCCCGTGAATGGATTCCGGAACGGGTCGGGATTGATAGCATGATGCACGTGGCCTTCGCCAGCGACTGGGAACTTCCACGTGCTGTGCGAGGTGAGACCTTGCGCGGTTGGGCTGCCACCGTGATAACCGTTGCGCACCGCGATGATGTCGGTGTTGCCAGTGAACAGGCGCGCCATTGTTATTGCCAGCTCGTTCGCCTCGGTGCCATCGTTCACGAAGTATGTGACATCCAATCCGTCCGGCATCTTGGACGCGAGTTTCTTCGCGAGCAGCGCAAAGTTGGGATGCAGGTACATCGTGGTCGCGTGTTGCAGCGTTCCAACCTGCTCCTGAACCCGCCTCACATACTCTGGATGGGAGTGACCGAGCGCGACCGTGACGATGCCAGCGAACATGTCGAGGTAGCGACGGCCGGTCTCGTCGTACAGGTACTGCATGTACCCCTCGACGATCATCAGCGGATCGTGATAGATCGTGAAGATCGTGGGGTTGGTGTACTGTCGTCGCATCTCGAGGACAGCCTCGCGAGACGGTCCCGTGTATGGGCGGGGCGTGTGGTTCACGGGCGGCATCTCGAGCCGCGGTGCAACTGTCGTCACTTGACCAACTCCATGATGTCGTTTCCTGGCAAGATTCATAATGCAGGGTGGGTCAGGGCGCGGCAAGCCGCCCAATCGGCGTCTGGGACCGGTCTGGCGGTGCTATTTCCGGCTTCAGCGGCCGATACTGGTTCTCAGGGTTAAATGTGCGGCGGAGAGCTTCCGCGGCTTGTACGTCTGGGGGAGGAGGCGNNACAGATGACATTCAGCACGTTCGTGGATTTACTCGCTCAGCACTGGGTGCTCATATCACTCGTCCTCTGCCCGATAGCGGTGGTCACGATGGCGCTCGCGGCACTCACGTGCGAAGCGTGCGGTGCACCATTCGGAATCTTTCGCCGCCGGCAACGCACGATCGACCTATGCCTGCGCTGCGCAGTGCTTCACGACATCCGGCGCGCAAACGACATGCGTAAGTCGAACGACGAGCCCGGATCGACCGGTACGCCACCAGCAGCCAGAAGCACGGAGCCAGGACCGCAAGCACCGCAGGGAGGTCGCCGCGCNNGTCTTTCAATCCAATCACCGGTCGAGTTAGGCGGGGCAGCACACCCGGCTGGTCGCTGACCGGCTGAAGCAAACGACGTGATCTTCTGAATTGGAATGCAAAAACGGAGTGCCGGCAGGCGCTCCGTTTTTGCATTTATCAGCTACTTTGCCACGCTTCGCACGTTTCAGCCTTTTGGCGGTGCCGATGGCTCGCCCGGTTGTGACCGTTGCGCAAGATACTGTTGGCCAAGTGCCGCTGTTCCGGTGAGCGCGCCCATTCCCATTGTTTCGAGAGCAGAGCTGGGGATGATCATCAACGCGCCTTTTTCCTTGAGTCCTTCGTACAGCATGTTCATTGCGCGTAGGTGCAGCGCCGTGGGGTTGTCGCGATAGGTTATCGCTGCCTTGTCGAACAGCGCAGCGATCTCCACCTCGGCCTCGCCAAGTATGACGCGCGCCTGTTTCTCGCNNGACGTCGCGCATCTCGACGGCTTGCACTGTGACGCCCCACGGGCTCGAGCGTTCATCTATCAACTTCTGAAGCTCGCCTTCGATGTGTTCACGGCCCAGGAGCAGATCTGCGAGCGACGTGCGGCCAATGATGTCGCGCAGCGCCGTCTGCGCAGCCCATGTGACCGCGTTGAAATAATCCTGAACTTCGAGCGCGGCTTTCTGCGGATCGTGCACCAGCCAGAACAGCACCGCATCGACATTCACCGGCACCGTGTCGGCCGTGAGCGACTGCTCGGCGGCGAAGCCAGTCGTGATCACGCGCTGATCGATCCAGCTGTTGACGCTTTCCACGAACGGCATTACCCAGAACAGACCCGGACCGCGCATGCCGACGAAGCGGCCGAGCCGCAGCACGACGCCGCGCTCCCACTCCGCCGCGATCTTAGGAGCTTGCGCGAGTATGACTCCCACGATGGCAAGCACGATCGTTGGGAACGGTGATGCGGTGACAGCGGTCAGAAGCACACCGAGGATGATGCAGCCAATCAGGACGAACATCGCGATGATGTTCAGGCGCGGGCCGCCGACGGGGCGGCCATTATTGCGTGAATTGCGCATCGTCGCGAGGGCCATGCCTATATCGTCAGCCATTTGAAGACGCCTCCTTCTGGTAAGCGTGTTGCAGGTGATCGATCACATCCGAAGCGGAAAAGCCCAGTCCCGACATGTCAGCGATGAATCTGGCGGCTCGCTCCTGAAGCTCGCGCGCGAGCAGGGCGTTGTGGCTTCCGGATCCGGCTGCTTGAGGGCGGATAAAGGTTCCAACGCCGCGCTGGGTTTCAACCACGCCTTCCCGCTCGAGCGCGGCGTAGGCTCGAGCGACTGTATTTGCGTTAATCTTGAGGATAACCGCGAGCTGGCGCACCGTGGGAAGCTGGTCGCCCGGTTCGAGCCATCCGGCCGCCACAGAAGTGCGAACCGCGCGTTCGAGTTGCGCGTAGATTGGAGCAGGATTACCGGGGTCTATGTGAAACATGGCCTGTATGATTGTATTATATCAATAGTACAATAGAATGCAACGACGGGTCGTTCTGGGGCGTAATCGGATCCAGGCAGTGGGTGAGGGGTAGTTCGGTTAGCCCTGGCTCGGAATGTGACGCAACGCCGCGTATCCGGGTCGCTCTGTCTCTGTCACCAACCAAGCATACAAATGGCTAAACACTTCGGGCTCACACGGATCACGCGACTATCGGGCGTTCGCGCGCTCGCGGGAATTGGCGTCATCGCGGGCGCTGCGGCGCTCGTGGGTTGCAACCTCGACAACAGTC
The DNA here is from genome assembly GCA_003136975.1 of Gemmatimonadota bacterium. Classification (GTDB taxonomy): domain Bacteria; phylum Gemmatimonadota; class Gemmatimonadetes; order Gemmatimonadales; family Gemmatimonadaceae; genus Fen-1247. The sequence continues at coordinate 10,086 of PLEG01000100.1, read as the reverse complement.
TCACGGCAACCGGCGGTCCCCAGGGCCTGGTTCAGTTCATCAATGCCGCGCCGCGCTACAGGTTTGTGAACCTGAGCGTCGACAGCACGAATGCAGTCCCAGGGCAGGCTTATGGGTCGGGTACCTCCGTGTATGTCAACGCACTCACAAACGCCCGCCAGTTAACGGTAAGGGATAGCGCCAACGCGACGACGCTCGCCACGAGTCCGCTGCAGGTCACCGATCAGTCGGTTTACATGGCGATTCTGACGCAGCACGCAACGGGCGGGAACCTGCTCATCTTCCCGGACACGGCATCCCCTGCACCTGGGACCGCCGTTGGCCTGCGCGTGATCAATGCATCGCCGTCTGCTGGGAACGTGGATGTCTACATCACTGGCGCCGATTCAACGCTTACCACGCCGAACGCGACAAATGTCGTTTTCGAGGGCACGTCGGGTTATCTCTACCCTGTGAACGGTGGCGTCCTGCGCTTGAGACTGACTGTCGCGGGCACGAAGACGGTATTGCTCGATGTCGATGCAAGCACGCTAACGCCTGGTCAGATCCGCAGCATCTTGTTGCTCGATGCAGTGGGCGGTGGATTGCCGGCGACGTGGTTGGCGGTACCTGACAGAGGTTAAGCGCTGACGCTCGCTGCCTGGCGCTCGGGTGTTACGGGGTAATCAACCTGCCGCACCCGACGCGCGCGGTACTGACGACGATGTTGTCGATGTACCGGTTCTGCGCCGCTGGGGAGCCGGCGTTCCAGTAGTTCTCGAAGAAGACGGTGTTCAACCCGTAGTCTGAGAATCGTCCCACCCAGTTAAGGTCTGTGCGCCGCGCTTCGAGCCAGTCGTCAATCCACAGCTCGAACACTCCGTTGGATTGGCCTGCGTCGTTGAGCCGTACATGCGCTTCAACGCAGTACCACTTTCCAACGTGCGACTGGTCGAAGATCGGCGTTGCGCCACGTGCCGCGCCGAGCCAGCGAAGATGTGGGAAATCGTTGTAGGTAGTTGTCGTGAGCGCGCCAGCGGTATCCGTTCCAGCGTACGGATCGATGGCCAGATAGTTCGCTCCGGGTAGCGTACCGCCAGCCGACCAGACCGGCGCACCCATGGCCTGTTCCCATGTGGGTGATGCAAGGACCTGCGCGCGTGACAACTTGTCTCCGCCACCACCGGTCCATGTTGGATCGTTGCGCAGATACACGCGCCAGTAGAGATCCCGGTAGACTGTGGTCCCACTATCTACCGGATGCATGTACGAGGATGGTGTCTTGCCGAATGCGAGCTTGAGCGATCCGGCGTCGACCTGTCCCTTCCTGAAATGCACGCGCATTCCAGCGGAGCCGAGTACGCCGACGCTATCGGCGCGCTCGAAGCTGGAGTCGGGATGTGAGTACTCGAAGTAACGCGCGAGCCGGTTGGTCTCGAAGTCGTCGCAGAATATCCACTCCGGCTTGGCCGCGTCGCACTCTCGAACTACCGGACGATTGGCAACGGTATCGGGTGCAGGGATCTGGGCCGCGAGTGCGCTGCCGAACTGTGACAGTGCGATGAAAATCGCGCATGCGATCGATCGCCTCATTGCGCTGTCATCGCTGTTGTATGTCTACGCCTGCTTGGGTTGGTACGCACCGGGCGTGGTGCGGGCGGAGATCGCCAGTCGATTCCATGAGTTGATAGTGACGATGGCCATGGTCAGCTCGCCGAGCTCCTTGTCGGAGAAGTGCGGGTGCACGCTTTCGTACGCTTCGTCCGACACAAATCCGTCAGTGATCACCGTGACCGCTTCGGTCCATATGAACGCGGCGCGCTCGCGATCGGTGTAGTATGGTGACTCCCTCCATGCGGGGAGCCCGTACAGACGCTGCTCCGTCTCGCCGAGTGCGCGGAGATCCTTCCAGTGCATGTCGATGCAGTAAGCGCAGTGATTGATCTCCGACGCGTACAGCTTGACGAGATGGATAAGTGGCTGCTCGAGGCTCACCTGGTGGAGATAATGTTCCATCGCCGCCATGGCACCATAGGCTGCGGGATCGGCCTTCATTATGTCGAATCTGGGCTGCATTCGGATCTCCTTCGATATTTGGGCTGAGTCGAAATTACTATCCTGATAGATAACAACTGAGCGTCGTTGACGTCTCCGGGCCCTGCTGCCCTTACGAAATCGTTCTTTGTTTGCCATTTTCGGACGGTCCAGAGAGACACTTACCGCAATCGATCCCCCAATGCCAGAACACGACGTCACGCGGCGCGATTTTATCGCCGGTACAGGGAAGTTGGCGCTCGGCGCGATGGTTGCGCCGCGGTACATGGCGGGCGAAACCGGACATCGAGTGCCGGCCGATACGTTGAACGTTGCGATCGTCGGATTTGGCGGACAGGGATCGGTGAACGCCGAAGCGCTGGCGGGCGTTTGCAACATTGTCGTGATCTGCGACGTCGATGCGGATCGAATGATCATGAAGAAGCTCGCGGACGCGGACGGCAAGGGAACTCCGGCGCGACTGCGGCTCGAGGCGCAGATCAGAAAGACCACGCGATATGCCGACTTCCGTGAGATGTTGGCAAAGCAGCGTGACATTGACGGAGTCGTAGTCGCGACGCCAGATCACGACCACGCCGTGATCGCGAAAGCCGCGATGGAAGCCGGCAAGCATGTGTACGTTCAGAAACCGCTAACGACATCGGTGCACGAGGCGCGCGTGTTGCGCGAGCTGGCTATGGCGAATCCGCGACTCGTAACCCAGATGGGGAATCAGGGCCATTCGGGCGACGGCGCGCGCCTTATTAACGAGTGGATCCAGGCAGATATAATCGGTCCCGTGCGCGAAGTTCACGTGTGGACCAACAGGCCAAAGGGTTACTGGCCGCAAGCGATTCCGCGTCCATCGCTATCCAAGCCGCCGGTGCAGTATCCCGATGATGGGTTTGGCACTGAGTGGGATCAACGTCGGCTGGACGATGCCGTCGCGTACTCGATGGGTTCGTATCCGGTACCGAAAGGTCTTCGCTGGGACCTCTATCTTGGTGGAATTCCGGAAGACATTCCGTATCATCCCATCTATCATCCGTTCAACTGGCGCGGGTGGTTGGATTACGGCGTGGGCGCGCTCGGCGACATGGGCGCGCATCTGATCGATCAGCCATTCTGGGCGCTTGGACTGACGTACCCAACGAGTATCGAAGCGACATCGACTCCGTGGGGAACGATGCAATTGCCCGAGCCGGCGCGATTGACGGCTAGCAATCGCCCAAAGAACCGGCAGGTGTCGTATCCGGTTGCGACCACGGTGCACTACGAATTTGCTGCGCGCGGCACACAACCGCCGGTGAGATTGAACTGGTACGACGGCGGTCTTTTCCCACCGCGCCCGAGTGCGCTGCCCGATGATGTGATGCTGAAGACGAACGGAGTGATGTTTGTGGGCGAGCGCGGCATTCTGATCAACGATACGTACGGCCAGAATCCGCGGCTGTATCCAAATTCGCTCATGGCTGATGCGGCGCTTGTTCCGCAGACATACGAGCGAATCAGTTGGAGCCACGAGGTCAACTGGGCCAAGGCTTGCATGGGGCAGGCGAAGGCGAGCTCGCCGTTCGAGTACAGTGCGCAGCTCACCGAGACCATGCTGCTGGGGATCGTTGCGTTGCGTACCGGTCAGGGGCGCAAGTTGCTGTACGATGGCGAACGCATGTTGGTGACGAACATTCCCGAAGCCAATCAATATCTACAGCGCGAGTATCGTGCTGGTTGGTCAGTTTAATTTTTCGCAATCACGGGGAGATCATGTACGAGAAGATCAGACTGGGTGGCGCCATGTTCGTTGCGGCCACATTTCTATTGGTAGGATGCGCACGCTCACAGCAGAGCGCGGGAGCGGGTGGAATGATCGCAACCGAGACAGCTGATTCAGCGGGTTGGCGCACGCTGTTCGACGGAAAATCAGTCGCTGCGTTTCGCGGGTACAAGATCGATAGTATGCCGTCCGGATGGAGCATCGTTGATGGAACGCTCACCAAATCCGGAAGCGTCGGCGATCTCATAACGCGCGAGAAATTTGCCGACTTCGAACTTTCGTTTGATTGGAAGCTCGGACCGGGTGGCAATTCTGGCGTGATGTATCGCGTGACTGAAGAGTACGATCACATGTACTGGAGCGGACCGGAGTATCAGCTACTGGACGACGCACTACATCCGGACGGGAAAAGCCGCCTGACCGCCGCCGGGTCGGCGTACGGTCTCTATCCAGCACCAGCTGGTGTTGTAAAGCCGGCGAATCAGTGGAACTCGAGCCTGATTGTGATCAGGGGAAATCACGTTCAGCACTGGATGAACGGGCAGAAGCTGCTCGAGTACGACTTGCTGAGCCCGGATTGGCAAGCCAAGGTCAAGGCGAGCAAGTTTGGTGCATGGCCGAACTACGGTCGGGCGAAGAGCGGGTACATCGGAATACAGGGCGACCATGACGGTGCGTTGGCGCTGCGGAATATCAGGGTTCGCGTGCTGAAGTAACCGTGTTGGCAGTTGCAGCGTGGATGTCAGCCCGAGGCTGTGGCAATTCCGCCGCGCCTCGGGCGAATCATATACAGCACGGACGCGATGACGAGAGTGGCGGCGACGCTTATGAACTCTCTGCGCGATGCGCTGGACAGCATCCACGTCACTACAAGACACGCGAGCAGCGGCACGGTTGGTCCACCTCGAATGCGAAATGGTGGCCCGTCGGAACGGACGTCGCGCCGGCTGAGCTGAATGCTTGCGAGGCAGGTGCCGAGATACACCAGCAGGACGGATACGGTCGAGAGTACTACGAGTGAGCGAAAGCTGCCCGTAATGGCAAGGGCACAGGTCAGGATAGCATATACCGTGATCGCCACCGCCGGAGTGTGATATCGCGCGTTCACTGATGCGAACCGTTTTGGCAGGAATCCGTCACGCCCGAAAGCAAACAATAGCCGCGGCGTAGTTAGTATGTCGCCGCTAACATATCCGAATGCCGAAATCGCAGCGCCAACACCGATCAGGAGGCGACCGCCGGGACCGAACGCACGTCCTGCCACGGCTACCAGCGGCGCGTTCTGGTCGCGGGCCAGATCGGGGCCGAGTACTCCCTGCGCGACGAGCTGTATCGCGATGTAGAGGAGCGAGACAGCGCCGAGTCCGATCAGAATTGCGCGCGGTACCGTGCGTGATGGGTTCGTCACCTCGCCGCTGGATATGAGCGCACCCTCCACACCAGTGAACGCAAAGATGAGCAACAGCGACCCGGTGCCAATCTCCGCTAGCGTTGGCATCGATACCCATGCGAGATTCGTGGGCTTTATGAAAAACGCACCGAATATCACGAGCAGCACGAGTGGAAGCAGTTTGGCCGCGGTGAGCGTCTCGACAATGCTTATGCCGGTGCGGACGCCTCTGATATTTAGCACCGTGAGTCCACCATACAGCACAACGAGTAATATTGCGCGCGTTACAGTTGCGCCAAGTGAAGGCGCGAGTGCGGCGATCGATCCCACGAACACGTTGGCGACGGCCGCGCTCGCGCTGAGCTGACTTAGCCAGAACAAAAATCCGCTAAGGAATCCAACGAATGGCCCGAACGCCGCTTCGGTGTATGCGTACGTTCCGCCGGGTGCGGACACTCTGCTCCCCGCTTCGGCGAAGGTCAGTCCGATTAGGCCAATTGCGATCGCGCAGACGACGTACGCAATGATCGCCGAGGCGCCCAGCGCCGCGGCAACGACAGCCGGCAGAACGAAGATGCCCGATCCGACAACGTTATTGACGGTGTTTGCGGCCAACCCGCGCACGCCGATTGCGCGAACGAGACCCGCGTCGGTGATCGGGGGTTGGGCTATCTCGTCTGCCATGCGTGGTGCTCCCAGGATATCGGATGAGGCGCGGTAGGGCGGACTCAAAATACGGGTTGCGTGCGGACCGCGCCACGAGTCAGGCCGTATCAGCCGTAGCCCTTTGTCGGCGCATAGGTCCTCCATAGATTTGCGCGATGCCGGAACGTACCGAACTCACGCCCGCCAGTGCGCATGGCTTCTGGGAGACCGTACGAGAATCGTTGCGCGGATCTCACCAGGACTACACGCAGGGCAGCATTGCGCGCGCGATAATGTTGCTCGCAGTGCCGATGGTGCTCGAGATGGTGCTCGAGAGCGTCTTCGCTGTCACCGATGTGTTCTTCGTCGGCAAGCTTGGCGCGAATGCTGTCGCGACTGTTGGGCTCACCGAGTCGTTGCTCACGGTGCTGTACGCGATTGCGATGGGCCTATCGATCGGTGTCACCGCGATGGTCGCGCGGCGCATCGGCGAGCACGATGTTGAAGGCGCACGCGATGCGGCGGTTCAGGGTGTTCTGATTGGGCTAGTAATCGCCGGCGTGCTCGGTGTCGCTGGCGTCATACTCGCACCGCGGCTGCTCGCCATGATGGGTGCATCGCCCGAAGTGGTCAGAATTGGCTCCAACTTCACACGCGTCATGCTCGGCGGCGATGTCAGCGTGTTGCTGCTCTTTCTCGCCAATGCGGTATTTCGCGGAGCTGGCGATGCGGCGATAGCCATGCGCGTCCTCTGGCTCGCGAACGCCATCAACATCGTGCTTGGACCGTGCCTCATCTTTGGGCTCGGCCCGTTTCCAGCGTTGGGTGTAACTGGCGGTGCGGTGGCTACTACTATCGGGCGCGGTACTGGTGCAGTGTACGCGGTGTCGCGATTGATGCGTGGACGAGGGAAAATCGCCGTAGCCCGTAAGGATATACGCGTGAAGCCGCGACTCATGGGCACGCTCATCACGCTGTCAGCAGCTGGCACGTTCCAGATGATAATTGGAATGGCGAGCTGGATCGGGCTCGTGCGAATCATCTCGACCTACGGCAGCCAGGCGCTCGCGGGATATACGATTGGGGTGAGACTCATCGTCTTCGCCCTTCTCCCATCATGGGGCATGAGCAACGCAGCCGCGACAATGGTCGGGCAAGCGCTCGGCGCGAACGATCCGGAGCGCGCCGAGCATGCTGTGTGGCGCGCGGCGGCGTACAACACCGTGTTTCTCACGACTATCGGATTGGTGTTTGTCCTTGCCGCCAATCCCATCGTGAGCATCTTCACGATCGATCCGATAGTGGCTGGCTACGCCGTTGATTGCCTGCGAACCGTGTCGTACGGGTTCGTGCTGTATGCCGGTGGCATGGTGTTGACGCAGGCATTCAATGGCGCTGGTGATACGTGGACGCCAACGGTGTTGAATCTCGTAGTCTTCTGGCTGTTCGAGATTCCGCTCGCATACTTCCTTGCGCAGACGCTCAAGATGGGGCCACACGGAGTGTTCCTTGCAATCACCATCGCGTTCTCTGCTCTGACAATCGTGAGCGCCGCGGTGTTTCGATTGGGCCGGTGGAAGCAGCGAAAGGTTTGATTGAGAGTATTACGCCGGGACGCGGGCGCATTTAGCTTACCACAAGATGGCGAGTCTCGAGAAACCGCCAACGCCGGAGATGGCAATGAATGCAGCTGTGTTGATCAGCAGGCTCGGTGCGCAGCACGGAATGACACAATCTGAGATCGCGCGAAGGGTCGATGCGCATCCGGATCATGTCAGAGCGTGGAGTAATGGTGAGGAGTGTCCTCCCGACAAGCACGAGCTACTGCGGAAGATGGCGGACGCGAAGCCAGACGCTAAGTCAGACGCTGAGAATGGCGCTTAAGGAAGCCGGCGCGCGATGACGACATCCGCCGAACCCGGCGGTCTTAACTGAACAGTATTGCAGCTAAGGGACGCTGCTCAATCGCCTCCACCACAGGTAGCGAATCATGCCGGAAGGGCCCGAAGTCGATCTCGACTCGTTGAACGAGCGTATTCACGAGGAAGTAGAGCGGGAAGGTGGTGGATTTCTTCGTCTGATCGCGCTGACCACCGCCATTCTTGCGGCGCTGGCGGCTGGGGCGTCGCTCGAGGCGGGAGCGACCGTAAATGAGGCGCTGGTACTCAAAACGGAATCCACTCAGTTTCAGAGTCAGGCGTCCGACCAGTGGGCGTACTACCAGGCCAAGGGAGTGAAGGAGGCGGTGACACGCGCTTCGGCCAATGTGTGGTTGGCAGCGAACAAGCCAGTGCCCGCCGGTCTTGATGCGTCGGCTAACAAGTATGTCACGCAGCAGGTGGCGATCGCCGCCGAGGCGCGTCGTCTCGAGCATGAGCGCGACCAGCGATCGGTCGAGGCCGATCATCTATTGCACCGACATCACGGCTTCGCGGATTCAGTCGCGCTGTTCCAGGTAGCAATCGCGCTCGGTGCGGTCACCGCGCTCACTCGGTCCAGGCCTGTGTTCGCCGCATCCATGTTCATGGGCGGCGCTGGACTCGTGCTGTTTGCGTGGCAGCTTCTGTAGTGGAGCGCGAAAGTTCTGCGCAGCGCTCATGATTCCAAGCACCTCTATTTTACCAGTGTTCGGTAGCTCTTAGTCCATATCAATACGAGGGCGCAGCCCGAATTGTACTCCATCGGTCCGGCATCCGGCCGATATGTCTCCATGCCGGCTATGTCTGAGAGCCGCGGGTACAGGCTCAGTTCCTCCAGAGGTACATGCCGTCCGTCTACCCAGACGGTCGCGCATCCGTATCTGCCCGTGAAGGGATTGGGTTTTGTCGAGGTCGAAGCACGGCCGGCAAGTCGAACGCATGATTGCGCGTGATATCTTCGGCAGTAACGTAATAACCAATGATGAAAGCGATTGTGGTCCCGCGTGCACGTTCACGAATGTGTCGACGACTGAATATCCAAGTTGGCGGGCTCGTAGCGGATAAGTTCCCAGCGGAATCCCGCGCAATTCAAGCGCCCCGCAGAATCCGCAATGGCGCGGCAGAACTGGACACCTGCCGTAGTCAAAAATATCTCGGAAGCAGCAGCGCTACTTCCGTCAGCGTGAATCAGTCGGCCAGTTATCGTTCCTTCTTCTGCTAGTGTGTTGTTCGCCCGAGTGCGGCCAAGCTGATCATCTGCACGAGCACGCCAGGGTGAGCCTGGAAGGAATGGCGAGTCGCACAACCACCGTCTGACTTTCAGCCACTGTCACTGGAGCGACTGCCAGGCCGAGATCGAGGCTGTCGAGCAATGGGTCGCTGACCTCAACACGATATCTGCCGCCTGCCAGGCCCGCAATTCGATACGCGCCCATCGAATCGGGCCAGATTTGCTGCAGTACTAACGCGTGCGGTTGCCATCGGCAATATCCGGCCAACATTGAGCGTCAGACAGCGTAGTATTATCGATACAGCGTCGGTTCAGACTGGCGCGGGTCTGCGACACGCACGCCGACAAAAATCGAACTGGTCTATCCCCGAGGATCTAACAGAAAATGGCGGTTCTTACCTACCTTGAATGCACCAAATGCGGCGAACGTCTCAGCCCCGCTGAACCACATACCGTCTGCCCCATTGACGGTGGCTCACTATACGCACGTTACGATCTGGAACCCTATCGCGGTCTCGCATCGCGTGACTCGCTCAAGGGCCGGCCCGCCAGCATGTGGCGCTACTCCGATGTGCTTCCTGACGTGGCGCCAGTTACGCTCGGCGAAGGGTTCACTCCGATGGTTCAGAGCCGGCACAACGCAAACGTCTTCATCAAGGATGAAGGACTCAACCCCACCGGCTCGTTCAAGGCGCGCGGTTTGTGTGCGGCTGTAACGATGTGCAAGTCATACGGGATCAGGAAGATCGCGATCCCGTCCGCTGGCAACGCGGCCAGCGCGCTGGCAGCGTATTGCGCAGCCGCGGACATCGAAGCGCACATTTTCATGCCGAAGGATGTGCCGATGGCCAACCGCGTCGAGTGCCAGCAGTACGGCGCGCGCGTCACCTTCGTCGATGGGCTGATCAGCGATTGCGCGAAGATCGTCAACGAACGCAAGCAGGCCGAGGGATGGTTCGACATATCGAGTCTGAAGGAGCCGTTTCGTGTCGAGGGAAAGAAGACGATGGGATATGAAGTCGCCGAGCAGCTCGACTGGAAGTTACCGGACGCGATCTTCTATCCCACCGGCGGCGGCGTGGGCATGATCGGCATGTGGAAGGCGTTCGCCGAA
>PLEG01000080.1 GCA_003136975.1 Gemmatimonadota bacterium | reverse complement strand
CCGATGCGATAGCGTCGCTCCTGCGCGACGCGGAGATTCGCCGCGAGATGGGGATGGCGGGACGTGAATCAGTCGAGATGTACTTGAACTGGAATCGGGTTGCGCACGACACGGCACGCTTCGTCAGAGAGAGTGTGGCAAATGGCTGAAGCACCGCGCCCAACTGCCTCGCACCGTGCGGAGTACTATGCTCTGCGGTCGGTCATCGGCACGCTCCACGCGTTGCCGTGGAACGCTGCATGTGTGTTCGGGGCGAAGCTTTGCACCCTTGGCTACAAGCCGCTCGGCATTCGCCGTCATGTTGTCGAGAGTCAGATCGCCGCAGCATTTCCTGAATTGTCCGGCGATGAAGTACAGGCACTCGCGCGCAGGTCATACGCGCATCTCGGGCGTTCGTCGATCGAGACAGCGCTGCTTCCGTCAATTGGCCAGAAGGGTGTGCTCGAGATGGTCGAGTCAGCCGAAGGGTTCGAGCTGGTCGAGGACGCGATGTCTCGCGGGAATGGCGCTGTACTCGTTACGGGTCATCTTGGTAACTGGGAGCTTGCCGGCGCATATGTAGCAGCCCGTGGCGTGCCGATGGATGTGATCGTGCGCACCCAGGCGAACCCGCTGTTCGACGCGTACATCAACGAGACGCGCGGATCGCTCGGGATGACTGTGGTTCGCGATAAAGACGCCGCACGCCGAACTCCGCGGTCACTTCGCGAGGGACGGGCAGTCGCATTCGTGTCGGATCAGGGTGTGATGGGACTCGCTTCCACCTTCGTTACATTTTTTGGCCGTCCCGCCAAGACGCCGCGTGGCGCAGCCGTCTTCGCCATGAAATATGACACGCCAACTTTGTTCGTTACCGCGTTGCGCCAGCCAAGCGGTCGCTACCGCGTGAGCGTTGAGCGCGTGCCGATCATCCGGACAGGCGATCGCGAGGCGGACGTCGATGCGATCGTCGCGAACTACACGGCGATACTCGAGCGTTGGGTACGTTCCGCGCCGGAGCAGTACTTCTGGCATCATCGCCGCTGGCGCCGCCAGCCTGACGGAACGCCACCAGAGCTCCGGGATCCGAGCCTGTGAGTACTGTCGACCGGCTTCGCGGCGACACGAGAACGCGAATCGGCATCGCGGTTATCGCGATAATGATCGTCATGGCGGTCTTTGCACCGCTCGTAGCAGGGCAGGATCCCAACGCGATAGACCTGATCAACCTGCTCGATCCGCCTTCACGGGCGCACTGGCTCGGTACCGACGTGCAGGGACGCGACGTGTGGGCGCGGCTGGTTTACGGCGCACGCGTGTCGCTCGCGGTTGGTCTCGTTTCGCAAACGATCGCTGTTAGTCTTGGTGTAACTCTCGGCTTGCTCGCTGGGTTCTATCGCGGATGGGTGGATGAAGTGGTCATGCGATTGGCCGATGTGACGCTGGCGTTTCCCACTCTGCTGTTGCTCATCGCAATGTCGGCAGCGCTGCAACCGTCGATGGGTGTGGTGTTCGTTACGATCGGAGTCGTCGGTTGGGCCGGAATGGCGCGACTGGTTCGTGGCCAGGTGCTGGTGGTGCGAGATCTCGAATACGTGCAGGCTGCTCGCGCACTCGGCGCAAAGGGCCAGCGCATAATGTTGTGGCACGTTCTTCCCAACGTCGTTGGCCCCGTAGTTATTGCCGCTACACTTGGAATCGCTGGTGCGATAATGGCCGAGGCAGCGCTATCATTTCTTGGACTCGGGATTCAACCACCGACGGCAAGTTGGGGGAGCATGATCGCCGATGGGCGCGACCTCGATCAGCTTCGAAACGCGCCATGGACTTCGCTCGCGCCAGGTCTGGCGATCGGTGCGGCGGTCCTCGGCTTCAACTTGCTCGGCGACGCCTTGCGCGACGCTCTGGACCCGCGCCAGGTTGGCGGAGGCGAATAGCATGCACGCCGCAACTGATACCGCTGAAGCGACTCGGCTGGACAAATGGCTCTGGGCCGCTCGGTTTTTCAAGACTCGCGCGCTCGCCGCCGAGGCCATCGACGGCGGAAAGGTTCATCTGAACGGTGAACGGGTCAAACGATCGAAAGGCGTCAAGGTGGGTGACGATGTGCGCATACGCGCGGGACTCTATGAGCATCGCGTCATCGTAAAGTCGGTGTCCGACCGCCGCGGCCCCGCTACTGTAGCCGCAACACTGTACGAGGAGCTCGCCGAAAGTCGTGCCGCACGCGAGGCCTTGCTCGAACAACGACGAATGGAAGTCGCGGCAGGCGCGGAAGATCCAGGGCGGCCGAGCAAGCGTGACCGCCGCCAGATCCAGCAACTACGCAAGCGCGGTAGCTGATCCCGTGACGCGAGCTGCACGATGAATCTCATCTTGCGGATGATCCGCGTGCTGCTAATGGCGCGCTGGAGATCGCGGGTTCAACCTCTTGACGAGACATCTCTGAGCTTCAGGGTCTGGCCGACTGACGTTGATGTGTTGATGCACATGAACAATGGTCGCTATCTGACACTGATGGATCTTGGTCGCGCCGATGGAATCATCCGAAGCGGTGTTCACGCGATTTTGAACGGCCGCGACTGGTATCCCGTGGTCGCCTCCGAGGCGATTCGCTTTCGGGAATCGCTCCCCATGTTCGCGCGGTTCGAGATTCGGACACGCACACTCGGATGGGACGACAAGTCCTTCTACCTGCGACAGATCTTCCTGCGTCGGGGGCGCGTCATCGCAATCGGGCTCGTTCGGGTACGATTCCTCAAGCGATCCGGCGGCACGCTTTCGGCAACGCGAGTCGCCCAGGCGATCTTGCCGGGAGCGGTCTCGCCCGTGCTGCCAGAGTACGTCGGCGCCTGGCGGAAGGCAGAGTCCGGCCTGTCGTCGGCGACGAGCATCGAGTCATCACAGAACCACCGGACGACTTTGGGCGTATAGAATATGCAGGGAAAGGTGTCTCCAATCACCATCATCCACAGACCGGTTTCTGCCATGCTCCGACTACGGCTCGTTTCGCTCATTATCGCACTCGGCGCGGCAAGCACCACGGCCGCCGCCGCGGCGCCCACGCGGCCGCTGCCGCAAGCGGCGCAGAGGGACACCGCGACATTCGCTGGCGGGTGCTTCTGGAGCATGGAGCGCCCTTTCGACCATACGACCGGTGTGATTTCAACAACGGTGGGATACACCGGCGGCACAAAGGCGAAGCCGACCTACGACGACGTCGGCACGCGCGGCACCGGCCACGCCGAGTCGGTAGAGGTGCACTACGATCCCGCGAAGGTGACGTATGAGAAGTTGTTGTACATCTACTGGCACAACATCGATCCAGTGACGCGTGAGGCGCAGTTTTGCGATCACGGCAACGAGTATCGCACCGCGATCTTCTACCACAACGACGCGCAGAGGAAAGCGGCAGAGGCGTCAAAGGCAGAATTGGATAAGTCGGGTCTGTTCAAGTCGCCGATCGTCACGCAGATCGTGGCGGCTTCTACGTTCTGGCCGGCGGAGGACTATCACCAGCATTACGCCGACCGGAATCCGATTCAGTACAACCTGTATCGGGTGGGATGCGGGCGCGATGCGCGGTTGAAGCAGCTGTGGGGCTCGAGTGCCGAGCCGAATGTGCCACCGCTGTAACGGAGTAGAGGCGGCAGCTTAGAAAAGCTGGCGCATCGGAAGTGCCGCGCATGTCGAATGCCGTCATTCCCGCGTTCGCGGGAATGANNGACTCCCGCCCGCTCGCCGTTCACGTACGCGCCGCCCTGCTCCGCGAGCCGGCGTGCTTCTCCCTTTGACTTGACAAGGTTCGCGCGCACGAAGAGATCCGGAAGCGTGAGCGACTCGCCACGTGTAACCGTCGCGCTCGGCACCTCGCGCGCGAGCGCGGCGAGCGCCGCGCCGGACAAGCCTGACACTTCGCCGCGACCGAACAGTACGAGCGAAACTTCGCGCGCGATGGTTGCGGACTCCGCGCCGTGTACGCGAGACGTGATTTCGTGCGCGAGCGCGGATTGCGCGTCCCGCCGCTCCGGGTGTTCCGTAGCTTCGCGCTCGAGGCCATCGATGGTGTCACGATCCATCAGCGTCATCAAACGCAGGTATTTGCCCGCGTCGCGATCGTCGGTGTTGATCCAG
>PLEG01000112.1 GCA_003136975.1 Gemmatimonadota bacterium | reverse complement strand
CGCGAGCTCGGTGCTGAGCGCGCACTCGGTCCGCTGGCGTCAATGCTCGGCGCACGCGATACGGTTGAGCTCGCCGGACGCGTCGATCTGGTGCACCCGGGTCTCGCTCAGATGCACGTCACCAAGGCGCAGATCCATGCGCTCACCGTGCCAAAGTCGATGCTTCCAAGGCTCGTCCAGCAGATCCGGCGCGAGTCGCCTCAAGGAATCGCTCCAGACGCGTTCCCGATTCCGCTTCCCAGTTACATCGGCGATATCCGCATTGCCGATGGCAAAGTCACGCTCTACAAGAACGTCCAATAATGAAAGTCTTCAAGAACTTCGTCGCGGGTGAGTGGGTCGAGCCGTCGACAGGCAACTATTTCGACAACCGCAATCCGGCAGATCTCAATGACGTGATCGGGAAGTTTCCGCTTTCCAACTCAACCGATGTCGAGCGCGCTGTTACGAGCGCCAAGCGCGGATTCGAGTTGTGGAAAGCAACGCCCGCGCCGCAACGTGGCGACGTTCTGCGCAAGGCCGGTGATCTGCTCACGGCGCGCAAGGAAGAGATAGCGAACGCGATGACGCGCGAAATGGGCAAGCCGCTTACCGAAACGCGCGGCGATGTTCAGGAAGGCATCGATACTGCATACTACGCCGCGACAATGGGTCGCCAACTCTCGGGACGCACAGTTCCATCGGAGTCGCGCAGCAAGTGGGCGATGAGCTATCGCCGTCCAATCGGTGTCGCTGGCTTGATTTGTCCGTTCAACTTTCCCATGGCTATCCCCACGTGGAAGATGTTCCCCGCGCTCGTGTGCGGGAACTCGGTGATCTTCAAGCCGGCGGAAGATGTGCCGCACACCGGCACTCTGCTAGTGGAGATTCTACTCGACGCAGGTCTTCCGCCAGAAGTCATTCAGCTGCTTCACGGAACCGGTGAGGATGTCGGCGCGCCGTTGGTCGAGCATCCCGATGTACCGCTCATATCGTTCACCGGATCTACTGCCACGGGCAGCATGGTCGGTGCGACTTGCGGCCGCATGCACAAGCGTCTCTCGCTCGAGATGGGCGGAAAGAACGCGCAGATCGTGCTCGATGACGCTGATCTCGATCTCGCGCTCGAAGGCGCGCTGTGGGGCGCGTTCGGCACTACCGGACAGCGCTGCACCGCAACCAGCCGCCTGATTCTCCAGAAGGGAATACACGACAACTTCCTCGGCATGCTCATCGAGCGTACCAAGGCGCTCAAGCTCGGCGACGGCCGAAAGAAAGGCACCGACGTCGGTCCCCTGATCAACGAGGCTGCACTCCGGAAGATCGAGCACTACGTCGATGTCGGTCAGACCGATGGGGCCGACATAGTTTGCGGTGCGCGCCGTCCTACCGGTGCCGGCCTTGACGACGGTCTCTTCTACGAGCCGACGATCTTCAGCCGTGTCGAACCTGGTCACCGCATCGCGAATGAAGAGATATTCGGGCCAGTGCTCTCGGTCATCCGGGTATCGACGGCTGATGAGGCGTTCGCTATCAACAACAGCGTCAAGTACGGACTGTCGTCATCATTGTACACGAAGGATGTGAACCTCTCCTTCCGCGCACTCGAGCAGCTCGACAACGGCATCACCTACATCAACGCGCCGACCATCGGCGCCGAGGCACATCTCCCGTTTGGCGGTGTAAAGCAGACGGGAAATGGACACCGCGAGGGTGGCTGGGAAGTTTACGAGTTCTATTCCGAAACCAAGGTCGGCTACGTCGATTACTCTGGCACGCTACAGCGCGCACAGATCGACATGTACCTGGGTACTCCGGACTGAATCCGGAAAGCCGGGCTCCATGTACGGAAGGGAAAAGAGGAGGAACATGGATTCCAGCTTTCGCGGGAATGACGACCTTTGTTGTGCACAGCGTCGTTCTTCCAGAGGAAGATTGAGATAATGATGCGTGGATTGCTGCGGGCGATGTTGCAATTGAGCGCGTCGGTGTTGCTGTTTCTGGTAACCCGCGCTCTGGTCGTCGAGATGTACAAGATCCCGACGCCAAGCATGCAGCGCACGCTCCTGGTCGGCGATTTTCTGGTGGTGGACAAGATGGTGTACGGGCCCGAGATACCGTTCACGCACTTTCGTCTGCCGGCATTTCGGCAACCGCGCCGCGGCGACGTGATCGTATTCAAGTGGCCATCCGATCCGACCATCAATTTCGTCAAACGCGTGGTTGGCGTGCCGGGCGATACTCTGCTCATGCGCGAGGGTGTGCTTCAGCGCAACGGAGCGACGCTCACCGAGAACTACGTAACTCACACGTCGGCCGACGCTGATATGTCGGCCGATGAGTTTCGCTGGCAGCGCGATTACCTCGTCAAGTCGGCGCGCGCGAGCGAATCGTACTGGCCATCGCGCAACAACTGGGGACCACTGGTTGTCCCGCCACGCGATCTGTTCGTGCTCGGTGACAACCGGGATAACTCGCTCGACAGCCGATACTGGGGATTCGTCCCGGACTCGCTGGTCCGTGGGCGTCCGATGTTCGTGTACTTCAGCTACCGCCCGGACAGTGCATCGACCTGGAGCTGGCTGACTGACGCGCGCTGGCGTCGTCTCGGAACGATTGTTCGATAGGTCGGATCACTACCGGATACATCCTATAATTACGCGCCCCCTTTCAACTCGTTGGTGTCTGGGTAGAATTAGAACGGATGAAGCTGCCGGCCAAGCGGAAGGAAAGTGTTGACGAGGGTCTGCTGGATCAGTACCTCCGTGATATCAGTGCGTTTCCGCTGATAACGAGGGAGGCGGAAGCTGAGCTGGCGATCGGAATCCGCGCGGGCGACGAAGAGTCGATGAACAAGCTGGTTCGCGCCAATCTTCGCTTCGTGGTGTCGGTCGCCAAGAAGTATCAGAACCAGGGCGTGAATCTCTCGGATCTGATCAACGAGGGAAACCTGGGTCTTATGCGCGCCGCCAAGCGCTTCGACGAGACCAAGGGGATCAAGTTCATCTCTTACGCCGTCTGGTGGATTCGCCAGGCAATATTGCAGGCGCTCGCCGAGCAATCACGCATCGTTCGCGTGCCGCTCAACCGCGCTGGCGATCTTCACCGAATCGGAAAGCGCGCGGCGCTATTGCTGCAGGATCTCGGCAGGGAACCGACGCATCTCGAGATCGCCGAAGGGCTGGGTATTACGGAAGAAGAGGTCTCCCGCACCATGGCGATCTCGCACACGCACCTCTCGCTCGACGCGCCAATGACGCCGGGCGAAGACAACTCGCTAATAGATCATCTTGCAGACACCAACCGCCTTCTACCTGACGAAGAAACTTTCGAGAAGGCTCTCATCGAATGTGTTCACCAATCGCTGCTCGTTCTCAAGCCGCGCGAAGCACGCGTGCTGCGCATGTATTTCGGCCTTGACGGCGATGAGCCGATGACGCTCGAAGTAATCGGCGATGTGCTCGGTGTCACGCGCGAGCGCGTGCGGCAGATCAAGGACCGCGCGCTACTCAAGCTGCGCCACCATTCCAAGAAGCGCGCGCTCGAATCGTTCCTCGGCGCATGAGGGTAGGGCTGGTCACACTCGGATGTGACAAGAACACCGTGGACTCGGAGCGCTATCTCGCACAACTCGCCGCGTACGGCGGAGAAATGACGACGGACCTCGGCGAAGCCGACGTGATAATAGTGAATACGTGCGGATTCATCGATGCAGCAAAGAAGGAATCGCTGGATGCGTTGGTCGAGGCGGGCGAGTACAAGATCACGGGCGTGTGCAGCACCGTCGTGGCCGTCGGATGCATGGTCGAGCGACACAAGGGTGAGCTTCAGGAAGCGTTGCCGGAAGTGGATCTATTCCTTGGCGCATCCGAGACTGATCGCCTGATCGAAGAGCTCGCGAATCGCGGAGTACTCACGGGCGACCGAATGCTGGAGCATCCGGGCGTCAGGCTGTACAGCGGCGATCTTCCGCATGTGCGCTATCTCAAGGTCAGCGAAGGATGTGATCACGGCTGCGCATTCTGCGCGATCCCGCTGATGCGAGGCAAGCACCGCTCGTTCGCGCCGGACGAAGTGGTTGCCGAGGCGCAGCTTCTCGAGATGCAGGGCGCGCGTGAGATCAACCTTGTTGCGCAGGATCTCGCGCATTACGGGCGGGACATCCGCGACCGTCAGGTGCGACTCCCCGATGTGCTGCAGATGCTCGTCGACCAGACGACGATTCCGTGGATACGCATGCTGTACCTGTACGCCACCGGGATCACTCCGCAACTGCTCGACGTGGTGGCGCGCGAGCCTCGTATCATGCCGTACATCGACATGCCGATCCAGCATGCGTCGGACACCGTGCTCGAACGGATGCGGCGCCCGGAGCGCGCGCGCACCATTCGCGCGAACGTTGCGCGCTTTCGTGAAGCCGTACCACAGCTCGCGATTCGTACAACGTGCATCGTTGGATTTCCAGGTGAGACCATCGATGATTTCGAGCAGCTTCTGGCGTTCCTCGAGGACGTTCAGTTCGAGCGTGTTGGCGTCTTCACATATTCGCCGCAGGAAGGGACGCGCGCCGCCGAGCTCGAGGACGACGTGCCAGAGTCGGTGAAGCAGGACCGCCTGGAACGGGTGGTGGATCTCCAGCGAATGATCACCGCGGAGCGCTACGAAGCGCGCCTGGGGACACCGGTGCAGGCGCTGGTAGACCGGATCGACGACGTGACCGGGCTGGCCGTCGCGCGCCTACCGTGGCAGGCTGACGACATTGACGGAGTCACGTATCTTGACCAGACGTTCGCGCCGGGAACACTGCTCGAGGTGATTCCGCGCGAGGTCGTGGACGATTACGACTTCAGCGCCGAGACGGTTCGGGTGATCAGCGCGCCCGCGTCCGACATCGGCGCCGCACTCCGTCGGCAACTCCCGTTAGTGTCCACGACAATCGGAAGTTTCGGACGGTGACCCTCGTGCGTCCTATGAGCGTGAAGTCCGCGCTCGTATTCGCATCTATCTTTCTGGCCGCGTGCGCCGGAACGGTCAAGCATCCGGCCCAGGCGCCGACTCCGGTTGCGGCTGCACCAGCGCCGCCCCGCAGCAACCTTCCGCCGCTCTCGCTTCCGCCAGACTCGGCGAATGGCAGCGACATTGCCGCGACGGTTCGAGTTGCCGACATGCCGGCGACCGTGTTGCCAACGATAGTCGGCCACCGATCGACCGCGGCGCAGCCAATGGCACGACCCGCAGGCGGCGTGTCGCGTGACGACAATGACCAGACGGTGCGTATCGCGCTCGCACTCGCACGGCAATCGGCGCGCCTCTACGCTACTGGCGACTGGAGTATTTACGAGGGTCCATCCGGCAAGCTGCTCGCGCAACTGCACGCGGACGACAGCTTCACCGTTTCTGTGCGCGACGGAATGCTCGTTGCGAGCGGAATCTCGATTCCATCGGCGCGCGGGCCGCTGATCGCTCGGCCCGTTGGTGCGGGTGCACTCGTTGGTTTTGATGGACATCGGTATCGTGGTGAGATCGGGCTTGCGATTTCGAACGACGGCGTGTCGGTGATCAATCGTGTGGGTGTCGAGTCGTACCTGCGTGGCGTTGTCCCGCTCGAGATCGGTACCAATCGGACAGCGGTAGAGAGTGCGGCGGTCGAAGCACAAGCGATTGCCGCGAGAAGCTTTACGTACACGCGCATGGACGACTCCCGCCCGTATGACATGGTCGCAACCACTACGGATCAGGTGTACGGCGGCGCGGATGCGGAGCGGCCATTATCTGACGCAGCTGTTAGCGCGACGACCAACATGGTGATGATGTATGGCGGGAAGGTGATCAACGCGCCATACCACTCGAACTCTGGCGGTGTCACCGCGGCTGCCAGCGAGGTTTGGCGCAGTGGTGACGAGCCGTATCTCGTGTCGGTGAGCGACAGGATTCCCGGCACGGATCACTATTACGGTGAAGACTCTCCTCGCTTCCGGTGGACGCGCTCGCTCGACGCATCGGCGCTCGGCGCATTGCTCGATCGCTATCTGCCGCAGTACTCCTCCGCGCCGCGTGGGCGTGTTGGCACGTTGCGAAAGATTACCGAAACCGGACGCACGCCATCCGGCCGCATAGCGGGCCTTGTATTCGAAACGGATCGTGGAAGCTTCACGGTCCGGGGCAATGATGTCCGCTTCGTCCTCCGCGCTGCTGGCGGCGACATTTTGCCGAGCACATTATTCAGCTTTGAACAGGCTACCGGCCGGGATGGGCGCGTGACTCAGCTGACGATTCGCGGTTCCGGGAACGGCCACGGTGTGGGGATGGATCAGTGGGGAGCGATAGCGCGCGCGCGGGCCGGACAGGACGCAGTGACCATTCTTCACACGTACTATCCGGGAACCACGATCGGCCGAGTAATTTAGGGGATGCCGTCAACACCACCGGTTCGCGTCGCTGTCGTGGGAGCGGGTGCGATATCGCAGCTCGCTCACCTGCCGGTGCTATCCAAGGCGCGCGGCGCCGTGCTGGTGGCGCTGTGTGACAATGACGGGCCCAAGGCACGTTCGCTGGCTGAGCGCTTTGGCGTGCGCGACGTGTTCACGGACATCGATGATCTGTTCGACTTCGATCAGGTTGACGCGGTAGTTATCGCGACGCCCAACCATCTGCATGAGCCGCACGTCCTTGCCGCGCTCAGGGCAGGTGTCGACGTGTTGTGCGAGCGGCCGCTATCGCTCACCTCGAATGGCGTGGAACGCATTCTCGCAGCGGCTCGAACAGCGGGCCGGAAGGTCGTGGTTGGCAACAATCACCGTTTCAGGACCGACGTTCAGCAGCTCCAGCGATTCGTGCGCGGCGGTGAACTTGGCGCGATAACCGGAATTCGCGGTGGGCATTACCAGTTTCGCGGACCGCAGAGTGGTTGGCGCTATCGTCGTCCGGAAGCGGGTGGCGGTGCGTTCCTTGAGCTTGGGTATCCCTTGCTCGATCTCGCGCTCTGGCTGACCGATTTCCCCGACGCCGTGCGCGTGAGCGCGCAATTCGATCGCGTGCGTGGCGCCAGCGCCGTCGAGGACAGCATGGCAGTGCAGATCGAGTTCGCTGGTGGCCTTCTGTTCACGGCAGACGTTGCGTGGAACTACGTCGGTGAAGGTGACAGATGGTGGTTCGAGACCCGCGCGTCGCGTGGCAGTGCGCGGCTCGCGCCGTTACGCGTAGTGAAATTACTGAACGGCAAGCCGAGTGATGTGTCGCCGAGCGGAGCCGCGGCGCGCGAGAGCGCGTTCATTCAGAGCTACCGCGCGGAACTGGCGCACTTCATCGCGATGCTTCGGGACGAGGCGCCGTACAAGCTACCGACCGACCAGCTTGTCGTGCAGAAGCTCGTGGAATCCGTGTACAAGTCGGCTGAAGAAGGGCGCGAAATTCATTCGTGACACCCGCGGATGATGTGATCGGCCTTTGTGCTTCGCTTGTGCACACGGTGACGCCATGAAAATTCGCGCTGGAGGAATAGTCCCCA